>JAYTUA010000081.1:0-30800 GCA_043745015.1 Opitutaceae bacterium | reverse complement strand
ACTGGATCACGCTGGGCGTCGACGTCATCACCGTGGCGGCCGAGAACAAGGAAGGCCTTTCCACCGCGCTCCGCAAGGCCCAGCAGCAGGGCATCAAGGTGCTCACCTTCGATGCCGATGCCCTGCCCGACGCCCGCTCGTTCTTTGTCAACCAGGCCACGCCCGAGGGCATCGCCCACGGCCTGCTCGACGAGGCCGCGCGCCTGATGGGCGGGGAGGGGGAGTTTGCCATCATCACCGCCACGCTCACCGCGGGCAACCAGCGGGAGTGGCTGAAGCACATCGACGCGCGGCTGGCCGCCAAGTACCCGAAGATGAAACTGATCGCGGTCCGGCCGAGCGACGATCTGAAGGACAAGGCGCAGTCCGAAGCCACCACGCTGATGAGCGCGAATCCCAATCTGAAACTGATCATGGCCATTTGCACTCCCGGCACACCCGGGGCCGCCGAGGCCGTCAAGCAGGCGGGCAAGGTCGGCAAGGTGAAGGTCATCGGCCTGGGCCTGCCTAACGAAAACAAGCGCTACGTCCACGAGGGCGTGACCGACAGTGTCGTCCTCTGGAACACCGGCGACTTGGGCTACCTGACCGTCCAGGCCGCGGTGGCGCTGGCGCAGGGCAAGCTGCAACCCGGAGCCAAATCCTTCCACGCCGGCGCGCTCGGGGAATTCCGGATCGAAGGGGACAACATCCTGCTGGGCCGGCCCTTCATTTTCAACCGGGCCAATATAGATCAGTTTGACTTCTGAGATGGCAGCCCGGTCCGGCCCGATGCCGGAACCGGCATTTTTACCCCGGTCAACTCGGACTGTCTGAAACAAGGCCCGGTTGTGTCTGGTATTTTGGGGGGTTCTCGTGGGGGGTAGTAGGCACTACCCCGACTATACGTTACGTCACCTCGCACCCCAACCCCGGCATTCGAGTGTTCGCGTCCACGCGCGCACCGAGATGTTTTCGCAAACCATACCTGACCCCAACCGAACCATGACCCCGCTCACCCTGCACCCTGATCGAGTCCGGCGTTTCCTGACGCCTTTGCTGGCGCTGTCCCTCGCCCTGCCTGCCTTTGCGCAGGTGGCCGCCCCCGCCACCCCGCCGGCAACGCCCGCGGCGGTCGGCAAGGATGGCAAGACCCTCGAACTCTCCCCCTTCGTCGTCACGTCCACGAAGGACTCCGGCTACTTCGCCGAGAACACCCTGATGGGCAGCCGCCTGAACTCCAATCTCGCCGACCTGGCCGCCTCCATCACGGTGGTGACCAAGCAGCAGCTGGAGGACACGGGCTCCCTCGATATCAACGACGTGTTTCTCTATGAGGCCAACACCGAGGGTGCGGCCACCTACACGCCGACCTACAACAACCGCGGCGTGCTGCGCGACGGCATCGGCGGCTACAGCGCCGACGACGGCACGCCCTTCGGCATCGCCACGGCGAACCGCGTGCGCGGCCTCGGCTCCGCGGATACGGCCCAGAACAATTACCCGACGATCCAGCGCCTCGCCTTCGACAGCTACAACACCAACTCGGTGGAAATCAGCCGCGGCCCCAACTCGATGCTGTTCGGCACAGGCGGCGCCTCCGGCATCGTCAACCAGTCGTCCAGCGCGGCCGTGCTCGGCAAGCAGCACACGCAGGTCCAGCTGCGCGGCGGCAGCTTCGATGCCTGGCGCGCCAGCTTCAACACCAACATCCCGATCGGCGACAATCTCGCGCTCTACATCGCCGGGCTGTATGATTCCCGCGGCTTCCAGCGGAAGCCCTCGTCCGATGTCTACCGCCGGCAGTACGGGGCGCTCACCTTCCAGCCCTTCCGGCGGACCAAGATCACGGCCAGTTACGAGAACTACGACAACTACAACAACCGGCCCAACTTCGCCTCGCCGCTTGACCTGGTGTCGCCTTGGATCAGGGCCCTCAAGCCGTCCTGGGATCCCACCACGCAGATGATCAGCTTCTCGAACGGCACGACCCGCGGCCCGTACCTCCTCAGTACCCGCGACGCCCGCTTCGTCAGCACAGTGTCCACCCCCACGGGCAACGGCGTCATCGACAGCGTGGTGAACCTGAACGGCGCGATCGTCGGCACCACCTCGCTCTATGTCCCCAGCGTGACCTTCGGCTCGGCCAACCGTCAGCGCATCCGCATCGACGGGGGCAAGATCGTGGATTACTGGGCTGACGCCACCCTGGCCGGCGGCACGGCCACCACGGCCCCCAACAACGTCTATGCCGCCCCCGCCGACGCAGCGCGCACGCAGGCCCAGCAGGTCACCGCCGCCGCCCGCTACCTCATCACCCGCGCCGCCCAGCCCAATCTGCCGGCCGCCAGCACCGGCGCCACCGGCTATAACACCTGGTACGATGTCGCGGTCACCGACAAGTCGATCTACGATTGGGAGAAATACAATGTCCAGGGGTCCAATTACGGCACGCAATCGGCCAAAACCTCCAACATCGAACTGCAGCAGCAGATTCTGCCCAACCTGAATTTCAGCGCCGGCTGGTTCCGCCAGGAAATGAAGGAATGGACCCACTACGGCCAGGGCCAGGCCAACGATGCCGTGCGCCTGTTCGTCGATGCCAACACCAAGCTGCTGGATGGCTCCACGAATCCCTACTATGGTTCCACCTACTTCGCAGACTGGCAGGCGGATTCCTTCTCCCACCCCGAGTCCAATGAGAGCCTTCGCGCCATGCTGGCCTATGAGCTCGACCTGACCAACAACAAGGGTTGGACCCGCAATCTGGGCCACCACCGGTTCCTCGGTCTCGTCAGCTCGCAGCGGCAGTGGAACAACAACCTGCGCTACCGCCTTTCGTATGATGGCGGCGATCCCCGCTTTCTGCCCACGGCCACCGCCCTCGCGGCCACCGGCAACGGCCGCAACAGCTGGGCCGGCAACGCCGCCGCGATCTCGCGCTATTACTACACCGGCAGCAGCGCCAGCCCCGCCACCGTCACCCACGGTATCGATGTCTTTGGCACGCCGAAAATGGGCGGCCCGGACACGGCGCAGATGCGGTTCTACGACTGGCCCTCGCAGAGCTTCAAGAGCGCCGACATGTATTTCGACGTGAACGAGTTTTACGCCGGCGCCAACTTCGGTGTCACGCAGCGCAAGACCACGTCCAGCAGCTTCGCCTGGCAGGGCTACCTCTGGAACGAGCGCCTCATCCCGACCTTTGGCTGGCGCCGGGACAAGGTTAAGGTCGAGCAGAACAACCGCTCGGCCTACACCAACGCCGACCTCTACCTCAATGGTTTTGGTGTCCCCGGTTTCGACGCGGTCCTCGGCGTTCCGCTCAGCGTCTCGGGCGACACCAAGACGACCGGTGGCGTGATTCGTCCTTTCAAGGGCTGGGCCGGCCTCGACCATCAGGCCGAGAACGGCAGCTTCCTGTCGGACGTCCTCCGCAACCTGAGCGTCTACTACAACCAGTCCGACAACTTCAATGCACCCACCGCCATCCAGACCGACTACTTCGGCACACGGCTGCCCATCCCCTCGGGCAAGGGCAAGGACTATGGCTTCGGCGCATCATTCTTCGACAACAAGCTCGTGGTCCGGCTCAACTGGTATAAGGCGTCCAACGAAAATGCCGTGTCCAGCGCCGCCGGCACGGTCGTCGGCCGCACGGTGCGCATCGACACCTCCGCCGGTCGCGACTGGGCCATCAACGTCGTGCGCATCCGCTCCGGGGAAAATCCCGCGGATGTGGACTTCGCCAACAACACGGTCCGGCCGCTGACCAGCGCCCAGCAGACCGCGGTGGCCGCCCTCTGGGGCCTGCCGTTTGACTGGCCGACGGGGCTGAACATCGCCGCCACCGAGTCGAACGCCGCGAAGGGCAAGGAACTGCAGCTGACCTACAACCCGCTCCGCAACTGGACCATGAAGCTGACGGTCGGCCAGCAGCAATCCTCCTATTCCAAGGCGGCCAAGGAACTGGGCGAATGGATCGCCTACCGCAAACCGATCTGGCAGGCGCTGGCGGCCGCGGATCTGCCGGCGGAATACACCAAGGCCAACGGCAACAAACTGAAGGTGACCAATTTCTGGTCCGGTTACGGCTTCAATGCCGATGCCAACTCCAACACCCTCGGCGCCACCAGCACCCCTTCGAGCACCTATGCCGGCATTGTCGAGGCGGGGCTCTACCAGCTCATCGGCCTGCAGGGCACGAAAGCCACCAACCAACGGGAATGGAGCTTCAGCTACCTGACGAACTACAACTTCGAGCAGGGCCGGTTCAAGGGCTTCTCGGTCGGTGGCAGCGTGCGCTGGGCGGACAAGGCGGTCGCCGGCTATTACGGCCTGGAGGATCCCACCACCTATGCCCGGCCCAATGCCACCTCCGCCCTGATCTCGTTCCCCGATCTCGCCCGGCCGATCTATACGCCGGCCGAGACCAGCGCCGACATGTGGCTCTCCTACAGCCGGAAAATCCTGGCCGACAAGGTGCGGCTGAAGATCCAGCTGAACGTGCGTAACGCCTTTGAGAACGGCGGCCTGCAGGCCACCCTGTTCAATGCCGACGGTACGCGCGCCCAATACCGCATCAAGGATCCGCGGTCCTGGTTCGTCACCACCACGTTCGATTTCTGAGCGACGCGGGCGATTCAACCCTCCGCACCCCGGCCGCAAGCCGGGGTGCTTTTTATTGCCTATATTGCTGCACCCCGGGAAGCAGTTGACCATCCTCGCCCTGCTCCCTGAGCGTGACTCTGTCCGACCGTGAATTCCGCCCCGCCGACCCCGCCCATCCCCGTCTCCCGGCCGCGCTTGCTCATGCTGGCGGCGATTTTGGCCGGCGCGGTCGTCTTCGTCTATTGGAACAGCCTGACGGCACCGTTCCTCTTCGACGACGTCAGTGCGGTCGCGACCAATCCGACCATCCGCTCGTTCAGCACCGCGCTGAGGCCGCCCGCCGATGGGAGCAGCACCACCGGCCGGCCGGTCGTGAACCTTTCCTTCGCGTTGAACCATGCGCTCGGGGGCAACTCGCCGCGGAGCTACCATGCGCTCAACCTCCTGATCCACGCCGCGGCCGCCCTCACCCTGTTCGGTTTGGTGCGCCGCACGCTTGCGGGGCCGGTGGCCCCGGCCTTTGTGATCGCGCTGCTCTGGGCCGTGCATCCGTTCCAGACCGAGTCGGTCACCCTGATCTCGCAGCGCACGGAATCGCTGTGCGGGCTGTTTTATCTGGCCGCGCTGTATGGTTTCGCCCGCGGGTGGCTTACGCTCTCGGTGCTGGCCTGTCTGGCGGGCATGGCGACGAAGGAAGTGATGGTGACGGCGCCTCTCATGGTATTGCTCTACGACCGCACCTTCGTGGCCGGAAGTTTTGCCGCCGCCTGGCGGCAGCGGCGCGGTTACTACGCGGCGCTCGCCGCCACCTGGCTGCTGCTGGCGTGGCTGGTGCTGGCGGGCGGCGGCACGCGCGGCGACGCGGCCGGTCTCGGGCTCGGCGTTTCCCCGTGGGCCTATTTGCTGAAGCAGAGCGAAGCGCTCCTGCTCTACCTGAAGCTCTCCCTCTGGCCGCATCCGCTGGTCGTCGACTACGGCGGAGCCGTGGTGAATTCATGGCGCGAGGTCTGGTGGCAGGGCCCCGTCGTGCTCGCGCTGCTGGCCGGCACGGGCTGGGCCCTCGTGCGCCGCCCGGTCCTCGGTTTCCTCGGGGCCTGGTTCTTCGTGATCTTGGCGCCGAGTTCCAGCGTGGTGCCGCTCGTGACTCAGTCCATGGCCGAGCATCGCATGTATCTGCCGCTCGTGTCCGTGGTCGTTTTGCTCGTGCTGGGCGCCGGCCGCTGGCTCGGCCGCCGCAGCGTGCCGGTGCTCATGGTGCTGGCCGTGGTCGCGGGCGGACTGACCATCCGCCGCAACCAGGTTTACCACAGCGAACTGGCGCTCTGGAGCGACACCGTCGCGCACCGCCCGGAAAATGCCCGCGCGCACAACAACCTCGGCGTTGCCCTGACCGACCTGGGCCGGATTGAAGAGGCGCTCGGGCATTACCAGGAGGCCGGGCGGCTCATGCCCGACTTCACCGGCGTGCAGCTCAACCTGTGTGACGCCCTGGTCCGCCTCGGCCGGCCGGCGGAGGCCGTGCCGCATGGTGAAGCGGCGGTGCGCATCAATCCGGCCTCGGCGGATGCCCACTTCAATCTGGCCATCGCCCTGGCCCGCACCGGCCATGCCGCGGAGGCCATTCCCCACTACGAGGAGGCGCGGCGACTCCAACCCGACACCCAGGATGTGGCGGTCGGCCTGGCCGCGGCCTACAATGATCTCGGCAACCGGGCGACCGCGCAGCGGGATTTCAACGGGGCCATCGCCCGTTACCGTCAGGCTTTGGCTCTCGCGCCCGGACACCTGGGGGTCCGCAACAACCTGGCCAATGCGCTGTTGGTCACCGGGCAGATCGACGAGGCCATCGCGCATTACCGGCAAATTCTCCAAGAGCGGCCCGACGATGCCTTGGTCCGCGAAAATCTCGCCCGCGCCCTCGAGTTGCAACGCTGACCCGCCGGTTCACTGCCGCCGGTTGGGCGGCACCAGGCTCCGGGCCAGTTGCCACAACGCCGGATCAGGCCAGCCGACCGCGAGCGCCTCGCTGAGCGCGAGCAGATCATGCAGGGTCCCCGCGGTGAGGTGCCGCAGGCTGCGCTCATCGGCCTTGCGCAGCGCCAGCCGGAGTTGCTCCTGCGCGAGGACCGGCTGCTGGCCGACGGCGAGCACCACCACGAGGTGCACCTGCTCGTCCAGCTCCAGCGGGCCCGCCTGCGACAGTTGGGCGAGGACACGGGCAAAGGCGGAATCAAAGGCGGCCGCATCGTCCTGCCGCGAGGCAATGCCCGCGAGCATGACATTGGCCATCAGGTTTTCCTTGAAGCCGGCGAGCAGGGGCGCGAAGCGGGCGGCGACCGCCGGCTGGCGCAGCTCGAGGTAGTAATTCGCCGCCCGGGCCGTGGCGGCCGCCGCCGACTGTTCCGGGACGATCTCCCAGACCCTGGCCTGCGCCCCCTGCAACACCGCATGGGGTGGGAGCGGAAAAGGCACGGCCCGCAGCCAGGGCGGGGGCACCGGTGCCGCCAGCAGTTGCGCGACAAAGAGGTCCGGGGGAAAAGGCTGCGACTCGGGCACGCCGCGGTAGAGTTTGGCGAGGGGGACTTCGAAAGCGTCCCACGAAAACAGGACGAGATGCGTGACGCCGAACTGCCCGGCCAGTTGGCGCGCCTCGGCCGGTGAGGCCGCGGCCAGCAAGGCCCCCGTTTTTTTCAGACCCGCGGCATTTTCCCAATACAAGGTGCCCAGCCCGTTGAGTCCGCCGAGCGCAATCAGATTGGTGGTCGGAGTCGGGGTGCTCACCACCACCGCGCGATCATCGCCACTGCGTTGCCGCAGCCAGTGCGCCACATCGCGTTCCACCAGGGCATGAATTTCCTCCGCCGTGAATTCGGCGCTGGCCCGGGCCCGCTGCACCACCGCCACCACGCCGGGCAGGAGCAACAGCCCCAGCGCGAGCGTCCAAACCGTGCGCGTCCGGCGGCTGACGTCCGCCGATGACTCCATGATGCGGAAGTAAACCGCGAGCACCGGCACGGTCAGCGCATAGGCCAGGCCCAGCCAGCGCACCTGGCTCCAGCCCAGCGCCCAGCCCACCAGCGCCGGCAGGAGGACGAGGATGATTTGCGCGCGGGCCTCGGCCGGCGTGTTGCGCCGCCCGGCCAGCCAGAGGGCAGGGGCGAGCAGCAACCCTGGCAGGCACAGGCTGAGTGAACGCCAGCTGGTTCCCGCCAACGACAGGTTCCACGGCAGGCTGCTGAACTCCGTGATGTAGCGCGAGTGCAGCTGCCAGACAAACGGATCAGCCACGGTAAAAGTTTTCGCGGCGGTGACGGCGATGATGGCCGGCAGCAGCAGGACAAGCAGGACGGCGCTGCTTCCCATCACCCGGTCGCGACGGGGCAGGGACGCCACGCCATCCCGGAGGGCGAGGACGGCCACCCGGAGCGCTTCGCCCGCTCCAATCCACGCCACGGCATACAGCGGATGATTCACCTCCAGTCGCAGGCCGAGGTGCGAGGGAAAATACTCGAGCAGCCAGGCCGCAAAACTTGCGCTCCCACCAACCCGGCCCCAGAACCGGAACAGGCCCGGATCATCCTGCCAGGCCAGGCGCGGTGCGGCGCCGCGCCCCAGCCGGGCCGCGGCCAGCACGCCGAGCCCGAGGCCGATCAGGACCGGCACCTCGGTCGCCGCGCTGATCCACAATCCCGCTCCGCCCGCCAGGGCCGAACCGGTGAACCAGCTTTGCGCCGACTTTCGGGACGCCGCCATGGTTCCGCCCGCCAGGCCCAGCACCGTCAGCAGACAGCAGACATACACCAACCCGTGGTGATCCGCCCGCCCGGGCAGGAATTCGGTATAGAAGGGATAGACCGCCACCATGCCGAGGGCGGCCAGGCCGGCGGCCGTGAGGGAAAATTTCCGGCCGAGCAGAGGCATGAGCCCGAGCAATACCACGCCGAGCATCACCGGGCCGGCGGTTAGGGTGGCGTACTCGACCGAGATTCCCATGGGCAGGCCGGAGAGCTGGTGATCCAGCCAGGCCAGCCCGGCCAGCCACCAATGCAGCGGGGCCGCCCAATGCACTTCCCGTCCAGCGGGGGCATTGTCGTAGCTGACGTGCCGGATGCGCCAGGCGCCTTCCGCCATCATGGCCTGAGTTTGCATCACCCAATGCGAGGTGTCCGCGGCCGGCAGGAGCAACGATCTTTTGCCCTGCTCGTAACCCGTGGGCGAATTCGCATCAATCCGCGGGGCGTCGACCGTGACCCCATAACGGGCACTCAGCTCCACCAAGTGCCGGCTGCGTCCAATTGCGTCCCAGGCGACGAAACCGCCCACCCCGGCCACCACCGCGAGCAGGCTGAACCAATGCATCTTCAGGGGTAACGCAGCGGGGCGACTCGTCATAGGCAGGCTCCGCTATCCCCGTCCTCCGGTGGGCAGGCAAGTTTCTTCCTCCGAACTGTCCGAGGGCGGGACCCATGCCGGGATTGAATAACCGGCGCGGAGCTGCATGGTGCTCGCTGCGCCGTCTCCATCTCCCCGCCGGCGCTGGTCGCCCACCACCCCCTCGAATTTTATGCGCCTCGGCAGCCTGCACCCCCTCGATATTTTTGTCGTGCTCGCCTATCTCGTGGCGGTGGTCTGGATCGGCCGCCGGGCCGCCGGCGCCACCCAGAACGAGGACGGATTTTTCCTGGCAGGCCGCAAACTCGGCAAGCTCTACCAGTTTTTCCTGAATTTCGGCAACGCCACCGAGCCGCAGGGCGCGGTCAGCACGGCCAGCTTCGTCTACCAGCAGGGCGCGCCCGGCGCGTGGCTGTCGTTCCAGACCGTGTTCATGAATCCGTATTTCTGGTTCATGAACGTCTGGTTCCGCCGCGTGCGGCTGACCACCGTTTCCGATCTGTTCGAGGACCGCTATGCGAGCAAGGGGCTCAGCCTGTTCTACGCCACGTTTCAGATCCTCGTCGCATGCGTGTTCCTCGGCTTCGGCAACGTCACGGCCTACAAGATCGCCTCGTCGCTCGTGGTGAAACAGGAAGTGCAGTGGACGGCGGCGGACCGGGCCGCCGTCGAGGGCTATCGCGAGCTGAAACAGCTGGAGCAGCAGCGCGCCACCGCCTTCTTGGCCCCCGACGTCCAGCTGCGGTTGGACACCCTGCGCGACCGCAACGCCCGCGGCGAGCTGCGCAGTTACATCACGGTGCTGAACGACCTGGCCTTCTACGCGATCTTCACGCTGGTTGTCGGCACCTACATCGTGCTCGGCGGCATGGCCGCCGCCGCCGTCAACGAGGGCCTGCAGAGCGTGCTGATCATCGTCTTCTCCCTGCTGCTCATTCCCACCGGCCTGCAGGCCATCCGCGGCTGGTCCGCGCTGGCGGAGAAAGTGCCGAAGGAAATGTTCAACCTGTTCGGGGCGGCGGGCGGGGCGCAGTTTACGGTGTGGAGCCTGGGCGGGATCCTGCTCGTGAGCATCGTGCAGAATGGCGGGCTCAGCCACAACATGGGCATCTGCGGTTCGGCGAAGAACGAGTTTGCCGCGCGCTCCGGCGTCTCGGGCACCTACCTGAAGCGCCTCATGATCATCATGTGGGCCTTCGCCGGGTTGATCGCCGTGGCGATGTTTGGGGCCGGCGGCCTGTCCGATCCCGATGCGGTGTGGGGCTCGATGTCAAACCAGTTGCTCGGCCCCGGCCTGGTCGGGCTGATGCTCGCCGGGGTGCTCGCCGGCACCATGTCCACGCTGGCGGCCAAGGCGCTCGCGATCTCGTCCCTCTTCGTGCGCAACGTCTACCGCCAGATCTGGCCCGACATCACCCAGCAGCAGGGTGTCTTCTACGCGCGCTGCACCATCGTGGCCGTGCTCATCCTCGGCACCGTCGCGGCCACGCTGATGGGCAGCTTCTACGATATTGTGAACATCGTGCTCACGGTGAACATCCCGTTCGGCGCGGCCGTCCTGCTCACCTATTGGTGGCGGCGCGTCACGGCCCCCGCCGTCTGGGTGTGTGTTATCCTTTCCACGCTGACGATTTTGGTGATCCCGTGGACGGCCTCCAAGTTTCCGGCGCTCGCCCAGAGCGCGGTCCTCGCCCAGCCGAGCACCAAGCCGGGCACCGGGGTGTATTTCTCCAAGGTGATCCACCGCGACGCGCGCGATCTCGCTAGTCCCTACATCGCGGCGTCCACCCGCACCAACCGCTTCAACTTCGAAGCCTGGCTGCTGGGCCGCGCCGGCGTGGAGGTCGCCACCCTCTCGCCCACGCAACGGTTCACGCTCCAGTTCTTCTTCGATGCGCTGTTTCCCTTCGCCGTGCTCATCGGCGTCAGCCTCCTGACCCGGCCCACCGACCCGGCGCGCGTGGCGCAGTTCTACGGCAAAATGAAGACGCCCGTCGGCGACACTCCCGAGTTGGAAGCCGCCACCATGGAGGAGACCCGGCGCAATCCCACGCGTTTCGACCACACGAAACTCTTGCCCGGCTCGAATTGGGAATTTTGCCAATGGGACCGCACCGACACCATCGGCTTCCTCGCGTGCTGCACGCTCTCCGCGGCCATCGTCGGCCTCTTCCTCTTTCTCCTGAAACTCGCGAGCGGCTGAGCCTTTTCGCATGATTCAACGTCTCATCCTCGGCCTGCTGTTGCTGGCCTCGGCCGCGTTCGGTGCGACGGACACCGCCTACCTGTTCACCTACTTCACGAAGAACGGCGAGGACGGGCTCCACCTCGCGTGGTCGGCGGACGGCTACAAGTGGCAGCCATTGCAAGAGGGTCGCAGCGTTCTCCCGCCGAAGATCGGGACCAAGGAGAAACTCCTGCGCGACCCATGTGTCGCGCGCGGCCCCGACGGCACCTACCACATGGTCTGGACCTCGGGCTGGTGGGAGAAGGGCATCGGCTACGCCTCGACCCGTGACTTCATCACCTGGTCCGAACAGCGCGAGATTCCGGTGATGGCGCACGAGCCCACGGCGCGGAACAGCTGGGCACCCGAGATTGTTTACGATGAGGCGAGGGGCGAGTTCGTCATCTTCTGGGCCACGACCATCCCAGGACGCTTTCCCCAGTCGGCGGCGGCCTCCGAGGACCAGTTGAATCACCGCATCTATTGCACCACGACGAAGGATTTCCAGGCGTTCACGCCGACCGCGCTGTTCTATGATCCCGGCTTCAGCTGCATCGACGCCACCTTCCTGCGCGCCGACGGCAAGCAAGGGTTGGTCCTGAAGGATGAGACGAAATTTCCCGAACCGGCAAAAAACCTGCGGATCGCCACCGCGGAAACCGTGCACGGCCCATTCGGTCCGCTCACCGCGCCGTTTTCCCCCGCCGGCCTCTGGTCGGAGGGACCGACGGCGATCAAGATCGGCGACGAGTATCTGGTGTATTTCGAGGCGTACATGAAGAAGCATTACTGCGCGATGCGTTCCAAGGATCTGAAGACCTGGGAGGATGTGACGGACAAGGTGCAGTTTCTTTTTCCCGGCACCGCGGAGCGCATGAAACACGGTTCGGTCACGGCCGTGCCGCGCCCGCTCATCGACCGGCTGCTCCAGCCGTAGCCACCGACGCATGCACTTGGAAATCCCTGATCTCGATTTGACTGTCGACCGACCGGAAGCCGAACCAGCCGCTGCGCAGCGGCTCCGGGTCCTTCCAGTCGAACACCACCTCGCCGTCGCGGATGAACTGCACCCGTCCGTCCGCTCCGGCAACCAGGGTGAGGCGATAGGCATGGTCAGGCTTGAGCATAAATTCCGGCGTCGTCCGCTCGTGACCGGGCAGCAGCGGGCGCGCGCCGGTGCCGTCGTAGCGGCGGAAGCGCGTCGTCGTGTTGTTGTTGCCCCCGTAGCCGACGTAGTAGGTGCGCAGTGTGTCGTAGGCCGCGAACACACCACTGCGCACGACCCCCGGCACGAACAGCGTTCCGTCGGGCTGCGCCGGGTCCGTCGCCATCCAGAAGCAGTTCAGGTCCGATACCCGGCCTTTGGAAAGGACTCGCGCCGTGTAGCTGATCGGTCACGGGCGCGGTCAGCCGTTCGCGGAACCAGACCGTGATGCCCATTTTGTTGGCGATGACCATCCGGGGCTCATCATCGAACATCACTATCGCGCTGGCGTTCCCCTCGGCCAGCCATTGCATGGCGCCGTTCCGGAAGTCATCGCGGTACAACGGCGCTTCCGCCCGGAGCCATCCCGGCAGCAGCACCAGCCACACGAGCCACTTTCTCATGTCACCAGCACACGCGTCCCCGGCTGATTGACCACCGCAAAAACATCGATCCCCCATGAAATATTCCTCCCGGTTGCGATTCTCCCTTTTCCTGCTGCCGCTCCTCGCCGGCGGGCAGACCCCCGCGCCCGACCTGTCGGTCAATCCCGCCGCCGCCCAAGTCGCGGGGCTGGATCTGAAACTGCCGACCCTCTTCATCGCCGGCGATTTCACCGCGGCAAAGAACAACGGCAACCCGATCCAAGGGTGGGGCGTGCCGTTCGCGGACTATTTCGACCCGGCGAAGCTCAACGTGGTCAACCTCGCCCGCGGCGGGCGCAGCCGCCGCACCTTTGTCACCGAGGGCCTGTGGGACCAGTTGCTCGCCTCGGTGAAGGCGGGGGATTACGTGCTGATCCAATTTGGCCACAACGATGGCGGCGCGATCAACGAGGAGCCGTCCGGTTCCACCCGGCCGTTGCGCGCCCGCGGCTCGCTGCCCGGGCTGGGCGAGGAAACGTCGGAGATCGACAACGTGCTGACCAAAAAGCACGAGACCGTGCACACGTTCGGCTGGTATGTGCGCAAAATGATCGCCGAGGTGAAGGCCAAGGGCGCCATCCCGCTGGTGCTGTCACTCACGATTCGAAATGTTTGGCGGGAGGGCAAAATCGAGCGGGGCTCCGGTCGCTTTCGCGAATGGGATCGTGTCACGGCCCAAGCCGCGGGCGTGGAGTTCATCGATCTCTCGCGGATCGTCGCGGATCAATTCCAGCCGCTGGGCGAGACCAAGGTGAAGGAGTTCTTCGGTCCCGATCACACCCACCCGAACCCGACCGGGGCGGATCGGCAGGCCGCCGCGGTGGTCGCCGGACTCAAGGGCATCCGCAAAGGCCCCTTCGGCGCGTATCTTTCCGCCAAGGGCCAGGCGGTCGAGGCCGACCGCATCGGCTGGCTCAACCTGCCGGAGCCCGCCGACCCGAAGCTGCCGTCGATTGTTCTCATCGGCGATTCGCTCGTGCGCAACGGCCGCGGCGATGGCGCGGGCGGGCAGTGGGGCTGGGGCGACTGCCTCGGCGCGCACTTCGACCCGGCGAAGGTCAACGTCGTGAACCGCGCCATCGGCGGGCTGAGCAGCCGCACCTTTCTCACGCAGGGTCACTGGGAACGCGCGCTCATGCTGATTAAACCCGGCGATTTCGTCCTGATCCAACTCGGACACAACGATCCGGGCGCCTATAACGACACCTCGCGGGCCCGCGGCACCATCAAGGGCACCGGCGAGGAGACCGAGGAGATCGACAACCAACTGACCAAGCAGCACGAGACCGTGCACAGCTTCGGCTGGTATATCCGCAAATTCGTCCGCGAGTCCCGCGCGGCGGGCGCGACCCCGGTCGTGTGCTCGCTCACCCCCCGCAAGACCTGGAAGGACGGCAAGATTGTGCGTAGCGGGCCGGACGGCTACGGCGGCTGGGCGCGGCAGGTCGCGGAAGCAGAAGGCGCGGCCTTCATCGACGTGAACGACCTCGTCGCCACGCGCTACGAGAGGCTCGGGCCCGTGCAGGTCGACCCGCTTTTTGGCGACCCCAACCTGCACACCAGCAAGGCCGGCGCGGAAGTGAACGCGGAGATCGTGGCCGCGGCGCTGCGTGCGCTGCCCGGCGACCCGCTCAAGGCCTTGGTCCGCTAGCTCACGGCGGCGGCGCGCAACGTCGGGCCCTCGACAAAGCGCGCCGGGATGGTCGTGAGGGAAGGCTGCACCGGGATGCCGAGCTCGTTGTGGAGCAACTGGCCGATGACAAGCTCCGCGGCCCGGGCTCCGATCTGGCCGGGCTGGAAATCCAGCGACGCGCAAGGCTCGGTGGTGCGGAGGGAATTCAGGCAGACGAAGCCATGGGTCTTGGGTATCCGCGCGCCGGCGCTGCGCATCCACTCGATCGCGGCCGGGAAGTGGCCGAGCACGACGTCAGGTTTGTATTTACGGAACCACGGCAGGAAGTCCTCGCGGGAGATGTTGCGGGCACGCAGGGCCGGCACCTCGGTGATGTTGGGCAGGTATTTTTGGATCGCGAGGAAGGCGCCCTCCCAGCGGTATTGCAGCCGCTCGTCGATCGCGATCTCCATGAACAGGCCCGGCCGCCGGTAGCCGCGGGCGTGGAGTTCGCGCAACAGCATCACCATCGAGCGGTAGTGGTCCATGCACACGCAGTGCAGGGGCGGGTGGTTGATGAACAGGTCGGAATAAACCGCGGTGTAGCGCTCCCAGCTCAGGCCCGTAAGGTCCGGCAGGCCGGCGGCGGGCAGCAGCACGAGCCCCTGGATGTTCCGGGTGTGCAGGATCGTATCGAGCCGGTTCAGGCGCATGCCGTCCGGCCCGAGCTCAAAGCGCTCCATCTTGAAGCCGAGTTCGCTGGCCCGGTCGGAGATGCCCTTCAGCACCGCCTCGTTGTAGCGGACGGCATGGGCGCCGCGGTCCGGCTCCACAATTTCCAAGGCCGCCAGCACGCCCCGGAACTGCTGGCCGCGCGAACGCCGCAGTTGCGACATCACCGCACCGGTGAGCGGATTGTGCTCGTAGCCGGCGGCCTTGGCCGCCTCGCGCACCCGCTGCACGGTCTCGGCCTTCACGCGCGGCGAACCACGCAGGGCGTCGGAGATGGTCGTGCGGGATAGGCCGAGGGTCTTGGCCAGCGTGCGCAGGGTCGGGGCGGACATGGGGTTTGGTCAAAGTCCCTTTTTTCAGACGAAGCTCAACGCCAAATTCGGAGCGTCCGATTTTTTTGTCGTCCCGCCCTCCGGACTCACACTTGCGGACGCAGGAACGAAGCGTAGGCTGGTTTTTCGGCCCAACCCCTCCCACCGCCCCATGATCCGCCAAGCCTTTGTCATGTCCGTGCAGCCTGGACACGAACAGGAATACGAACGCCGCCACCGGCCCATCTGGCCCGAGCTGGAGAAGGTTCTCAAAGCCCACGGCGTCCATAACTACTCGATCTTCCTCCATCCCGGCACGCGCCAGCTTTTTGCCTACGTCGAGATCGAGGACGAGGCCCGCTGGGCCACCATCGCGGCCACCCCGGAATGCCAGCGCTGGTGGCTGCACATGGGTGACATCATGCCGGCGAATCCGGATAACAGCCCGGTCTCGCTCGGCCTGCGCGAAGTATTTCATCTCGATTAAATCTCACACCCTTGAGCTCCGCCCATCAGCCGGACACACCCCGGCGCTTTGCGCCACCCCTCTTCCTAGAGGGGATCCAAGCCAGCGAATACGAAAATCCCCTCTATCAAGAGGGGTGCCCGTCAGGGCGGGGGGTGTAAGGATATTCGCCGCTGCTCTGCTCCCCGCGTCAATCTATTACCCTAACCGCCCATGAATCACCTCACCCGTCGCGAATTTGTCCGCACCACCACCCTTGTCGCCGCGGCCACGCAGTTGGCCGGCAGTCTGCGGGCCGCGGAAACCCCCGCGGCCGCGCCGGCTCCGGTCGCTGTCGATCCTGATGTTCTGCACTGGCTCGAAGGCAGCGTGCCGGCGACCCTGCCCGGCACGACCTGGGGCCGGCCCTGGCCGCGCGGCCAGCATGGGCGCGCCACCGCGTTTGCCCTCCAAGCGGCCGACGGTACCGCGGTCGCGCTGCAAAGCTGGCCGCTCGCCTTTTGGCCGGACGGCTCCTTGAAGTGGACGGCCCATGCCATTCCCGCCGATGCGCCCGCCAGTGCCGAATATCGCATCGCGCCCGGCACGCCGGCGGCACCGGCCCATCCGATTAGCGTGCGTGAAACCGCCGACGCGATTGAGATCGACACCGGCGTGATCCGCGCGGTGCTGGGTCGCAAGGGAGACACGCTCATCCGCTCCATCACGCGCGCGGGCCACGAGATCGCCCGGGCCGGCCGGTTGGTGTGCCGTCTGGAGAACCGGAGCGACGCGGCGGCGGTGCGCGTTGAGGCTTTCACGGGCGAGATATCCGCGGTCACGGTTGAACAATCCGGCCCGGTCCGCGCCGTGGTGAAGCTCGAGGGCCGGCACGCCGGCGAAGGCCGCACCTGGCTGCCCTTTGTCGTGCGGCTGTATTTTCATGCCGGCGGCGACCTGGTGCGCCTGATGCACACCATTATCTACGATGGCGACGCGCAGAAGGATTTCATCGCCGGCCTGGGCGTGAACTTCGCCGTGCCGCTGGCCGGCGCGCTCCACGACCGGCATGTGCGGTTCAGCGGGCAGGAGAACGGGTTGTTCGCCGAGACCGTGCGCGGCCTCACCGGCCTGCGCCGCGATCCCGGCGACGCGGTCAAGTCGGCGCAACTCGCCGGCCGCGCCACGCCCCCGCTGGCGGAATGGAGCAAGCAGATCACGGACCGGCTCCAATACATCCCGGCCTACGCGGACTGGACGCTCGTGCAGGCCAATGCGGACGGCTTCCAGATCCGCAAGCGCACCCGGGACGGCTTTACCTGGCTCGATTCGGCGCAAGGCCAGCGGGCGGGCGGCCTCGGCTACGTCGGCACGCCCACGGGCGGCGTCGCTTTCGGCCTGCGTAATTTCTGGCAGAGTCACCCCGCGCAGTTCGACATTCGCGGCGCCACGGGTGAGGTGGCCGACGTGACCGCGTGGATGTGGGCGCCCAGTGCGGCACCCATGGATTTGCGACCCTATCACGACGGCATGGGGCAGGACACCTTTGAGAAGCAATACAACGGGGGCCTTGAGATCACCTATGAGGACTACGAGCCGGGGTTCAACTCGCCCGAGGGCGTCGCCCGCACCAGCGAACTCCATCTCTGGTGCCTCGCGGCCACGCCGACGCGCGAGACGTTCGGTGCTTTGCAGCGGACGCTGGAGTCGCCGCCACTCCTCGCCAGTTCACCGGCCTGGCTGCACCAGTGCGGGGTGTTCGGCGGGCTGTGGAGTCCGGCCGACCGTTCCACGCCGGCCCGCGCCGCGGTGGAGGACCGGTTGGGCGCCCACTTTGATTTCTACCTCGGCCAGCGGGAGCAGCGCCGGTGGTATGGCTTCTGGAACTACGGCGACGTGATGCACACCTACGATGCGGACCGCCATGAGTGGCGCTACGACATCGGTGGTTTCGCGTGGGACAATTCCGAGCTTTCGACCGACCTCTGGCTGTGGCTCTTTTTCCTCAAGAGCGGCCGGGCCGACGTCTTCCGCTTCGCCGAGGCCATGACCCGCCACACCGGCGAGGTGGATGTGCACCATCTCGGACGCTTCGCCCCGCTCGGCTCGCGCCACAACGTCCAGCATTGGGGCTGCAGCGCCAAGCAGCTGCGCATCAGCACCGCGCTCAACCGCCGCTATTACTATTACCTGACCGGCGACGAACGGGTGGGCGACCTCATGCGCGAACAGGTCGAGGCCGGCCGCGCGCTGTTGAAAATTTTCCCAGGCCGCAAACTGGCCACCGCTCGCGAGCCCGGCGACCTGGACCGCGCCAAGCCCACTGAGCCCAATACCATCGGCCTGAGCGTGGGCACCGACTGGGGCTCGCTGGCTGGTGCCTGGCTCACGGAGTGGGAGCGCACCGGCGATCCGCGTTCGCGCGACCGGTTGCTCGCCAGCATGCGCACCCTGGGCGCGCTGCCGAAGGGTTTCTTCACGACCGGCCTGACCATGCACCTCGCCACCGGCGCCTTTGACCCGGTGAAGCACGACCGGATCGGCCTCTCGCACCTCAACGCCGTCTTCGGCCTCGTCGAGGTCTGCGCCGAGCTCATCCAGTTGCTCGACGTGCCGGACTTCAAGCGCGTCTGGCTCGACTACTGCGAACTCTACAATGCTCCCGCCGAGGAACAGGTGAAGCGACTGGGTAAGTCGTTTGGCACCGGCGGACTCCAGCAAGGCCATTCGCGGCTGACCGCCTATGCGGCGCGCCAGAAGGGCGACGCCGTGCTGGCCAAACGCGCCTGGAAGGAATTCTCCGAAGGCGGCGGCGGGCAGCGGAGCCGGGGCCGGTTCGAGACCAAAAAAGTCACCGGCCCGACGGTTTTGCGCCCGGTGGACGAGGCGCCTTTTGTCTCCTCTAACGGCACGGCGCAGTGGGGCCTCGCGGCCATCCAGTGTCTCGCGCTGGTGGGTGACACGCAGCCCGAAAGCTGAGCCCATGGCGACGATTGCAATCATCGGGCCCGGGGCTGTCGGCGGCGTGGTGGCGGCTTCGCTTGCGCAACGGGGCGGGCATGAGCTGATCCTCTGCGTCCGCCGTCCGGTCGGGGAATTGTCCGTCGAGCTGCTCACGGGCGCGGTGAAACTCGCGCCCACCGTCCTGACCGACCCGGCGCAGGGCCGGCCGGTGGACTGGGTGCTGGTGACGACCAAGGCCTATGATGCCGCCGGGGCGGCCGCGTGGTTTCCCTCACTCGTCGGCCCGCAGACCCAGGTCGCCATTTTGCAGAACGGCGTTGAGCACCGGGAGCGCTTCGCGCCCTACCTTGAGGCCGCGAAGATTTTGCCCGTCATGGTGGATATACCTGCTGAGCGGCCCGCCCCCGGGCGCATCATCCAGCGGGGCCCGGGGAAAATGATCGTGCCGACGGGACCCGCCGGGGCGCGGTTCGTCGAGCTGTTCGCCGGCACGGCGCTGGCCGTGTCGACCACGGCGGATTTCAAGAGCGCGGTCTGGCGCAAGCTCTGCCTCAACTCGATCGGGGCCATCAACGCCCTGCTGCTCAAGCCCACCGGCGTGTTCCGCGACGAGGCCATTGGCCGGCTGGCCCTCGCGCTGGCACGCGAGTGCGTGGCGGTCGGCCGGGCCGAGGGCGCCGTGCTGGAGGACACGCTCCCCGAGACCATACTGGCCGCCAGCCGCCAGGCCCCGCCCGATGGCATCAACTCCCTCCACGCCGACCGCCTGGCGGGACGGCCGATGGAGATCGACGCCCGCAACGGCGCGATCGTGCGCTTCGGCCGCAAGCACGGCATCGCGACACCGTGCAACGAAACCGCCGCCGCCCTGCTCGCGGCGATGTGAGGAGACGGATTGCCGGAGGGTTTAACCACTAATGGATTCATCAAGGGATGAATCCTGCGAGATGCGTGGCGACTTATCGTCGCCACGGTTGATTCTGGGGCCGGCTAATCGCCGGCTGTTTGTACTGGTCTGCGATAAGCAGACCCCAAATCCTACACTGGAGACGATTAGTCGGAGGGGTTTCTCAAAGTTTCGCCGTTGGCGAAACCCATTAGTGGTTAAAACTTCTGCTGCGTTTCGTCCCAACTCAGCACTAGCAGCGACACGCCCTGGCGCGGGAGCGCGAAGTCGAGCCCGGCCCGGCTGTCGGTGACGGTAACTGATGCGGGGGCGTCGGTGAGCGCGGCCAGTCCACTGGCTTTCTCGAGCTGGGTGTATTGCGCCTCGTTGGGCGCGACCGGTGAACCCAGCCGCAGCCACTCAGCGTACGCATTACTGTGCTGCTGATCGATGCGGTAGTGAGTGAGCTTCGCCGCCTTGAGCCCGGCGGGCAGACCGTCGACGGCGAGTGACACCGCGGCGTCGGGTCCGGGGACATCGTCGTCGTGGTAGTGCCACACCATCACGGCGACGCGGCCGGGCGCGCGGCTGGCGAGCGCGGCGACATCGGGGGCGCCGCGGACGCCCTGATCGATGATCTGCGTGAGCGGCACCTCCGCCGTGCTGGTGGCGCGCAGTCGCTCGGGCCCCATCTGCGCATACATGCGGAAGACATTGAACACGGGCATGGTCAGGCCGTTACTGGCAATCTGCCGGAAGCCGGCGAAGTACGGCTGGTCCTCGAAGGTGAAGGCCCAGGTGACCGCGCCCTCGAGGTTGATGCCGTGCAGGTCGGCGAGGTCGTGCTTCCGCGCGAACACCGCTGCCGTATAGCTGGAATACATCGTGCCGTTGCGGTAGGCCAGTTGCGGGCCCTGGCAGGCGGCGCAGCCCTCGGGGTCGGACTCGCCGATGATGACCGGCTTGCCCTTCAACTCGGGATACGAGGCGAAGGTGGCGAAGGCGGTCTCGATGGTCTTCAGCTGCGCGTTGATGCCCATGCGCACGTGGCCATCGACCACCTTGGGCGAACCCTTGGCGTGGAAGGCGACGAAATCCAGCGGCGTGCCTTTTTCGCCCGTGGCGTAATTGGTGCCGTGCAGGCAATGGTCGAGGAAGTCCTTCATGAACTGGCCGCCCGAGCCGGCGGTGTGCGGACCGCCAACGCGGGCGGTCGGCAGGGCGCGGCGCACCCCGGCGATGGCGTAGTCGTGCAGCTTGCGGAAATCCTCCGCGCTACCGCCCCAGTAACCCTTGGGCTGGTTGTTGGCCTCGTTCCAGACTTCCCACCGCCAGGTGTTCACCTCGGCCGCGCCGTATTTCTCCACGGAGTGCTTCGCCCACTGGTAGGCGAGCTCGCCCCACTTGGCGTAATCCTTGGGCGGCTTCGTCCAGCCGGTGTAGATTTTCTCATAGGGCAGGCCGGGCCGCCACGCGTGGCGGTAGGGCGACGGCTGCGAGGACAGCGCCTCGGGCATGAAGCCGATCTGCGCGAGGGGCTTCACGCCGCGCGCCAGGTACGTGTCGAAGATGCGGTCAATGCCGCGCCAGTCGTAGATCGGGTTGCCGGCCGCATCCTCGGTGTAGGCGTTGGTCGAGCCCCACTTGAAGGCGGGTGTGCCGTCGCCGGAACAGAGCAGGTTGTGCGCGCGGAAATAAATCTGCTGCGGCGCGAGTTCGCCCAGCTGCCCGAGCAGCTTCTGGCCGTCCTTCATCGTGGCGTAGTTGGGCTCGTCGGCGCCGAAGTAGCGCCAGAACGTGCGGAGCGGCCCGGCCGGGTGCGCCGCCTCCACCGTGATCGTGACGGGAAAGGCGGCGGCGGGGGCCGGGGTGGTCTGCGCGAATGCGGGCAGCGCGAGCGCGGCAAGGAGCAGGGCGGTGAGTCGCGACAGCAGGGCGTTCATGGAGATCGGCGCGGAGAAGATGTTACTTGGCCGCGGGGGCGGACGGCTCGCTCGCGACCGATTTGTTGGTGTCGCCGACCACTTCCTCCATGAGGGACGCGATGCCGCGTGGATCCTCCACCATGGCCACGTGGGTGCCGGGGAAGGTGCGGATGGTCCAGCCGCGGGTCACGGCGCGCTGCCAGCTTTTGTCCGTCTTGGCGCGCTCCTCGGCGGATTTGTCCTTTGGCACGAAGGCGACATAAGTCACCGGCAGGGCTTTCGCGAGCGGGTTCTTGTAGGAGACCGGCTGGTTGAAGCATTTGATCGACTGCTTCACGCTGTGCGGCGGCTTGGTGTCAGGCTTGACCCAGGGCACCGCCATGAAACCGTCCACGATGCGTGACGGATCGCGCGGGGCGCCGCCGAACAGGTCCCAGATGGACATACCGTCATCGGGTACGGCGGCGTCGAAGAAGACCACATGGCGGATGCGCTCGGGGATCCGGTCCATCACGCCGGTGATGACCATGCCGCCGTAGCTGTGGCCGGTGAGCACCACGTCATGCAGGTCCTCGAACAGGATCAGGTTGACCACGTCGTTGATGTGGGTCTGCAAGTTGATGTCCGGGCTGTTGAGGTGCATGCGCTCGCCGAGGCCGGTGAGCGTGACGCGATAGACGGTGTGGCCATCGGCCAGCAGGAAGTTGCCGGTCTTCTTCCATTCCCAGCCGCCGGCCGTGGCGCCGTGGACGACGACGTAGGTGTATTTTTCCGCACCATCGGCGGCGCGGACACCGGTGCCGGTGAGGAAGGCGGACAGGCTGAACAGGGCGACGAGGCGGAGGAAGGGCGGCTTCATGGGTGGATGGATCGGGGGCGCGGGGTTGGGCTCCGGGGGGGCCAGACTAGGCGGGTCGGCGGGATTCGGAAACCCCGCCGCGCTTTACCGTCACGTGGACGCAAGGGGTGAAAAGTCAAACGGGTAGGGCGAATCCTCGGGATGAGCCGCAGCCTATCTTACGTGGCTCGTCAGGGATGACTCGCCCTACCGCTAACCACGGGAAGCCAAGGCACTCAATTGCCGCGGGGGGCAACCTGGCTGCGGGCGGGGCTGGCGGCGAGGGCGAAGGTGTCGGGGGCATCCGGCCGGGCCGGGTCGAACCCGGTGAAGTCGGCCACAATAAACTGCGCCAGAGGGAGCCGTGCATCGCGGATGCCCTGGATGACGCACTGGGCCAGTTCGTAGGCCCCGTAGTTATTGTGATGGGTGGCGTCCTTGCCGCCGTTGCTGAAAGCGAGCGGGGCTTTTTCCGGGCCGAGTGCCTCATAAAATGTGCGGCTGGCGGCCTCGAGGTCGATGAGAGCGACCTTCTCCGCCGCCGCCACCTCGCGCACGGCGGCGGGATAGTCACCGTGGGAGTTTTTGATTTTGCCATGCTCGTCGAAATTCCGGCGCTGCACGGAGGTGACCAACACAGGGGTGGCGCCGCGCAGCCGGGCCTCGGCGATGAAGACGCGGAGATAGGCCTGATAGGTGGTGTGCGCTTCCACGTAGGTTTGCGGCCACTGTTTTTTCTCATCATTGTGGCCGAATTGGATGAAGAGGTAGTCGCCCGCCTTGAGCTGGCTGAGCACCTTGGCGAGGCGCAGGCCAGAGAGGAACGATTTCATCGTTTCGCCCGATTCGGCGTGATTGGCGACGGCGACTCCGTCCAGGAACCGCGGGAGCATCTGGCCCCAGCTCGCGCCGGGCTCGCCGGCCTGGTCGGTGACCGTGGAATCGCCGGCGAGGAAGACGGTGGGGACGGTGACCGGCTCGATGTTGACTGCGGTGACCCGCGGGGCGGTGCCGTTGAATTCGAGCGTCAGCTTGTCGTCCCAGCGCAGCAGGCCGGTCTCGCGGTCGTTGAGGACCACGGCGGAACCACCGGGGGCGTTCCTCTCGGGTGGCGGCACTTTGCTGTTGCGCACGTTGACGAGGAAGGTGCGCGTGACGGACTCGCCGGGTCTCGTCTCCACGCGCTCAAGCATCAACTGGCGCGTCTCGGCCTTGATGGTGTTGTTCGAGGCGGCCGCAGCGCCCCCCAGCGTGACGCGGACCCGGTAGTTGCCTTCGGGCACGGCGACCGAGAAATAGAAGGGCTGGCCATCGGCGTTGGGCGCCGTGCCGAGATCGAAGCCGTGGGCGCGTTCGGCGGTGAAGCCCGTCTCGGTGGAGAGATCAAATATCTGTGCCGAGGCCAAGGCTGGCAGAAGGCAGAAGCAGAGCATTGACCACGGATGACGCGGATGAGCACGGATCAGATCCAATATTCCGGTCATTCTGAGCGGAGCGAAGAATCCAGAATAACTTTCGCGAGGGGTCGTGCTGCTGGATTCTTCGCTCCGCTCAGAATGACAGTTGGGGGATGACTGGATCAGTTTCATGGTCTACTAGAATGATGCATAGGTAGGGCGTTCAATGGATTTTGACCGCTGGGTCGCGGTCGGGGTGGGCGGATCCGCCCTGCAGCCCGGGGTGGTCGAGACCGGTGACGTTCTCGGCCTCGAGGGCGTGGGTGAAATAATCTGGCGGATTCACGCCCCAGGCCACGCGGCAGTCCTTGAAGGAGATATTGTCGGCGTGACGGACATGGATGGCCGGCGTGGCGTGCGGCTCGAGGCCGGGTGCTGCGGTCGTCGGGCGGTTGTCCCAGACGGCGCCGGAATATTTTGTCCAGCGATCCAGGGTCAGGGCGACTTGCTCGAAGCGCACGTCCCGGATCCGGCTTTGTGGCGAGCCGCTGATGCGCAGGCTGTTCTCGGCGCGACCGGTGACGTTGGTCACCCGGACATTGCTGATCGTGCCGACCTTGGTTTCGGGGGTGCGGGGAATGGCGGTGAACGAGAGGGCCTCGCCGCGGCCCCACCAGGGGGCGGAATGGTAGCGGGCGGTGAACCGGATGTCGCGGAACTCGATGTCGGACACGTTGCCCTCGTCGCGCAGCTGGATCGTGCAGCCGCGGCAGCTGGTCTTGATCTCGCAGCGCTCGAAGCGCACGCGGCGGATGTCGGCCACGGTCTCGGTGCCGATCTTCACCCCCGAGTCCTGCGTCTCGATCACGCAGTCCTTCACCACGATGCTCTCGCAACCGACATAGGCTGCGCCCTGCCGCGTGGCCTTGATGACGATGGCGTCGTCGCCGCAGGCGATGTCGCAGTTCCGGATCTCCACGTCGCGGCAGTGGTCGGGATCGATGCCGTCGCAGTTGGGCACGTCGAGCTGGTTGCGGATCTTCACGCGGTCCACCAGCACGCCCCGGCAGCCGACAAGGTGCAGCGTCCAGCTCGGAGCCTCGAAGAAGGTGACATTCCTCACCTCGAGGTCTTGGCAGCCCGAAAAGACGGCGAGGCGCGGACGGAACTCCTTCGGGCGCCACCACTCGTCCGCCTCGTCGTAGTGGGTCATGAACTCGCGCGAGCAGCCGTTGATGCGGCCGGTGCCGGTCAGGCGCAGGCCGGGGGCGTCCAGGGCGTTGAGCGCGGCACGACTGGGAAAATCACGCGGATCGGTGCTGACCAGGAGCTCGGCGTCATCGGCGAGATGGAAATCGAGCCCGGCCCGCAGGTGCAGGCTGCCGATGAGGTAGCGTTTGCCGCCGCGCAGGAGCACGCGCGAGCCGGGGCCGGCGGCTGCGGCCTCATCAATGGCGCGCTGGATGGCCGCGGTGTCGGGCGTCGTGCCATCGCCGGCCGCGCCGTAGTCGCGGACGTCGAAGTCCCGTGGCGGCCGGGTTCCCTGCGCGCGCAGCAGCGGGGCGGCGAGGGCAATGGAGGCGAAGCGTGCGGCAGCCTGGAGCATTTCGCGCCGAGTGATCATGGTTGATTGAGCACGGCCTTGAACGGCGCGGCGGGGAGGCCGGCCCGGTTGAAGAGATTGGCGGTGGCGGGATAGTTCGACCACGCGTAGCGCACGGCGGCGGGCGCGGGAACCGCAGCGCTGCGCACGACAACCGTATCGCCGTCGATCATGGCCTCGGCCGGGACGAAGTTACTGTCGGCCCCGGCGACCTCGAAGGTGTGGAGCGGACCACCTTGAGAATAAATTCCGCCGGTCAAAGGCGTGAGTGCGGCAAGGCCGCCACCGAGGTGAGAGAATTTCAGGCGAAGGGAAGCGCCTTCACGGCTGCCCGACTGATACACCGGCCCGGAGAATTCCAGTTTGCGGCCGTAAACATGGGCGAGGGCGATCCGCGCGAGGCGGTCGCCGACTGGCGCCTTGTTGTGCGGGTGGACATCCTTCTCGTCCCCGACGTCCGTGGTCACGACCATGCCGGTAGCGGGCAGACGCAGCGCTTCAGCCTGCCAGGCGCGGACCTGCGGGCTGTTGCTGTTGTTGCTGAGCGCGGCGAGCTGGACGAAATAAAACGGCAGTTCGCGGCCCCAGAGCTTGCGCCAGTCAGTGATGAGCCGCTCGTTCCAGCGCGGGAACAGCTCGCGCGGCGCGGTGATGGATTCGCCCTGATACCAGATGACTCCGCGAATCGCGTAGGGCACGATGGGTGCGATCATGCCGTTGAACATGACGGTCGGGTTGTGCTGATCCTGCACCGGGTCGGGACGCGAGCGACGCGGGGCGCGTTTGCCCTCGGCCTTGGCCTGGTCGGCGGCCTTCCGCCATTCTGCCAGCTCGGCCTCGGAGGGTGGCACGTAGGCTCGCACCTTGGCGTCAAATTCGTCGAGCACGGCCTTGAACGCCGGGTCGTCGAGCATGGCCTCGCGGCGAATCCACGCGTGGGCGCAGCTGGCTCCGAAGGATTCCACGATGATGCCGACCGGCACCTTGAGCTCCTTTTGCAGCTCACGGGCAAAGAAATAGCCGACGGCGGAGAAGGCGGGCACGGTTTCCGGTGAGCAGACCTGCCACGCGCCCCCCACCGCCGTCTGCGGCGTGTTGGCCTTGGCCGCCTGGCCGACAAACATGCGGATCGGCGGGTGATTCGCCGCAGCGATCTCCTGCTCCTCGTCAATCACGCCGGCGAAGTATTTCACCTTCTTGGAGACAGAGAAATCCATGTTGGACTGGCCGGAGCCGAGCCAGACCTCGCCCACGAGCACGTCCTGCAACATGAGCGGCGCGGGCATGGCGCTGCCGGTGACCGTGAACGGGCGCGATTCAGCGGAAGCCTTCAGCTTCTTTAGGTCGACCCGCCAGGTGCCGTCGGGACCGGCCGTGGCGGATGTCTTGCGGCCGGCGAACGCTACGGTGACCTTTTCTCCGGGGGCGGCCGTGCCCCAGACCGGCACGGGCAATTCGCGCTGCAGGACCATGTGGTCGGTGAACGGGCTGGCGAGCCTGACCTCGGCGGAGAGTGACGCCGCAAGGAGGAACAGGAAGGGGAACAGGATCTTTTTCATGGCAGAAAAGGGTGCTTAATGGAGGAGGGCTGCGGCGACCGCGTCCTGATAGGCGCGGCGCATGGCGGAATCGTCGGGATTCGGCGCGAGCTTGTCGCGCTGGATCATGAAGACGTAGATCAGGCCCGTCTGCGGATCGGCCCAGCTGTTGGTGCCGTGCGCGCCGCCGTGGCCGAAGGTGCCGGGGGTGAGATGGCGGTTGGCCGGCATCTGCGCCGGATCCTCAATGAGGCAGAAGCCGAGACCCCAGGGCATGCCCGGGCGGGCCTTCAGGTCGCCGGTCTGCTTGCGCGTCAGCTCGGCGACCGTCTCGGCCCGGAGGATCCGCCGGCCGCGCGCCAGACCGCCGTTGAGCATCATCTGGTAGAACTTTGCGACATCCTCCGCGGTCGAGAAGAGTCCGGCGCCGCCCAGCGGGGGCCGGGCGCGGTCGGTGATGGCCCCGCCGTACATGTAGTGGATCGTGGTGGGCTCGATCTTGCCGGTCTGGGCACCGGGCGCGTAGGTGCGTGCGAGGCGCTTTTCCTGCGCCGGCGTGGGCCAGAAGGTCGTGTCCTTCAGGCCGAGCGGCTGGAAGAGGCGCGCCTGCAGGAAGGCGGCGAAGGGCTGGCCGCTGACGACCTCGACCACGCGGCCGAGCACGTCGATGCCGGCCGTCGAGTAGCCCCAGCGGCTGCCGGGAGCGAAGCGCAGCGGCTCGCGGGCGATGACCTTGCTCATCTCGGCCAGCGTCCAGTGCGGATCGGTGACGGGGTATTCGCCGAGGCCGCTGGTGTGGGTGAGGAGGTCGCGCAAGGTGACGGGCCGGGCCGGCCGCACCAGCACGCGCCGGTCAGCCGCCTGTTCCTGCACCAGCCACTGGCGGCCGAACTCGGGCAGGTATTTTTCCACCGGGTCGTCAAAGGAAAGCTTGCCGTCGTCCACGAGCAGCGCGACGCCGACCGCGACGAACGGCTTGGTCATGGAGGCGATCCAGAACAGGTCGTCGGTCTTCATCTTCCGGCCGGTGGCGAGGTCGCTCGCGCCGACGGCGGACAGGTGCAGCACTCGGTCTTTCGTGGCGACAAGCATGACGGCCCCGGCGATCTCGCCCTGTTCGACGAAGGGCTGGACGGCGGCGGGGACGGCGGCGAACCGATCGGGTGCCGCCACCGCGAGGAACGGCAACAGGAAGGCGGTCAGTAGGAGGGTGGGACGGTTCACGGGGTTTTCAGGCCGGTGATCTTGAGGACGTTGGCGAGATCGCTGGGGCGCCAGGGCGGGAGCGCGACCTGCAGGCCCGCGGCATCGCGTGTGGCCTTCACGGGTTGGGAACTGCCGAGCAGCGTGACGGAGTCGATCGTGCCCGCGATGCCGGGGGCTCCCACGGCGAGGGCTGTGACCGTCAGTTTGCCGTCGGCCGGCCAGGCGAAGAGATGGACGTAGAGCGTGTAGGTGCCATCGGCGGCAGGCGGGCTGCGGGTGAAACGCAGGTCCTGCGGGGTGAAGCTGACAAGCATGGCGTTGGTGATGCCGCGGCCGGGGTTGCGTTCGTGGACGGGCTCCACCGTGGGGCCTTCGCCGAACCGATGCCAGGGTCGCGAGCCATAGATGGCCGCGCCGTTCACGCCGAGCCATTCGCCCATCTGGAGCAGGCGGAGCTGCTGGTCGTCGGGGATTGTGCCGTCGGCGCGCGGGGCGAGGTTGAGCAGGTAGGCGCCGTTCTTGCTGACGCAGTCGATGAGCTCGCGGATCAGTTCCCCGGCGTTGCGCAGCACGAGCCCGTCGATGTAGCCCCAGCTGTTGTGGGCGATGGAGGTGTCGCATTGCCAGAACTGCGCGCTGATGCCGGCGGGCCGGCCGCGCTCGTAGTCCTTCACGGTGCCGGCGAGATAGGCGTCGGCCTTGGTGGTGACGCTGGCAGCCAGGCTCCATTCGGCGGCGCGGTTGTAGTAATAGGCGGCGAAGCGGAGTTTCACGTCGTCGAAGCGGCGGGGATTCACGCCGTTGTCGAAGAAGACCATCTGCGGCCGGTATTTGTCCACGAGTTCCTGGTTGCGCCGCAGCCATTCCTCGAGGAACTCCGGACTCTGCGGCGCGGCCCGGCCCGCGAAGACCTCGCCGGGCTGGGGGCGCTCCATCGGCCGCTGCGGCGGACCGTAGAAATCGGCATAGGCGGGGTCGAAGAGGTCGGTGGCGAGGCCGGCCACCGGATACATGAAATCCCAGTGCTCCATGCGGTGGTTGGACAGGCAGAAGACGAGGCCGGCGGCGCGGGTGGCGGCGGCGAGCTCACCGATCAGGTCGCGGTGCGGGCCCATCTGCCTGGCGTTCCAGCGGGTGAAGGCCGAATCATACATCGCGAAGCCGTCGTGGTGTTCGGCGACCGGCATAACGTATCGCGCGCCGGCCTGTTTGAAGAGCGCGGCCCAGGCCGCGGGATCGTATTTCTCCGCCTTGAACAGCGGGATGAAGTCCTTGTAGCCGAACTTGTCCTGCGGGCCGAATTTTGCGCGGTGCCAGTCGATGATGGCAGGGGTGGCATACATGTGGTGCGGATACCATTCGCTGCCCCGGCCGGGTACGGCGTAGAGGCCCCAGTGGAGGAAGATGCCGAATTTGCCGTCCTGCAGCCAGGCCGGCACCTGATAATGGGCGCGGAGCGAATCCCAATCGGGCGCGAAGGGACCGGGCGGCACCGGCAAGGCCGGTCCGGGCAGCGTGACCCGCGGGGCCGCGGGCCGCGCCGGATCGGCCGGTTGCGCGGCGACCGCCAGCGGCAGCAGCAGGGAAAGGAGAAATTTTGCGGACATGAAAAAGGGATTATTTCAGCTGCACGTCCCAGATCTTGGCGTGGCGGGCGGTGCCGTCGGGGCCGGTGACGTCGAGGATGATCACATAATTGCCCGGCTTGGCGTAGGTGTGCTGCGGGTGCTGCTCGGTGGAGGACGCGCCGTCGCCGAAGTCCCATTTCCACGCGGTGATCGTGCCGACGGACAGGTCCTTGAATGCGACGAGCCGGCGGTCCATGTCCACGACCGACCACGCCCATTGCGCGGCGAGCTTGGGGGCGACCGACGGGTCGAGCGGCATAAGCCGGAAAGCGCACAACCCGGAGGCGTGGCCAAAAGCCTGGCGCTTGGGCGAAAGCATCCAGAAGCCGCGCGGGGTGGATCCGTCGTAATCGAGCACGATCCACGAGAGGCCGATGAGCTTGTTCTCCGCCAGCACCGACTCAACCGCGCGGGCCGGTCCCTCGGGCCCGGCGTAGTCGAAGGGCGTGATCCAGAACTCGAGGACATACCTGCCGGACTCGCCGGGCTTGAAGTTGAACGACTGGGCCGAGTTTGCCCACGGCAGCTCCTTGGTCCACGTGGCCGCGCCCCAGGCCATCGTCCAGTCCTTGTCCACCGCGGGGGTCATGATGTGGTAGTTCTGAGCGTGCACGCCGTGCACCGCCCACTTGACCTCGCTGTCGCTGAGGCGCGCCTCGGGCGCGGCCATCGCGCCGACATTCTCGGCGGTCCAGTAACGGTTGTCGTTCCGGCCGACGAAAGTCCCGCCGGAAGCGTCGCCGTCCACCATCAGCTCGAGCGTGTCCTGGCGCAGGCCGGGCTCCCCGAAGTCCCAGAAATCGTCCTCCGCCTCGTAGAGGAAATAAAGGCGGTTGAGGCCCTTGACCCAGCCGACCTTCACGCGCACGGCGAGGGA
>JAYTUA010000080.1:0-8515 GCA_043745015.1 Opitutaceae bacterium | reverse complement strand
TGGTCGTGATGATGCGGTCGCGCGGCACCCAGCGCGCATAGACCCCGGCGAGGGTGGCCATGGCTTTCTCCCCATCCGGCGTGCGTTCGCCGCCGATCAGCACCCGGTCGGGATTGAGCAGGTCCTTGACGGCCGTGCCCTCGGCGAGGAACTCGGGGTTGGAGAGCACCGAGAACTTCAGGCCCTTGGTGTTCGAGGCCAGGATCGACTTGATGGCGTCGGCGGTCTTCACCGGAATGGTGGACTTCTCAACGATGATCTTCCCGCTCTCGGCATGCTCCGCGATGGTGCGGGCCACGGACTCGATGAAGCGCAGGTCGGCGGCCCGGCCGGCCCCGACGCCGTAGGTCTTGGTCGGCGTGTTGACCGCCACGAAGATGATATCGGCCTGCTTAATCTGGCCGGCGACATCGGTGGAGAAAAACAGGTTCTTGCCCCGCGATTGCGCCACCACGTCGTCCAGACCGGGCTCAAAGATCGGCAGCGTACCGCTGTTCCAGGCCGCGATGCGGGCGGCGTTCATGTCCACCACCGTGACGGTGATGTCAGGACATTTTAGGGCGATCATGGCCATGGTCGGCCCGCCCACGTAACCGGCGCCAATGCAGCAGATATTCATAAATGAAAGAGGCCGGCACGATGCCGGCCTCCGCGGAAAAATCCAAGGATGATTTTGAAACTATCCTGCGTCAGGCCGGACTGGGGGCGGGCGCGCCGGCCGGACCAGCCGAGGCCTCGGGGGCGGCCTTGTCGGCCGTCTTGCTGGCGTCGGCCGGGGGCAGCTTGGGCGGTTTGACCGCGACGATGGGCGACTGGATCTCCCCGTGTTTGAGAATTTCAAGCACATGGCGGCCCTCAAGCGTCTCATGCTCCAAGAGCGCGGCGGCCACCTTGTCGAGCGCCCCGCGATGCTCGGAGAGGATCCCCTGCGCCCGCTTGTATTGGGAGTTCAGGATTTCGGCGACGGCCATATCGACCTTCCGGGCCGTGTCTTCGCTAATGTGCTGCGAACGGGTGATGTCGCGGCCGAGGAAAACCGTGTCCTGGTTCTCACCCATCGCGACCGGTCCAAGGTCGCTCATCCCGTAGTCACAGACCATGGCGCGGGCAATCCGCGTGGCCTGCTTGATGTCGCCGTAGGCGCCGTTGCTGAAGTCGCCCGTGACGAGCTCCTCGGCGATGCGTCCGCCCATGGCCATGGCGATCTGGTTGAGCAGCCGTTGCCGCGGCTGGGTGAGAATGTCCTTGGTCGGCAGATAGGTCGTGCTACCGAGGCTCTGCCCGCGGGGAATGATCGTGACCTTGTGCACGGGCACGGTGCCGTCATCGAGCACGGCCTGCAGAACGGCGTGACCGGCCTCATGCCAGGCAACGAGCCGCTTCTCGGCATCGTCCATCACGCGGCGGCGCGAGAGGCCCCACAGGAGCTTGTCGCGCGCCTCGTCGACGTCAGCCATCTCGACCTTCTTCTTGTTGCGCCGGGCGGCGAGCAGGGCGGACTCGTTCAACAGGTTGGCCAGTTCCGCCCCGGACAGACCGGGTGTGCCCCGGGCGATGACCGCCAGGTCCACGTTGTCGGAAAGGGTGATCTTGCGGGCGTGGACGCGCAGGATCTGCTCGCGGCCGATGATGTCGGGTAGGTCGATGCTGACCTGACGGTCGAAGCGGCCGGGCCGCAGCAGCGCGCTGTCAAGCACGTCGGGGCGGTTGGTCGCCGCGATGATGATGACACCCTCCTGGGTGTCGAAGCCGTCCATCTCGACCAGCAGGGAATTGAGGGTCTGCTCACGCTCGTCGTTGCCACCGCCGAGTCCGGCGCCGCGTTGCCGGCCCACCGCGTCGATTTCGTCGATGAAGATCAGGCAGGGGGCGTTCTTCCGGCCCTGTTCAAACATGTCGCGCACGCGACTGGCGCCGACGCCGACAAACATCTCCACAAAGTCCGAGCCGCTGATGGAGAAGAACGGCACGTCGGCTTCGCCGGCGATGGCCTTCGCGAGCAGCGTTTTGCCGGTGCCCGGGGGCCCGACCATCAAAATGCCCTTGGGGATGCGGCCGCCGATCTTCTGAAATTTCTTCGGGTCCTTGAGGAAGTCCACCACCTCGCTGACCTCCTCCTTGGCCTCGTCGCAACCGGCCACGTCGGAGAAATTGATGCGGTCCTTCTCGCGGGTGAGCATCTTGGCCCGGCTCTTGCCGAAACTCAGGGCGCCCTTGCCGGCGTTCTTCAACTGCCGGACGAACAGGAAATACAGCAGGCCGATGACCACGACAAACGGCAGCACATTGTAGAGCAGCTGGGTCGTGGCCGTCGTGGCGGGCTTGGAAACGATCACCTTGGTCTTCTGCAGTTTCTCGAAGCTGTTATCGGTCACCCGGTCCGCCATGATGAAGGCTTTGGTCGCCACATGGTCGTAATTCTGCAGAATGGGCTCGGTGGTCTCGCCCGTCAGCACATGCCAATCCTTGCCCCCGGTGGCATCGCTGCGGATGGTGCCGCTGGCAATCTTGCCCTGTTCGGCCAGTTCCAGCACCTGCTGGATATAAAGGACGGCCGGCTGCGGGGTCTTGGTCGGATTCAGCAAAAAAAGTGCGACGATCGCGCCGATGATCGCAACCCAGATGAGACCAGTCTTCACCGGGAAGCCGTCGGGTGGGATGCTCTTGAGTGGCCGGCGCTTCTTGTTGTCTTCGTTATCAGGCATGGGGGATTAGAGTAGTAAGGCAACGTGGAGGTTCCCCCAGATAAGTCAATCGGCGGGCGGGTTGAATACTAACCATTTCCGCGCGGCTTGCCGCGGGTTTTTGCGGGATATTAGGGCGCTGACCGTCCAACAACGCGAAAATCATGCTACTCAAACCGCCGCAAGATATCCATGGCTCGCTTGATGTGCGTTAACTACCGGTCAGCGACCAATCATCGACCGAAATCGGAACGCACTAGCCTTTCTTGAAGGTCAGCTTGCCCTGCCGAATGACGGCAAAGCCGCTGCGCCCCAGACTGAAGCGCGTCGACCTTCGTTGCATCACTGCCGCCAGCAGCAGCTCAAAACCTTGCCGGGACAGGTCGGTCACCGGCCGGACCGACAGCATCCAACGGTGCAGGGCGCGCCGTGCGACCGCTTTGGGCGCATCATCCAGCAATCGCAAATCCAGCATGCCCCGCTTGAGCGGGGCCAGCCGGTCCAGCCAGGTTTCCAGTGCCGTGTCGTCCTCTTCGAGCAATCCGCGGGCGAGTGCCGCCCCCGCCTGCGCGTCACGCCCCGCGGCATTCTGCCAGGCCGGCAGTACCGTGCGCCGGATCCGATTCCGGAAATGGTCCTGCCCCGCGTTCGATGCGTCTTCCCGCCACTTGATCCCGGCGGCACGCAACGCCCCGGTCAGTTCGCTTTTCTTCAAGGTCAGCAACGGACGGAGATGCACTCGGCCATCTCCCACCAGCTGCACCGGGCGCGGCGCCGCCAATCCCGCCGTGCCGCTGCCCCGCGCCAGCCGCATCAGCATCGTCTCGGCAATATCGTCCTGCTGGTGGGCCAGCCAGAGCACCCGGCTGCCCAGCCTTTTCATTTCGCGGGCGAAGAACGCATGCCGCGCCGCCCGTGACTCGGCTTCGCTGGCTGTAGGTCGGGCTTTACGCCCGACAGTCGTCCACTGCCCGACCCGCAACCGGATTCCGAGTGCAGTGCAAATACGCCGGCAGAATTTCTCGTCACCCACGGATTCCCGGCCGCGCAACCGATGGTTGAAATGCAAAGCCACGATCTTTTCGCGGGCCTTCGGCCAGTGCGCCCACAGGACGAGCAGCAAGGCCAGCGAATCGGCCCCGCCGGAAAATGCGACGACCCAGGATCCGGTTTGCCGGTGGTTCCCCTGCCATCGGAGCACGGCCGGATGCAGCCGGGACTGCGGTAACAGCGCGGCAAACTGCGCCACGTTCCCCATTGAGCCAACTTTAGACTTTCCCCGGCGTGTCATTCTGAGCGAAGCGAAGAATCCATGGCGGCTTTCGATCGTCCTGCTGGATTCTTCGCTTCGCTCAGAATGACAGGAATCGAGGGGTTTATTTGAAGCTCAGGTATTCCTTGCCGAAATACGGGACGAGCGGCGCCGGGATCTTCACCCGGCCGTCGGCCTGCAGGTTGTTCTCCAGCAGCGCGGCGAGCACGCGCGGCACGGCGAGGCCCGAGCCATTGAGGGTGTGCACGAGTTCGGGTTTGCCCGTCTCCTTGTTGCGGAAACGGATCTGCGCCCGGCGCGCCTGAAAGCTTTCAAAATTCGAGCAACTCGACACCTCCAGCCAGCGCTTCTGGCCGGCGACCCAGACTTCCAGGTCGTATTTTTTCGACTGGGAGAAGCCGAGGTCACCACCACACATGAGCAGCACCCGGTACGGCAACCCGAGTTTCTGCAGGAGCCGCTCGGCATCAGCCCGCAGTTTCTCGAGTTCTTCGTAGCTGCGGGACGGGTGCACCCACTTCACCAGCTCGACCTTGTCGAACTGGTGCACGCGGTTGAGGCCGCGCACGTCCTTGCCATAACTGCCCGCCTCGCGGCGGAAGCAGGGCGTGTAGGCGCAGCGGCAGACCGGCAGAGCGTCCTCCTCCAGGATTTCCTCGCGGAAGAAATTGGTCAGCGGCACCTCGGCCGTCGGCACGGCGTAGAGTTTGTCGGCCGTCTCATACATCTGCCCCTCCTTGTCGGGCAGCTGGCCGGTGGCCGTCGCGCTGGCGGCGTTGACGAAGATCGGCGGGCTGACTTCCGTGTAGCCGGCCTTCACGTCTTCATCCAAAAAGAACTGGATCAGCGCACGCGACAGCTTGGCCCCGTCGCCGACAAAAAACGGAAACCCCGCGCCCGTAACCTTCGCCCCGCGCGCAAAATCAATCAGGTTGCTGAATCCGGCGATCTCCCAGTGCGGGATCGCGTGCGCCGAGACCGCGGCGGTGTCGCCGTGGGTGGCGTGCACCACATTCTGTTCGGGGGTTTTGCCGTCCGGCACGGAAGCGTGGGGAATATTCGGCAGCGAGAGCATGGCCGCGTGCCACTTTTCCTCGATGGGCTTGAGCGCCTCTTCCTTCGCCTTCACCGCAGCCGAGACCACCTTCATCTCCTGCACCTTGGTGATAAACTCTGGCGAACCCTTTTTCATCGCCGCCATCTCGTTGTTTGCCGACTTCTGAACGGCGCGCTCCACTTCCACCTCAATCAGGCGCCTACGCCAATCGCTATCCAGCGCCAGTACGGCGTCGAGGTCGACGTCGAGGTGCTTGCGGGCGATGGCGGCGCGCACGGTTTCGGGTGATTCGCGAAGAAGCTTGGGATCGAGCATGACTGAACTACGTTGAAGGGATAACCCGTCCGGGGAACAACCCTTTTTCGCGCCCGTCCGCGCAACCCGCCCTCAGGCGTGGGCCAATGCCGCCCGGGTCTGCGCCTTGTGCAGCAGGGCCTCGATCCGGTTGAAGAGATAAAAGACCTCCTTGGCGGACAGCAGTGAAAGTTCACCGACCGGGGCCTGGATCGCGTAATTGGTCGGGCACTTCAGCGGATACGGTCCGTATTGCCGCGGGTCCGTCGGCCCGAACAGGCCGATGGTCTTCAGGCTCATGGCCGCCGACAGGTGCATCGGGCCGCTGTCGTTGGAAATCACCCAGTCGGACTTGGTCAGCAAGGCCGGCAGCGAGGTCAGGCTGGTATTGCCAGTGAGGTTGACGAAGGTGCCTTCGGGAAATGACTCGCGGCACGGCAGGTAATTGGACCCGGCCCACACGACCTTGCGACCCGCTTCACGGATCAGCAGGGCCGTGAGTTCGGCATAACCGTTCCACTTCTTGACGCTCTCGCCGCTGTCGGGGAACATCAAGATCGGCCGCTGGCCCTTGCGCGCGTCCATGAAGCCGAGATGCAGCCGCTCCAGGTCGCGAAAATGCAGCGGACCCGTGAGCCGCGGCTCGGCTCCGACCACCGGACAGAACTGCAGCAACGTCTCCAGCACGTGCGCCGACGCGCCCTCGGGCGGCAGCTTGATCTTCTCATCGTAGAAAAAGCCCGCGCCCTCGCGCGCGTCCGGCCGGCCGACCTTGCGGCGGCCGCGCGCCCACTTGGTCATGAGCCCGGTGCGCAACAGACCCTGGAAATCACAGACGAGGTCGAACTCCCGCTTGCGCACCTCGCGCATCGTGCGCAGGAAGCCCCGCGCGCCCTCGTGGCGCTGAAAAACGAAAACCTGGTCGACGGCGGTGCACGACCGCACCAGCGGCGCGAAGATGTCGCGCACGATCCACGAAATGCGCCACTCCGGCTTCTGCGCCTTGATCGACGTGGCCACCTGCAGCCCGTGCACGATGTCACGGAGCGCAGACGGCTTGATGATGAGCATTTCCGGCATGGTGTAGTTCTCGGACCGCGGGGTCGGCGCGGCGTTCCTACAATTGCCCGGAGCGACCCGAAGGCAAATGCGAACCAGCCTGTCGCCGCGACCGGCCGGGAATTTACGGCGATTTGCCAGCCCGGCGTTCGTCAGCGCCAGTGCTCGGCCACCCAGGGAGTCGGGCGAACATGGCGGTAGAGATTCTTCCCCTTGCCCACGACCGCCTCGGGTGGATTGGGATTGCCGTGAAACACCACGATCCGCGCCCCGGCGGGCAGGCGCGGGGTCTGGAACAGGTTCAAGGGGAAGGTCGGCAGGCAGCTGTGCTTGAAACTCACGCACCATTCCTTCGGCCAATAGGTCAGCAGTCCCTTCCGGTGCATCTCGCACGTCAGGTATTCCTGCTCGTTGCGCACCTCGCCCTTCACCCGGTCAATGTTTTTCAGGAAATGTTCAAGGATGTCCGGGTGCGCCCCGGCCGTGAAGCGGTAGACCGAGGAATTGCCCGTGATCCGCCACGGTTTGGCCCAGTCGTGGATGATGCAGAACTCCCCCGGATGGTCGAAAAAGCAGTCGATGCTGCCCGTGATCGCAATGTCCAGGTCCAGGAAAAGCACCGGGCCGGTCAGGTCCCCAAACGGCGACTGGAAGGTGGACAGCTTGCGCCAGCCGCGCTCCTTGTCGGGCGGCAGGTCCATCTTCGGCAGCGGCTTGATCTCGACCCCGGGACCAAGGCCCGTGCCGTCATCGGTGAAGCAGATCAGCCGGTGCGGCCGCTGCAGATGACGGGTCAGCATCGACCGCAGGGTGTTCACGTATTCCGGGCCGTATTTCACGCCCCACTTCATACAGATGACATTGACCATCCTGCTGTGCCTAGCCGGTCGGCCGCGGGATTGACAGCGCGAAAAATCCCGGCGCCCAACCCCGGCTTGCCAAGACGGGTGGGCTCCGCACACGCTGCCAGCCGCATGGTTTCCGCATCTGCGATCGCCGCCCGCCAGACCGAACTCACCGTCCGCTGGCACCACCTTACCCCCGCCGTCTCCGGCGTGTCCTCCACGGCCTCGGCGAAGGAGGACGATGGCTTCCTGCGCCTCCTGGAGGAAAACCACCTCCGCAACTTCGCCCTCTGGCACGAGGAGGATATCGCCCGCCGCGACGACCTCGGCTTCGAGTCCGTCTACCGCGCCAAGCGCGCGATCGACCGCTGCAACCAGGAGCGGAACAACTTTGTCGAGGAAATGGACCAGGCCATCGTCGCCGCGTTGCATCCGCCGGAGTCCGGCTGCCCGCGCAACTCCGAGACGCCCGGCCTGATGATTGACCGGCTCTCCATTCTCGCGCTCAAGGAATTTCACATGCACGAGGAGACGGTCCGCACTGACGCCTCCCCCGAGCATCGCGCGAAGTGCGCTGAGAAACTCGCCCGCATCCGCCGCCAGCGCGAAGACCTCACCACCTGCCTCGGCGAGCTGCTGGCGGATGTCACCGCCGGGCGCCGCACCTTCTCGGTCTATTACCAGTTCAAGATGTACAACGACCCGGCGCTGAACCCGCAGCTCTATCGGCAGCCCCCGAAGGCATGAGCCGCGCCAGCGAGCAATCCAACCTCTGGCTGCCCTCGCACTGGCCGATGTGGACCGGCCTGGGTTTCTTCTACGCCTGTGCCCGCCTGCTCACCTGGTCCGAGCGCCGCCGGCTGGCCCGTGCGCTCGCGTGGTTTGTCTTCAACGTCGTCCGCCTGCGCCGCCACGTCGTGCTGGTGAACCTCCGCCTCTGTTTCCCGGAGAAGCGGGAAAAGGAAATCCACACCCTCGCCTTCGCGCACTTTGAAGCCCTCGCCTTCGGCCTCTTCGAGACGACCGCCGGCTGGTGGGAGCCGCTCGACCAGCTGCCGCCCCACCGCATCGTCGGCGCCGCGCACCTCGAACGCGCCCTCGCCGCCGGCCGCGGCGTGGTACTGCTGACCGCCCACTTCACCACGCTGGAAATCTGCGGCGTCTTCCTCACGGCCCAACTGCCGGTCGGCTGCCTCTACCGCGAGCCCAACAATCCTGTCGCCGCCCTGCCCATGCGGCACCACCGCGAACGGGTCGCATCCATTGCCATTCATTTCGATGACTTGAAAGGCCTCATCCGCGC
>JAYTUA010000079.1:0-8519 GCA_043745015.1 Opitutaceae bacterium | reverse complement strand
TTCAAGGAGGAGCTCACCGAACCGGAGGCGAAGGACCTCGTCGCCTACACCCGCAAGCTCAAGGCGTGATGCCCCGAGACGCATCCACGAAGCCGACGCGAGTATTGCGCTCCCGTCGGCTTCACTTTACCAACTTGGTTTCCGATCCGTCCACGCCATGACTGAAGCACCCCTGCCAACGCCGCCCCTGAAGCCCCGGTCTCATTTCAACAACTGGATCAGCGCCATCGGGGGCGTGCTGGCCGTGGGCGCATTGTTCTCCTTCGCGCTGCTCGTCTGGATGGATTTCACGCAGGGCGACAGGAATCCCTACCTGGGCATCTTCACCTACATCGTGGCCCCGGGTTTTCTGCTGACGGGCCTCGCGCTGGTGTTTTTCGGCGCCTGGGCGCAACGTCGCTGGGCCATCAAGTATGCGGCCACCGTGCCGGATAAATGGCGGCTCGATCTCACTGACCTGGCGCAGCGTCGCTACCTGATTCTCTTTAGCCTCGGGGCGGTGGGCTTCATCATGCTCTCCGCCTTCGGCAGCTACCAGAGCTACCACATCGCCGAATCCAACCTGTTTTGCGGCCAGGTCTGCCACGCGGCGATGAATCCCGAGTTCAGCACCTACCAGCGCGGGGCCCATGCGCGCGTCGATTGCGTGCAGTGCCACGTTGGCTCCGGCGCCTCCGCCTTCATCAAGGCCAAGATCAACGGGACGCACCAGTTGATCGCCTTCGCCCTCGACAATTACCAGCGGCCCATTCCCACCCCGGTGCAAAACCTCCGCCCGGCGCGGGAGACCTGCGAGAAGTGCCATTGGCCGGAAAAATTCCACGGCAACATCGACCTGACGTTTGACCATTATCTTTCCGACAAGAAGAACACGGCGGTCAGTGTGCGCATGCTCATGCACGTGAATTCCGGCCGGCCCGGCAGCCCGCTGGCCGGCATCCACTGGCACGTGAACCCCGACAGCACCGTCGAGTATTACGCGGCCGATGAGAAGCGGCAGGACATCGTCTGGATGCGCGTGCTCAACAAGAAAGACGGCTCCAGCCGCATCTACCGCAACGAGGAATTCAAGGGCGAGCCGCCCGCGGGGCTGGTGCGGCAGATGGACTGCATTGACTGCCACAACCGGCCCGCGCACGTCTTCCCCACGGCCAACGAGGCGGTGGAGCGCGCGATGTCCCTCGGCACGGTCAGTTCCAGGCTGCCCAACATCAAGCGCAGCGCGGTGCAGGCCATTTTGCAGAAGGAGATCACCACCTCCGCCGAGGCGCCCCAGAAGATCGCGGACTTCCTCCGCAGCAAATACAAGGATGACGCCGACGTCCCCGCCACCATTGCCGAGGTCCAGCGCATATACGCCCAGAGCATCTTCCCCGAGCGCAAGGCCGACTGGCGCATCTACCCCAACAATATCGGGCACAAGGACTGGCCAGGTTGTTTCCGCTGCCACGACGACAAACACAAGACCGCCACCGGCGAAACCGTGCGGGCGAGTGACTGCAAGTCGTGCCACACCATCATGGCCCAGGGCAAGGGCCCGGAGCTGGCCGCCATCTCCCCGACCGGCCTGGAATTCAAGCACCCCGACGGCGCCTACGACGAGACCCTCACCTGCGCCGACTGCCACAACGGCGGCATCCAGGGGAAGTGACCCCGCTCACTCTGATTTTTTCCCGGCCGCCTGCTTCCGGCGGGCCCGCACCTGGGTGAAGATCAGCGACACCACCAGCAGCACGCTGCCAAGCACGAGGAAGGAAACGATCCGGTAGGTGGGAGCGAGCTGCGTCAGGCCAACGACCACGACGTAGAGCACGGTGAGCAAAAGCGTCAGGTGGCCCATCCAGCGGTATTTCGGGTTTCGCACGATCAGGTTCATCACGTAGTAGGCGACCGCCACGGCCACCCACGAGAGGCTGACGTAGCCGCGCGGCACCAGGTGGTAGAGGGCGTAGGGAAAGACGACAAACGCGCTGGCGAGGTAGGCGTTGCGCATGAGCTCGGTCTTGAGCTCGAGGCGTGCTTTCTTCCAACTGAGGATGCGGGCGGTCAGGAGCGCCACGATGCCGAAGCCCACGCTGATGCCGGTCTCCTGCTTCACGACCGCCATGTAGGCGAGCACGATGGAGACGTAGATGAAAAAGTTGGCGACCACGATCAGCCGCGAGCGGAACCACAGCGCGGTCACCACCACCACCAGGCTCTGCCCGGAGAGCCAGATGAAAACCTCCGGCGCCGGGAAGGTCTTCCCGATGGCGACACTGAGCGCCAGGTAGCCGGTCATGGCATAGAAAAACGTCGAGATCCGGCTCGCCTCGCTCCGCCAGAACGCCACCGCCAGGCCCAGGTAGGCGAGGCCGGCGGCCAGATGCGCCGGGGCGAACTGCATGGATTCCATCCGCAGGGAGTGCAGCAGGAACAGGGCGTAACTGGCGCCGCAATTCAGCAGCACCGCCAGGACGGTGAAAGGGTCCTCCGAATTTCGCTCCCGCCGTCGCAGCACTCCCGTCGCTAAAATCACCAGGTAAACCAGAATATATATTATCCCGGCGGCCGGTTCCGCCACGATTATGAACGGCCGTCCCGCCCATGGGCGGTTGATGAGCCAGAGCAGATGCGCGAAATAGCCCGCGGGGATGGCGAGCAGGAGCAGACCCGGCCAGTCGTGGCGCACGGCCGCCCACGCCGTGAGAGCCGACAGCAGGGTGACGCTGGCAAAAACGATGAACGGCGCGCCCACCGCCACTGCCGCGATCAGGCCGGTCAGGTACGCCAGACCGAGCAGCCAGGGGGATTTCTGCCGCAGCGCCACCGCCAGGTTGGCCCCGACCACCGCCAGCAGGAACAGGCGGCCCCCGCCGGCCTCGATGTCCAGCACCTGGGTCGCTCCGAAGAAATACAGCCGGAGCGTGGAGAAAAACAGCAGGCCCATGCCGGCGCCGCGAAAATAGCCGGCCACGAGTTCAAATGATTTCTGCCACAGGTAGGCGACCAGCAGCAGCCCCCCGGCCAGGGTGTAACCAACCACGGAGGGCGCGAGAGGTGGCAGGCCGGACCAGGGCAGCGACAGGGCGAAGCCGACGCCACAGGTGAGGACCAGGACGCCCACGCTCGCAAACCAGTTCTGGCCGACGACAAACTCCAGTTCCTCCGCCTCCTGCTCCGACGATGCGGGCGGAGGTGGCGCAACGACAGGTGCGATATCCGCCGGTGACACCGGCGGCGCCACATCGGGGAGCGCCGGGAGCCGGAGGTGCTGTTCGAGGCGGGCCAGCCGTTGTTCGAGGCGCAAAACGGTCTCGTTCAGGGTTGGCTCGGGCCGGGGAGTGGGGGTTTCACTCATGTTACATCCGGCAGGTTGACTGAGGTGTGGTTGATTAAGTGACGCTAGGCCGCCAGTCGCGCAGGGCTAGGCATCGCAACCGCAGCCGCCACCGCTGCAGCTTCCGTGGTTCCCACCCATGCCGGGATCGAGGCCACCGCCGAGTTGGTCGGCCAGGTGGCAGAGCGTATCGTAGTAGAGTTCGGCCTCGATTCCGAGGGCCGCGGCGGCAAAGGCCTCGGCGTCCTCGTGGGAAGCAAATTCACCGTAGTTCACCACGACCAGCTGGTAGAGCACGAGGTAGGGCACCAGGGACAGCTGCGTCAGGTAGATCGGATGGACATAAAGGGTGAAGCCCGCCTCGGGCAGCTCGCCCTTGGGTTCAGGGTGGGCGAATTCACCGGGTTGCAGGCCGGCGGCGTCGAACACAATGGTGCAGGGATAACGGACACAGGTGCGGTCGTTGAGCAGCGCCTGCAATTCGGTCCAGCCGATCTGCGGTCCGTATTTGGCGAAGACCTCGGCGCCCTTGGCCTGGACGTGGGCGGTGAGGGACTGCTTGGCGTGCTCGGCGGTCAGTTGCGTGGGCATGACGTCGGTGGGTTCAGTGGGCGACAGGGGCGGGAATGTTGTCCGCCTCCGGCTCGGGCCGGTCCTCGTTGGCCTTGGTGAGCCGGCCTTGCAGGATCGGCACCGACATGCGCAGGAAGACGGTGTAACAAAGCAGGCCGAACGCCCAGATGCCGAGGCACACGAGGGTCTCGTTGAGCGAGGGCACGTAGTCGACGATCGCGCCCAGCGGGGTGGGGATGAAGCCGGGGATGACGAGGCCCATGCCCTTCTCGATCCAGATGCCCACGATGCTGAGCACGCAGGCGACATTGAGGTATTTCAGGCCGCGACTGAGGGGCAGCACCAGCAGCACCATCGCGATGAGGTTGAAGCCGATGGCGGTCCAGATCCAGGGCACCAGCGCATGGTGCCCGTGCAACCCGACGTAGAGATACTTCGCCGAGGCCCCGTGGGCGGTGCCGGAGTAGAATTCCTTGAACACCTCGCACACGAGCAGGAAGACATTGATGATCATCGAAACCTGCACGATGCCGCGCAGGATGAGCAGGCTGCGATCGGTGATCATCAGCCGCTCGGTCATCCGCGAGCGAATCACCTGGTCCAGCTCGCGCGTTTTCATCAGCACGCGCAACGACGCGCCTGGCAGGCGCAGGACGATGGACGGTTCCTCGGCCAGGGCGGTGGCCTCGCGCACGGAACCGTGCAGGGCGGAGACTTCGCCAAACTGGTCGCCCGGCCGGGCGGTGCGGGTGATGCGCACGCGGCCGCTTTCCTCCCGTTTCACCACGATGCGGCCCGACAGCACGAAAAACGCCTGGGGGGAGAAGGTGCCTTGCCGGAGCAGGACCTCGCCGGGCATGACCTCGATGACCGAGGCGCCTCCGAGGGCCCGCTCTTGATCCAGCAGCGGCACCGAATCCAATTCCGGCAGTTCCCGGGCAAGCAATTCAAGATCAGCCGGAGTGGCGGCGCGCCCGCGCCGGTCACTGACTTCGCCGCCCTTCGCGAGGTCCGCGAGGCTGCCGGTGGCGGTCACCCGGCGGATGACCTGCAGGGCCAGGATGATCAGGGCGGGGCCGGCGGTGAAGGCCGAGGCCAGGAAACGCGGGCCGACGATGGAGGCATTCCAAAACGGCCGTCCGCCCAGGCCGACGTAGAGGAAAGCCGTGACCGTGTGGATGGAAACCGCCCAGACGATGGCGAGGAAGACAAACGGTATATAGAACCACTTCGCCGGTTTCTTTTTTTGGTAGCGGCAATAGAGCAGGTAGCCGCAGATGTAGACGTTGAGCAGCAGGTAGCCGTTGAGCACAATGACGTCCCAGCTGAGCATCGAATTGGGGAAGTTCATCTGCCCGATGCCGGGGATGAGGTGCCAGAAGCGGTCGGGCCGGCCGAGGTCGACGGTGACGAACAGCAGGCACATGATGATGGCGGCGACCGCGAGCAGCTCGCCGAAGATGACCAGGTCGTGCAGCTCCTCGTTGTCGTAGATGTAGACGGGGATGACCATCATCACCGCCGCCGCCGCGACGCCCACCAGGAAGGTGAAGTTGGCGATGTAGACGCCCCACGAGACCTCGTCGCTCATGCCGGTGACGATCAGGCCGTGGACGAACTGGCGGCAGTAGGCGTTGACGCCGAGCAGCACGATGGCAGTGAGCACGCCCATCCAGGTGTAATAGCGCCAGTCGCCGACCAACGCGAGGCGTGCACTCCGCTGGAGGAAGACGAGGTAGTTACGGACGGCGGTGATCATTTTGCGAAAAGGTAGAGGAGCTGACCAGGGGTCGCAGCGGCAACGGATGGATGGACGATGGTCAGGCTCATTTGTCGAAGTAGTAGTAGAACCTGGGATTGGTGCCCATTTCCTCCTTCAGTTGGATGAAGACGCGCTTCTCGCGGAGGATGTAGGAGACCTCGCTGTCCGGATCGAGGATGTTGCCGAACTTGCGCGCGCCGACCGGGCAGACCTCGAGGCACGCGGGGTATTTGCCGACGCGGGTGCGCTGGATGCAGAAATGGCATTTCTCCATCACGCCCTGCTTGCGCGGGCGGTTGCCGAGGTAGGCCATGTCGGGGTTCAGGCGCTCCTTGGGGATCTCGGGCTTGGTGAAGTTGAAGCGACGGGCGAAATAGGGGCAGGCGGCCTCGCAATAGCGGCAGCCGATGCACCAGTCGTAGTCGATGACGGTGATGCCGTCCTTTTCCTGCCAGGTGGCGTTCACCGGGCAGACCTTCACGCAGGGCGGATTGCGGCACTGCTGGCACTGCACCGGCATGTAGAAAAAGCCCTTCTCCGGCACGGTCGCGGGGTTGTAGTTGTGGTCGGCTTTCTCGAGGTCCATCGAGCCGTGCGGCAGCTTGAGCACGCGGATGTACTGGATCTCGGGATTGCGCGACAGGTTGTTCTCGGCGACGCAGGCATGCACGCATTTGCGGCAGCCGATGCAGCGGGTGAGGTTGAGGCAGTAGACAAACTCCACCCCGTCCATGGGCTTCAGGTCGCGCACATGCGGACGGATGCCATACTGGCGCTCCACCTGGGCCTCGATGCGCTTGAGCACCTTGGCCATGTCCGCCGGGGTCATCTCCTTGTAGTATTTCTGCATGAATTCCTCCATGGAGGTGAATTCACCCAGTTCGCGCAGGGGCGAAAGGCTGGCGGCGAGGGCGCTGAGCCCGGCAAAGGCGGCGGTCGAGCGGAGGAAGTTGCGCCGTGTCATCTGCCCGTCGGTGAGGCCGGATGAGGCCGGGGAAAAATGTTCGGGCAAGGGCATGTCAGGGCGTGGTTGCGGCCTCGGCCGGTACTTCCGACTCAACCGGCGCATGGAGCAGGTGGGGTGGTGGGGCCGGGTGACGGCCGGGGATGTGGGGTGAGTGGGGGTTGTGGCAGTTGACGCAATCGAGGCGGTGAATTTCCCCCGCCTGCCGGTTCCAATACCCGTTGGTGCGGCCATGGGCTCCGGCTTCCCAATCGCGGATCGTCGGACCATGGCAACTGCCGCACAGCCGGGTGCTCTCGGCAAACGGCAGCTCCTGGCCGTCGCGGATCGAGAACGTGAGCAGGTTGGTCTCGTTGTGGCAGTTGAAGCAGAGGTTGTTCCGGTTGTGCGAACCGTGCCCCATTTTGATCGACTCGGCGTGCTCCTCGGCGATGAGGAGGTTGTGCTGTTCGTCGAACTTCAGCACCGGCGGCTCCTTCTTTTCATGGCAGACATAGCACTTGAAGTCGGACAAGTCCGCCTTCTCGCGCTGCAGGTCTGCGTAGGAACTGCGCGACGCGGTCTGGTCGAGGAAGGCGGGATCAACCAGCGGGATCGACGGCAGCTTGGCCGGGTGCCCCCACAGGTTGGCGAGCATCGCCGCACCGAGCAGCAGGAAACCGCCGGTAAGCCCCGACAGGACCAGGCGGGTCTTTCGCGCGTCTTGTTCCGGGCTGGGCTTTGGAACGAGGTTCACGGCGAAAGGGGCGGAAGTTCTACTTCTTCAACGAACGCACGTGGGCGACTAGGGCCGTGATTTCATCGTCGGTCAGGCCTTCGATCGGTTTCATCTGGGTCTTTCCGTTCGGATCCTTGATCCCCTGCTTGACCGCCTTGGCGGCATCTTCATCGCTGAACTTGGCCTGGAATGCGGCGTCAGTCAGATCCTTGATCTTTAGTTTTTTACCCATCTTGGTGTCGCCGCGGCCGTCGACCCCGTGGCAACTCTGGCAGTTATTTTCCCAGTTGGCGGCGACATCGGTCGAAAAAGCGGTCGCGGTGCAAAACAGGCCGGCGACGGCCAGCGAAGCATGGAATTTGTTCATAAGGATTTGGGGTAGAGTTTAATCTTCGGTTATTTACCGTTAACCGACTACCGGTGGCTTGTTCATGACTGTGCATTTCTTGTCCGGATATTGTCCGCCACACCGCAAGGAATACCCACCAAACGCCAAGCGCTGCACAGCGGGTGGCCTTGTCCTCTGGCACAATGAATGTGAGGAACTATGCACTCTTCCCGCCGTTTGGTCATGGTGGCGACACTCCTGCCGCTCGTGACGCTGGCCACTGTGCCGGGCCGCGCCGCCGGGGCCGTTGCGGCCAAACCCGCGCCGGTAGTCGCCAACACGGAGTGCATGGACTGTCATGAGGCTGAGTTCAAATCGCGCAAGAAGGGCCAGCCCAAGGAATGGATCGGCGTGAAGCCCGAGGCCTTCGCCAAATCGGTCCACGGCAAACTCAACTGCGTCGACTGCCACGCCACGATCAGGGAGGTCGAGCACGGCTCGAAAATCCCGCCGGCCCAATGCGCCTCCTGTCACGAGAAGGCCTCGACGCAGTTCACCACGAGCATCCATGGGCTGAGCCACCAATTGGGCGACCTCGACGCGGCCTCCTGCACCAAGTGCCACGGCACGCATGACATCGTGCCGGTCAGGCAGGTGGATTCGCCCGTGTTCAAGCTCAACCTGCCGAAGACCTGTGGCAAGTGCCACGACGACCCCAAGCTCGCCAAGGAATATCGCATGGGCCAGACGGCCGCGGCCGAGCACTACCTCGACAGCATCCACGGCCGCGCGCTCGTGAAGATGGGCCTGATCGTCGCGCCGTCCTGCAACGACTGCCACGGCGTCCACGACATC
>JAYTUA010000078.1:0-2233 GCA_043745015.1 Opitutaceae bacterium | reverse complement strand
TCTAAGGAAATACTCGTCATGGCCGGCAAGTTCGTGATGGCCGCGGCACGCGCCAGCGGCAGCCGGCTGCTGCCCGTGGACAGCGAGCACAATGCCGTCTTCCAATGCCTCGAAGGCCACCGCGCCACCGATGTCCGCCGCTTGGTACTGACCGCCTCGGGTGGGGCGTTTCGTGACTGGCCCTTGGAGAAACTCGCCACCGTCACGCCGGCCGACGCCCTCCAGCATCCCAACTGGGCCATGGGCCCGAAAATCACGGTGGATTCCGCCACCCTCGCCAACAAGGGGCTCGAGTTGATCGAGGCCCAGTGGCTTTTCGGTCTGCGCGCGGACCAATGCCAGGCCGTGTTGCACGCCCAGAGCATCGTGCACTGCCTCGTCGAGTTCACCGACGGCTCGATGCTGGCCCAGCTGTGTCCGCCCTCGATGACCTTCCCCATCCAGCATGCGTTGCTGTATCCGGAACGCGCCCCGGCCAGCACCGACACCGCCCTGCCGTTGGAAAAAATCTTCTCCCTCGATTTCCGCCCGGCCGACGAGACCCGCTACCCCTGCCTGCGGCTGGCCAAGGCCGCGATGCAGGCCGGCGGCACGGCCCCGGCCGTCTTCAACGCCGCCAACGAGGTCGCCGTCGCGGCCTTCCTCGCCGGCTCGGCCCCCTTCCTTGCGATTCCGCGGATTATTGAACACACTCTGTCCCGCCTGAAAACCGTTGAACCAAATTCCCTCGAACAGGTCCTTGCTGCGGACCAGGAAGCCCGCGCCATTGCGACCCAATTTACCAACCAACCCAAATGACCTGTCATTCTGATCCCGCAGTCGCGGGATCAGGATGACACGCTAACAAAATGGAATTTCTCTCCAGTATCCTCAACAGCCTCTGGGCGGTCTTCATGATCGTCCTGTTTTTCGGCGGCTCCATCTTCGTCCACGAGCTCGGGCATTTCCTCGCCGCCCGGCGCCGCGGCGTGAAGGTCAGCCGGTTCTCCATCGGCTTCGGCCCGGCCATTTGGTCGCACACGGCCAAGGACGGTGTCGAATACCGCCTGTCCTGGATCCCGCTCGGCGGCTACGTCGCCCTGCCCCAGCTCGCCGACATGGCCGCCATCGAGGGCGAGTCGGAGAGCACCGAGCTGCTCCCGCCCATCAGCTACAGCACCCGTATCATCGTTTTCGCCGCCGGCGCGTTCTTCAACGTGCTCTTTGCCTTCGCGCTGGCCACTGTCCTCTGGGTGATCGGTCAGCCCACCAGCGAGGACATGGCGACAACCCGCATCGGTTATATTGCCAAGACTATTACGCTGGAGGACGGAACCGCCGTGCCGAGCCCGGCCGTGGAAGCCGGTTTGCAGGTGGGCGACACCATCCGGGCCATCGATGGTGACAAGGTCTCTGACTGGCCCGAACTCCTGCAGACCCTCGTGACCAGCGCCGGGGTAACCGACGACGGCCGACGCCGCGCCGTATTCTCCATCGAGCGGGCGGGCCGCTTGATCGACCTGCCCGTCTACCCCCGCCTCTCCGGCGAAGACGGTGTGCGCAAGGTCGGCATCAGCGCCGCGTTCACTCCGATCGTCGCGAGCGTGCCCGACAAATCCTTTGCCCAGGCCCTCGGCCTGCAGGTGGGTGACCGCCTAATGCAAATCGACGGTGCCCCGCTGCTCCACCTGGTGGCGATCACCGAGGTCATGCAGGAAAAAGTCCCCCACGCCTTCACCCTCACGCTGCTCCGCGGCGAGACCCCGCTCACCCTCACGGTGCCGGCCAGCCGCCCCAAGGACACCCCGTTGCTCTTCGGCGCCGGTTACCGCTCCAAGTTCGGCCTCAAGCACACCAACCCCTTCGAGCAGATCACGAGCCAGGTGGTCATGACGGGACGCACGCTCTGGAGTCTCTTCCACCCCAAGTCCGATATCGGCATCTCCAAGCTCAGCGGCCCGATCGGCATCGGCAAAATTTACTGGGACGCCACCGAGGCGGGCATCCGCTATGTCCTCTGGATCGCCATCCTCGTGAACGTGAACCTCGCGATTTTTAATTTGCTGCCCATCCCCGTCCTCGACGGCGGCCACATGCTCTTCGCCACCATCGGCAAGCTGCGCGGCCGGGCCCTGCCGATGAACATCATCGCCACCACCCAGAGCGTGTTTATCATCCTTTTGCTCACCATGATTGTATACGTCAGCGTCTTCGACGTGCGGCGCATCGCCCGCGACGTGAAGGCCGATGCCCA
>JAYTUA010000077.1:0-8637 GCA_043745015.1 Opitutaceae bacterium | reverse complement strand
CGAAGGCTGCCGCGATTGCGGCGAGCGTATACTCATCGAAGGGCGCCTGCCCCCAAGTGCCGCGTATGCCGTCGGTGCCGAAGAACTTCATCGCCGGGGATTTTACGCCGCACGCGAGGGCGTTCGGAATCCGTTAAGGGCCGCAACGAAATAACAGTAGCAAAGATGACTGCCGAGTCGCCCGATTCCGCAACAGCGGGCCTGAAACAGCTATTGCGGATTGGAGGGAGAGGAAGCTGGGGTAGGCAAATATCAGTTCTACACCGATGCACCGCCGCGCGGGGTAGCCGCACATGCCGCGCCAGCGACTTCCGGTTCTGAAGCAGCCCGGGGCGCTTCAGAACGATGCCGCGCGCCCGCGCCTCCCCGCACCAGCCGTTTCTGCAGCTTGAAGAGCAGCCGCGCGTCGCTCGGCGGCGCACCGGCTTCTCCTGCACTGTCGTGTCCACAATCTGTGCGAGGCGGTGAAGAGTGAAGTGGAAAAGCTGCGCCAGAATTATAAGGAAAAATCATTCAGTGCCTGTTACCAAAATTCACATTTATTTGGTGTGGTTAGTGTTGTCAGTATAAGTTAATTAAAATACGGTAATTGAAAGTTGGCCTCAAGATTGCATAATAAATATCTCATGCGAACCATGAACAAACCTCAAAAAGGCTTCAGCTTGGTGGAAATGCTGGTGGTGATCGCCCTCATCGCCGCGGTGGTTGGGCTGGCCTTGCCCTCCTTTCTCAAGGCGCAGAGCTACGCCAAAGTGAACAACACGGCAAATCAACTTTACACCGGATTGATCCGCGCGCGCGCCACGGCCATGCGCAAGCAGCGGCCAGTGCTGATCACCGCGACCTCCGGGGTGGGAGGGACAGGCACCAAGCCCGCCCTGACCTTCACCGCGAAGCTCGATGCCGATTTTTCGACCGCGCCGGGGCCGAGCAACGGCGACACCCCGCTGATCGGTCAGGAGAACCCGTTCCCCGACGGTCAGCTCAAGCTCGTCGCCCAGGACTTTTCTTTTGGGTATCCCGGCTTATCTCCCAGCGCTGGTTCGTTCAACGCCCGCAGGACCAACATGCCGGGCAGTAGCACGAACTGGTTCGGCTTCGACGCGTCGGGCAGGCTCATCCCCAACGGCCAGCCGCCGTTTGGTAGCACGGCCGATGTCACCGCCTACCCGAGCTATCCCGACACGGCCGTGATGGGCGGGCCGGAGTTCTATTTCGCGGAGGCGAACGCCGCGGCCGTAAACCGCGCGAACGCGCATGTCTATCGCAGGATCGAGATCGGCACCTTTGGCGCGGTGCGCCTGACTGCTTGGGATACCAACGCTAATGCGTGGAAAGGAGTGCAGTGATGGCTCCGAATCCCCGCCGCGCCGCGCCTCAGGCCGGCTTCACCCTGGTGGAAGCGCTGGTCGCGGTCGCGCTCCTTGCGTTCGTGATGCTGGGCACCATGCCCATCTTCATCCGTTCGATCTCCGATGTCGCCCGCAACCGCACCCTGATGCACATCAATGGCGGAACCCAGTCTCTCATCGACGAGCTGACCGTCCGCTACGGCATCGACTCCGCCGACCCCTTGGTCGCCCGGACCGGGGTCTCCCCGAACGGGGTCTGGCAGGTTTACAACACCCAGGGCAAGCCGCCCGCCGCGGGCGATCCCATCGCGGTCACGCAGCTCTTCACCGGCGCGGGCGCGGCGGGTGCCGCGGATCGGACGATGCAGAACGTGCTGGTCGGGCAGATGCAGTACAAGGTCGAGACGGAAGCGGGCACCGGCCGCCAGCTCGTCACCGTCGAGCTCTACTATTTTCCACGCAGCCAGTCGGTGCGGCCGGTCACCGGCACTGCCGCGCTCACGCCCGCCACCGCCAAAGCCCTCAAGATGACGGCCAACCGCCATATATCATACCTCGATCAGCCATGAACATCCACCGAATTTTTCTCATGAATCGCGCCCTTCCGCTACCCGCCCGCCGTCCGGCCGAGTCGGGATTCTCGCTGCTCGAGGTGCTTGTGGCGATCAGCCTGAGTTCGATCGTTTTGATCGCCGCGCTCAGCGCCTTCGACGCCTCCCGCCGGCTCACGCGCCGCAACCTCGCGCTCATGAACGCCCAGCAGGGCGGCACCTTCGCGCTCCAGGAGGCGGCGATCAACATCCGGCGCGCCGGGTTCGGGCTGGGCGGCACATTCGCCATCGTGCGCAACGCGGGCGCCGTGAGCGGGGCGGGCACCGCCGCCTCCCCCTTGGCGAGCTGGAACAATTACGACCCGGCGGCCACCGGTACCGGTGTCACCATCGCGACCGCAGCGACCCCCGCCGCCAACGTCTATATCCCGGTCACCGGCACCGACGGGATCACGATCCGCTATTCCGATACGAGCAGCCCGCCGCTGCATGCCTGCTACCAGACGGCGGCCAACAAGATCGAGCTGGTCGCCAACAGCACCTACATGACCGCGGGCGTCTATCCGCAGGCGAGTCTCGCCTATGAGCTGGTGACGCGGAACCTCACATGCTACGGCAACGCCGCGCCGACATCCCTCACCCCCATCGCCAATTCCGCGACGAACAACTCCCAAATCACGGTGACCGCAGTCAGCGGCTTCACCCATACCTGCAACAACGGAGCTGGCCCAGTCAAAGGCGATCTGGCCCTGTTGGATACGGCCTGCAAACCCGTCGCCACGCCCGCTCCGCCCGCGCTGTGCGCCGAACTGATCCTCGCCGCGGCTCTGCCCTGCGCCCCCGGGACACCGGCTGGTTTGCAACAGGGCAGCTCCAGCGTCTTGCTCTACCCCTCGCGCACCATCTCCTTTTGGGTCTCCACCGAAGATCGTTCCGGCGACCCCGCGGCGTCCCGGCCGGTGCTGGTCAGCCGCCTCTCCGGCCTGGACGCTGTGGCGGCGGGAAGCAATCCGCTGCTCACCGCGCCGACCCGCGTCGTTTCCGCCGACATCGAGGATCTGCAGATCGTCTACTACCGGTCCGCCACGGTGGGGACGGCCGACACCCTGGCCGTGATCGGCGCGGGGCCAGCCCTGGACATCCTGCCCGCGAACACGGAGATGCCCACGGTGCGCGCCATCCGGTTCGATCTCATCGCCCGCACCGGGGTCACCGACATGATGTACAAGAACCAGGCCTACTGCACCGCGCAGACGCAACTGGTGCCGCAGTTCAGTCGGCTGCGGCTTGACGACCACGCCGCGGCGGCCGCCGGCGCCGCCGACTTCTGCAACGGCTACCGCCGCACGATCTTCAGCCAGTTGATCAACTTGCCGAACATGACCGCCCTTCCCAACGATTCGAACTGACGCAGCACCCGCGATTCCATCCTGGAGCTTCCCCATGCGCAATTTTCCTTCCCGTTCCCGCCACCGCACGCAATCCGGCATCGCCCTCGTCGTCGTGATGCTCGTGATGGTGATCCTCACCATGCTCGGCATCATGCTGCTGCTGCAAGGCGACACCAACCAACTGCTGACCCGCAATGAGCGGGATACCGCGACCTGCCGGCAGGCGGCCGAAGCCGCGCTGCGGCAGGGCGTACGCCTCGCCGGCGCGCTCTACTCCCCCACCAACCACTTCACGACCCAGTTGGCCGGATGCGCGGGCGCCGACTGTCCCACGCAGAACAGCGATCTGGCCCCGACCCGGATCGTGGATCGGCCGGGCACGGCGTTCGACGCCGGGTGGATCCAGCGGCTCTACCTGTCCTCGCCATCGGGATCGAGCGGCAATGTTTATGTCACCGTTTTCATGCGCAACAATCCCGACGACCCCCAGCCCGCGACCGCCGCCGATCAATACAAGACCGACACCGATTCGGTGGTGACCATCATCGGCGAGGCGGAAATGACCTTCGACGGCGCCACGCCGCTGGCCGACCGCAGCAATGTCCGTATCCGCAAAATGATGGCCGCCGAGATCCGCGTGGTGACCGGCCGCCGCAGCGGCATCGGAAGAAACGACGACTCCTGGCATACCGGAACCAGTTATTGATCTCAGGCGGATGCCCCTTGCGACCCTCACACCTCATTCAGGAGAAAACCCCCATGCGATCCCCCCTTTCCCCCCGCCTCGCTTCCATCCGCCACGCTGCACCGCGCCTGCTGCTGTGCGTTGGTGCGTTCGTGCTCGCCGCGCGCACGCGCGCCCAGGTGGATCCCCTCATCCAGCCCTACCGGACGCTCCAATCGCAGCAGGTCAAGCCCAATGTGCTCATCCTGGCCGATTCCAAGGGGACCTTCGGCCTGGACATGGCGGGCCGTCCACCCGCGTCGGGGGGCGAGGGCGTCAGTGCGATGTACATATGCCAAGCCTCGACGGCTTGCCCCGTGGGCAGTCCGTATCAGTGGGTCTACTTCGGCCCCAGCCGGGTCGCGATCGTGAAGAATGTGCTCGGGCCGTACCTCGATCTTTTGGACGAACCCACATCGGCCTCTTCGGCATGCACTGCAAGCACCACCTGCGTCGGCGTCACGGCGCCCTCGTTAAGCACGATCAAAGCGAAGCACCTCATTGACGACTTCGCGTCCAAGATAAACATCGGGCTGCTGACTTTCGACAATTCCGAATCCGGCTTCGTCCGCAACCAGATCATCGTCAACACCACCTCCGGCGCCGGCGCGTGTGAGACAGACATGACCGATCGCATCATGCAACCCCTGTCGGTTCCGGCAACATCGAACGCCACCACCCAGTGCTCCCCCAGCGTCAACATCGCGGCCCTCGACACCCAATGGTCCACCCCCACCTACGCGGCGCTGCGCTATTCGCAGTACTACCATAAAGGGGTTGAGTTGGGAGGCTCCCAGAGCGACCCAACCGACCTGATCTGTCCCAGCGGCTCTGCGGCCATCAAGCCGGTTTTCCCCGAAACGCCCGTATATCCCCCCCCGAAGCCGGCTAGCCTGCCCGCGGATCCCTACCAGGTCTGTGGCCGGAAGCTCTTCAACATGCTGATCACCGACGGCGTGGCGAGCTATTGCAACAATCCGCCCCTGCCGGGGACGCCCGACGGCATCATCTCCTCCTACCCGGCCTGCGTCGCGGGCGCGGCAGGAAAGAATGTGTCGCAGACCACGGCGCCCTTCAAAGGTGCGCCGATGGAAGCGGCCGACAAGGCTTACAACCGTGGCATCACGGCGAACGGATTCTTCTCGGCCCGCACCTTCGTGCTGGCCATCTCCAACGCGTTCACCGGCGTCACTGCGGCCCAAGAAGTGCGCTATGACGGCTATTTCGGCAAGACCGACGCCCGGGATCCGTACGGCCAGGGCGGCATCAAGCTCATGCGGGCGTACGACAACCTCGGCAACAAGCTGTGCCTGAACTCGTCCAACGCGATAGGGGTGTGCGGCACCACCTTCACCCTCAGTTATTATTACCCCGCCGATCCTTATTTGCGCATGACCGGCAAAACCGGTGCCACTTGCACCTGCAAACCCGGCGTCAGCCCCTGTACCGCAGGGATCGATGCCTCTTGCGGGGAGTATGTGCTCGCCGACAACATCAATGTGCTGCCCGGCTCGACCGACGCCTCCTCGATCCTCTTTCTCACGCCCTCCGCGGGGCTGCAGATCAGTTCGGGAACCGGGTTCGTCTGCAGCCACGAGTATGCCTACACCGCGACCAATCAGGCGCAGCTGGTCGCGGGGCTGCAGGCGGCGTTTTCCGCGGTGGCCGCCGGGGATTACACCACCGAGGCGCCGGTCATCGCGGACAACACGCCCACGCCCCTGGGCGCCCTGAGTATCATCTACACCACCTCGGCCGATTACCCCGGCTTTGCCGGCCATCTGCGGGCTCAGGATCTGGACCTGCCGCTGGCGGGCGGAGGATTCCAGGTGATCTGGGATGCGGGCCAGAAACTCGCGACCCGGGATCCCGCCACGCGCAATATCTACACTATCAGCGGCGGCGTGCAGGTGAAGATCACCAACACCAGCATCCTGCCCGGGATTTCCCCCGGAGGGGTCAACTTCCTGCTGGGCTATGACGGCAGCATGGGCACCCTTGTCGGCAACCGCCGCCCGTGGATGCTGGGCGACATGACGGGCTCGCCGCCGATCGCGGTGATGCCCCCGAGGGCTTTTTTGCAGGGAACCACCATCGGGCATGACCTGTACCAGACCGCCAAGTACTCGCGCACCCGGCTGATCCTGGTGGGCTCCTCGGACGGCATGGTGCACGCGTTCAACGCGGGGACCGGCGACGAGGAATGGGCGTTCGTCCCGCCTGTCCTGCTCCCGGTAATCGATCAGCTGTATCAGAATTTCAAATTGCTCCAGATCCCGGTCGGCCAGCCCGCCTTCGCGGAGAACCACATCTACGGCGTGAGCGCGCCGCTCAATGTCGCCGATGTTGACTTCAATAATGCCATCTCCCCCGCCACCCCGGATTGGCGGACCATTGTGGTCGGCGGACTCGGACCGGGCGGCAAGGCGCTTTTCGCGCTCGATGTTACCGCGGACGTGAGCCCCCCCACGCCCGCCTCTCCCCCCAACCCTCGCTTCAAGGTATTGTGGTACAAGGACGCCACCGCTTTTCCAAGCCTCGGCGACACCTGGTCCTCCCCCTCCATCGCGCTCGCGACCAACGGCAAATGGGTGGTATCGGCCGGCAGCGGACCAAACGGGGTGATCGGCAATTCCGGCTACGCCAAGGGCGTCACCGTTTACCACCTGAAACCCAACGATGGCACCGTGCTGCAATCCTATGTGCTGGGCACCTCCGGCTCCGACAGCACCGCGCTGATCAGCTCAACCACCGTTTCCGCCCACAGCGACTACTCGACCAGCAAAATTTCTTTTGCCGACGCGCTCGCCAACCGCGGCTACCAAGCCGACACCGCCGGCCGGATCTGGGACACCGACACATCCGCCGTCACCCCATCGAGCTGGTCGCCGGTTCAAGCCTTCTACCTCGCCACATCGGCCGCGGAACTTCAGCAGCCGATCTACCACTCGCCCTCGCTCGGCCTCTACCAGGACACCTACAGCCCTGGAACTTATGCCAACCATTTCCTCCAGATCATGAGCTGGGCGAGCGGCACCTTCTCCGAGAGCCGCCCGCAAGTCAACGACCTCAATTGCGGTCCCAGCCCCAAGATCCCCTGCTTTTCGGCGAACCTCTACTCGCGCATGTGCGACCTGACCGCCACGCCCGCCGCGGGCTGCGCGGGGGGCTTCACGACGCGGCAGACGACGCTCACGGGCCAGACCTACAAAATCGGCACCGTGGCGACCAGCTACTCCAAATTCGCCCGCACCATCGGCCCCTCGCTGCTGTTCATCCCCGTGGTGTTTAATGCCTCGGGCAGCGCGGTCACGACCTGGCCGAAGGCGGGGGATATCGGGTCGCTCTTCACGGTTTACGATCCCAAGCCGACCGACGCGGCGGGTAACCCCGTCCTTTCCTGCAAAGGTGAAAGTTCGGTGATCTTCAACTATCCGTTCGGCAAGGGCACGGTCGCGGCGCGCGACAGCACTGGTGCCTACGCCGCGTCCAGCACCACGGTCATTGACGCGGGAGCGGGCTCATCATCCCCCGCCATCGTGTACAACGGACGGATTTTCATCAACATGTCGAGCGAGACGCAAGCTGGCGGCATAGAAATCGGCACCACCCCGACCACCACGACCGCGCCCTACCCGGTGGTCAGTTCGTGGCGGGAAGTATTCTGAAACGACGCCGGGGTGGCCGCACCTGCGGCTCCCCGGCGTTTATAATCGGCGGACGCCGGAACGGCTGGCTGACGAAATCGCCGTCGAGGCCGCGAGGATTACATGACCAACCATTACCGCCCCACCGGTTTCTGCGGCAGCCCGCCCCGCCCCGCCGCCCGCCAGCTCGCGCTGGCGATGGTGTTAGGAGCGGGGCTGCTCCAGGCCGGAACGGCCCCTGAGCCGCTCGCGCCGGTGCCGGACGCGGGGGTCATCACCCGCGCGGATCGGGAATGGGCGCAGTGGCGGATTGAGAAGTTCTACCACGATCGCCGGATCTGGCCCGCCGGCAATCCCGGTGCCAAGCCTCCGTTCGAGGCCGTGGCGGACGCGGCGGCGGTGGCCACCCGCGCCGAGCAGCCGCCGCTCATGAGCGCGGCCCTCGAGCGCTATTGGTCGGTCCGCATTGATCCGGCCATGCTGCAGGCGGAGATCGCACGGATGGAGCGGGAGAGCCGGGACCCCGAGGCGTTGCAGCGGTTGTTTTCAGCCCTGCGCGACGATCCGGCCCTGATCGCGGAGACCGTGGCGCGCGACCAGCTCGCGCGGCGGATGCTGCGCGAACGCTACGCGCAGGACCCGGAGCTTCACGCCGAGACGCGGCGGCGCGCGGAAGCGCTGGCCGGGCAGGCGCAATTCGCGGCCGACTGGTCGGCGCTGGACGCGAGCTACGCACGCCGCCGTCTTAGCCCGGAGGGACGGCAGGCGGTTGACGACGAAGCGCTCACCCTGCCGTCCGGCCGCATGGCCGCGCTGCGCAAGCGTCTGGCCGGGCAGCCGGCGGGTCGGCCGCGCGAGGACGAGAACGGCTGGTGGATCGAACGGCTGGTCGAGACCGGTCCGGACGGAACGGTGCTGGAGAGCCTGCATGTCGACAAGCGGCCGTTCGAGTCGTGGTGGGCGGAGGCCGCG
>JAYTUA010000076.1:0-8701 GCA_043745015.1 Opitutaceae bacterium | reverse complement strand
GCGATATCCGCGGGCTGGAATTGCCCGATCCGCACCCGGATCAGGCGCAAGGTCGGCAGGCCCACGGCTGCGGTCATGCGCCGCACCTGCCGGTTCTTGCCCTCGGTGAGCTCGAGCGACAGCCAGCTGTCCGGCACCGTTTTCCTCACCCGGATGGGCGGATGGCGCGGGGCGACCGCCGGCGCGGGTTCCAGCCGGCGCACGGTGCAAGGCCGGGTCGCCTGACCGCCAATTTTCACCCCCCGGGCCAGTTGCTCGAGTACCGCGTCGTCGGGCCGGCCCTCCACCTGCACCCAGTATTCGCGCCGGTGGCCGGCCGCCGGGTCGAGCAGGCGTGAGTTCAGGCCGGGCTCGTCGGAGAGCAGCAGCAGGCCCTCGGAGTCCGCGTCCAAGCGGCCCAGCGCATAGGTCTGGGGCGGCAGTTTGAAATCAGCCAGCGTCCCCCAGCGGGAACCCGGCTCGGGCGTGAATTGGGAGAGGACGCCGTAGGGTTTTTGCAGCGCGATCAGCACCGGGCGATCAACGCTTGAGCATGCCCCAGGTGAAGTTGGGGTTGCGCCCGCGCCGCATGGCGAGACGGATCCACAGGAGCGCCATCGGCTCGAGGCTGCGCGCCATGCCGAGCCCGCCCGTCTCCACCGGCTCGAAGCCGATGTCCTTGGCCAGTCTTTCCACGATTTCCTTCGCCTCGTCGTCGTCGCTGCAGTGGAACATCACCGGCTTCAGTTCGCCGTAGCCCGGGTAGCTGGCATCGGCGAAATTTTCAAAGCCGTAGGTGTTGAAGGCCTTGGCGACCCGCGCCCCGGTCGCCAGCCGTGCGATCTCCTCCGCGCCTGACGTGGACGAACCGAGCGAGAGGCTGAGGCTGCCCTCTGCGTTGAGAAAAAGCGGATTGGTGCAATCGATGAGGATTTTTCCCCGCAGGTCGCCCATGGCGGTGATCACATCGGGCACGGCTTCCCACGGCGTCGCCAGCACGATGATTTCCGCGCTGCGCACCGCATCGGGCACGGTGACGGCGGTCGCGCCGACGCCGATTTCAGCGAGCGGGGGCTGGGTCTTGCCTTTCCCGGGATTACGCACGCCAAAGATGATGTAATGTCCCGCCTTGGCCCACGCCTTGCCCAGTGCCCCACCCACGTTGCCCGCCCCGATGATCGCGATTTTCATGGGCGCAGGTTTGAGGTTTCCGGGGCGGTTGGCAACCCCGGCCACGCCAAGATTCCGTTAAAATCGACCCACCTCCCCTCTAGCCGGCGCCCGGCACCACATAGCAGAACACCGCAGCCCAATGGCAGGCACTGCCGCCCAGGACAAAGAGGTGCCAGATGGCGTGGTTGTAGGGCAGCCGGCGCCAGAGGTAGAACACCGCGCCGCCGGTATAACAAAGCCCGCCGGCCAGCAGCAGGCGCAGCCCGCCAGCCGGCAGTGCCGCCATGAGCGGCTTGAGCGCAATCATGACCAGCCAGCCCATGCCGAGATACAGCAGCGTGGAGATCAGCTTGAAGCGTCCCGCCAACCAGAACTTGAGGGTGACCCCGGCGAGCGCCAGCCCCCAGACCACGCCGAACAGGCTCCAGCCCCAGGGACCACGCAACGTCACCAGTGCAAAGGGCGTGTAAGTGCCGGCGATGAGCAGGAAAATGGCGGCATGGTCGAATTTTTGCAGCACCTGCTGCACCCGTTGGTCACGGAAGCTGTGATAAAGGGTCGAGGCGGTATACAGCAGGACCAGAGTCGTGCCAAAGATGGCCGTGCTCACCACCTGCCAGCTGTCGCCGTAGCGGACGGAAAAGACCACGAGTAACACCAATCCGGCCACGCTCAGCCCGGCCCCCAGCCCGTGGGTGAGACGGTTGGCCAGTTCCTCGCGGGGAGCATAGTTCGGTTGGGCCATGACTCCAGCCATGGCACGTTAAACCTCACCCGCGAGATGAAACCACGCCCGCTCGCCGCGTGGCATAACGCCGCTTTATTAGTCGGGGTTACGACCATGTAACTTCCGGCAACTGGGGGCAATAGCTGGGGCTGAATGCTTGACTATGACACAGCCGATGCGTTCGCTCCGACAACAACAATTCACAGGTCACCTCCCTGAAATTCATCCCAAACTGCATAACACCATGCAAAAGTCGTCCATCAAATCGTTCGTACTATTCGCCGTCACGGCCTTGGCCGTCATGCTCACACCCAGTGCTATCGCCCAACTCGTGTCCTCCGGCATGACGGGGACCATTCGCGGATCGGATGGCAAGATCCTGGCCGGTGCCACCGTGACCGCCACCCACCTCCCGACCAACACGACTTTCACGGCGGTCGCCAATGACTCCGGCCGCTTCTACCTCCGCAGCTTGCCCGTCGGTGGTCCCTACACCGTCAGCGCCAGCTCTGATGGCTACGCCCAGGCCAGTGCCAGTGACCTCGTGACCGAGCTCGGCAATGAAATCGAGGTCGGCCTGACCTTGAAATCCGAGGTGCTGCAGCTCGAAAAATTCGTCACCTCCGCCTCGGCCAACGATCTCAATGCCAACGCCACCGGCGCGGGCTCCCTCCTGAGCAACGACCGGCTGGAGGGCAAACCCACCGCCCAGCGCTCCCTCGCCGACCTCATCAGCGCCTCGCCGCTCGTGACCCTCCGCGCCACCATCGGCGACCGCGAGGAGTCCCAGATCTCCGCCGTCGGCCAGAACAACCGCTACAATTCCGTCATGATCGACGGGGCCAAGATCAACGACCAGTTCGGCCTTAACATGACCGGCCTGGCCTCGTTCTTCAACCCCCTCTCCATCGACACCATCGAGCAGCTCGCTGTCTCCGTCTCGCCCTACGATGTCCGCCAGTCCGGCTTCACCGGGGCCAACATCAACGCCGTGACCAAGAGCGGCACCAACAAGTTCAAGGGCTCGCTCTATTACATCTACGGCGGCGACGAGCTCTTCGGCCTGCGCATGCAGGACAAGGACATCTCCACATTTATCACCACCGGCAAGGTGACGATTCCGCCGCTGCAACGCACCACCAAGGGCTTCACCTTCGGCGGCCCGATCTGGAAGAACCACGTCTTCTTCTTCCTGAACTACGAGAAGTTTGAGCGCATTGCCGCCCCCGGCGCCCCCGGCCTGCTGGCGGTCAACACGGCCGACATGGCCGCCTTCATCTCGCGCCTGGCCGCCTACAACACCGCTTCCGGCAAGACCATTCCGTGGGGCGAGAACATCGTCGGCACGGCCGTGACCAACACCACCTCCGACGAGAAGAAACTCGCCAAGGTGGACTGGCGGATCAGCCAGAACCACCGCGCCTCGGTCCGCTATTCCACCACCGCGGGCGACCTGCCCCAGTATGGCAAATACCAGAACACCCAGGTCGTGAACAACGCGCCCTCCGGCGTGACCCAGATCGTTTCCTCTGGCGCCACCGCCCTCAGCACCCATATCTACACCCAGAAGCGCAAGGAAGTCGTCTGGGCCGGCCAGGTGTTCAGCCAGTGGACCCCTGACTTCAGCACCGAGGTCAAGTATTCGTCGGTCAAGCAGGACCAGGCCACCCCCCTCTCCGTCGTGGCCCCCGAGATCGCCATCTTCGGCGTCGGCGGCACCGACCGCAACGGCAACCTGATCACCAACGCCGCCTACGTGGCCGGCACCGAGTTCTCCCGCCAGGGCCAAGAAATCCACACCGACAGCCGGAACTACAGCGCCACCGGCGACTATATCTGGCGCAACGTCGTGTTCTCGGGCGGTGTCGAACGCGAGAAGACCGACTACTTCAACATCTTCAAGAACGGCTCCTTCGGCACCGTGGTTTTCCGGACGCTCCAGGATTTCCTGAACGACACCCCGGCCCGCATCGAGCGCAACGTCTATGATCCGGCCCTCCGCCCCAACCCCGCCGATATCTCCGACTTCGCCACCAACAGCATCTTCGGCCAGGCGAAATGGGAAGCCCGCCCCAACCTCTCGCTCGTGGCCGGCATCCGCTACGACGTCGCCGAGAGCAAGAGCAAGCCGCCCTTCAACCAGCTCTTCCTGACCCGCACCGGCTTCAACAACTCCGGCACCGCCGACGGCGTGGAGACTGTCTCGCCCCGTATCGGCTTCAACTGGGCCCTCAAGGATGACCGCTCCGTCCAGCTGCGTGGCGGTATCGGCCACTTCCTCGGCCGCGCCCCCTGGGTGATCTTCTCCAACTCCTACAACAATCCCGGGGTCGGCAGCTTCACGGTGATCCAGGACAACCGCACGGCCGCCAACCAGACCGCCACCCTCGCGGCCGGCAGCTTCAACACCTACATGCAGGGCTTCGACGTCAACAGCCCCATCGGCACCGGCACGGATAATCCCGCGGCCGTCCGCCAGATCGACTGGTCGGATGCCGGCATCCGCCTGCCTTCCGTCTGGCGCGCCAACCTCGCCGTCGACGCCAAGGTGAAGGTGCTCGACGCCAATGTCACCCTGGAGGTCGTCCGGACCAAGAACGACGACCAGCTGTTCATCATCAACGAGAACCTGCTGCCCACGACCATCGGGGCTGACGGCCGCCAGCGTTTTGCCGGCACCCCCAGCGGCACTGTCACTAACTCCAAGTTTGTCGGCTATACCAACCTCTATCACGTGACCAATGTCTCGATCGGCAAATCCACCTACATCGCCCTCTCCCTCGACCGGCCGATGAAGAACAACTGGAGCTACAACCTCAGCTATTCCCATGGCCGGGCCACCGACTCCCAGTCCTTCGGCCAGACCACCGCCTCCGGCCAGTGGACCCGCAACGTCGTCTTCAACCAGAGCACGCCCGAGGAATCCACCTCCGACTTCGAGGTCAAGAACCGCATCCAGCTCTCCTTCACCCGCCAGTTCGAGTTCTTCAAGAACTGGAAGTCCAGCGGCACCCTCTACTACGAGGCCCGCACCGGCGAGCCCTTCAGCTGGGTCTACACCAACGACCTCAACGGCGACGGCAACTCGGGCAATGACACGGTGGCCGTGCCGCGCGACGCCAGCGACGCCCGCTTTGACTTCTCCCACATGACCACGACCCAGCGCGACGCCTACTTCGCGTTCCTGGCCACGAGCGGCCTGTCGAAGTTCGCCGGCAGCTACGCCCCGAAAAACGGCTTCCACACCCCGTGGATCAACCGCCTCGACCTGAAACTCTCCCAGAACATCCCGCTCTGGGGTGTCAGCGAGTTCAAGCCGAAGCTCGAGGTCTTCCTCGATTTCATCAACTTCGGCGCCTTCATCAACGAGGACTTCTTCGGCGGCTACTTTGTCGAGGCCAACCAGAAGCACTTCGGCAGCGAGATGTACCGCCGCAACCGGGTCGGACCCGCGGTCTACACCGCCGCCGGCCTGATCAAGCCGCAGGCCACCTCCGCCACGGCCACCACGGCCAACGCCCTCGCCCCCGACGCGAACTTCTTCGAGAACGGCCAGTCCCGCTGGCGCATCCAGGTCGGCGCCCGCCTCCGCTTCTAAGCCCTGCGCATTTCTTGTCTTCGCCCCGGCGCCCCGCTCACCGCGGGGCGCCTTTTTATGGACGGCGGGGCCGCCCGCGCGGCCGCCACGGAAATATGTCGGATTTTTTTTCGTCCGGAAATTTTCCCACGTCCGGAAATTTTCCCGTCAAGAAAATATTTGTACTTTTCGTGCGCCGGGCGCCCAAAGCACTTTTCAGAGGAGAAACCGCCCCCGGACCCGGAAAATATGCTGTGCCGGCCCAAACATGAACCCGGCAATTCCTTGTCCACAAAAAAAGTGACAGGAAATTTTCAAATGGCGTCTGAATTCTATTTGACGGGGTATCAGGCGGTTTCCATTAGTTGTGGTCAAGGTTCCGGGCATCCACATCCTGTGGTGGTCGACAACGTGTTAGGAAGTTTTGGCAACTTGGTCTCGCCAGGACTTTTTGACCGTCGCTAGACCACGGGACCCACACCGCTTTCTCTCTTCAGCTTCGCTTCTCCCAAGGCTACTGCCATGCAAAAAACATTCACCGTCGGCACCAAGACCTTTGTCCTCGATCAGGACAAGGCGGAGGCCGCGTTCGCCGCCAAGAAAGTCATCAACGGCCGCCAGGTTCCCTACTTCAACATCCTCCCCCTGAAATTCCAGTGGGCCTACGATCTCTACAAGACGATGAAGGCAAACCACTGGGAGCCGGAGGACGTTCCCATGGGCAAGGACATCGAGCAGTGGCGCGACACCAAGCACGTGTCCGACATCGAGCGCTGGATCATCCGCATGGGCATCGGCTACTTCTCCGCCGCCGAGGGCATCGTCGGCGACAACATCCAGCACGTCGTCCGCGAGATCGTCACCGCCCCCGAGCTCAAGCTCGTCCTCGGCCGCCACGCCCACGAGGAGAACATCCACGCCGACTCCCTCCTTTACATGATTTCCTCCCTCGGCATCAACCCGCACGAGTGCGAGGCCATGTTCGAGGACATCAAGTCCATCGAGAAGAAGAACGAGTTCGTCAACAAGGTCTCCCGCGACCTCCGCCGCGACCTCGACATGACCCAGCCCGCCAACAAGAAGCTCCTGGCCAAAAACATCTTCGTCTTCGGCCAGTGCATGGAGGGCACCCAGTTCTACGGCCTTTTCGGCATGGTCCTCTCGCTTTACCGCCAGAACAAGTTCCCCGGCATCGGCCAGATGTTCCGCTACACCCTCCGCGACGAGTCCAACCACATCGAGCTCTTCCGCAACCTGTTCATGGACCTCATCGAGGAGAATCGCGAGATCTGGACCGACGACTTCAAGGAGGAGCTCCGCCGCACCATGGCCGAGGGCATCCAGCTCGAGAAGGACTTCATCCGCGACTGCCTCCCCGTCAACGCCGTCGGCCTCTCGATCGACGAATTCCTGACCTACATCGACTACATCGCCGACCGCCGCCTCGAAGGCTGCGGCCTGGCCGTGTTGAGCCCCGGCGTGAAGAATCCCCTGCCGTGGCTCGCCGAGATGATGGACATCAAGAAGGAGCAAAACTTCTTCGAGGGTCGCGTCACCGAATACCAGAAATCCTCCGCGCTCGCCGGCTCCGTCGACGCCGAATTGTAAGCTGCAGGGCGGGATCGCCGCATCCCGCCTTCTCGCCCCCTCCGTCCCTACCCCTTCTCCTTTCTCCCTTCTGCCTCTCCTCCCATGAGCAATCACGTCGCCCAAGACCTTGCGCTTAAGAAACTCACCGTAGCCCCCCAGGACCAGAAACCCAACTACAACTGGCGGGACATCCTCCGCGACGAGGAAGTCGCCGTCCCCGAGGTCCAGGTCCTCTGCCCCCACGGCGAGGAACACTTCGATCTCAGCGAAGTCGCCGACACCGTCGGCCGCTCCCTCGCCAACCTCATGGCCGCCAAGGGCGAGAAGGATATCTTCAACGAGAAGAACCAGCGCTTCGTCGCCGACGTCACCCGCGAAGTCGCCTCCCACCTCACCAAGCGGGCCCTCGAGCGCGGCCCCCTCCGCGTCACCCTCCACGATCTCTACGTGCTCATCGAAAAGACCCTCGTCGACAACAACGCCCACGACGTCGCCAAGAGCCTCCTCCTCAAGCGCGCCTCCAAGCTCAATGTCGCCCGCGACACCCACGGCGTCACCGTCCGCCTCATCCGCCGCAACCACCAGGTCGTCCCCTGGAACGAGGCCAAGATCGAGATCGCCATCCGCAAGGCCTTCCTCTCCCTCCAGAAGGACCCGTCGCCCGCGACCGCCATCGCCCGCGCCCTCAGCGAGCGCGCCCGCCAGGTGAAACAGGCCTTCCTCCACATCGAGGAGGTCCAGGACATGGTCCAGGAGGAACTCATGAAGTCCGGCCACTACAAGGTCGCCGAGGACTACATCCTTTACCGCGCCCACCGCGCCGCCGCCCGCCTCGCCGAGCCCGCCGTTGACGCCACCCCCGCCGCCCCCGCCCAGCAGAACACCATGGTCGTCGTCGCCAAGGCTGACGGCACCACCTTCCTCTGGGACGGCGCCGACCTCAAGAAGCGCATCGAGTTCGCCGCCATCGGCCTCGACCTCTGCCTCTCTCCCGAGCAGATCGAGGCCGAGCTCCGCCGCGCCCTCTTCGACAACATCGCCCTCGGCGACCTCAACAACACCATCGCCCTCAACGCCAAGACCCTGATCGAGCGCGACGCCGACTTCGCCAAGTTCGCCGGCCGCATCCAGCTCAGCTACATTTACGAGGAAGTCCTCGGCTGGGACATCGTCAAGGACGGCATCGGCGCCCTCAAGAAGTTCCACCAGCAGGCCTTCGCCCGCTACATCGACCACGGCATCGCCATCAAGCGCCTCTCCCCCCGCCTCAAGGAATACGACCTCGCCAAAGTCTCCGCCGCCCTCGACCCCTCCGCTGACCTCGAGTTCGACTTCCTCGGCATCCAGACCCTCTACGACCGCTACCTCATCATCGACAAGACCGGCAAGCGCTCCCGCCGCCTCGAGACGCCCCAGTTCTTCTGGATGCGCGTCGCCCTGGGCCTCTTCCTCGACGAAAAGAAGAAAGGCCGCGAGGACTGGGCCGTCCGCCTCTACGACCTCTACAAGAGCCGCCGCTTCTGCAGCAGCACCCCGACCCTCTTCAACGCCGGCACCCTCCACAGCCAGCTGTCGTCCTGCTACCTCTACTACGTCGACGACACCATCGAGGGCATCTTCCAGCGCGGCATCGCCGACAACGCCTACCTCTCCAA
>JAYTUA010000075.1:0-8819 GCA_043745015.1 Opitutaceae bacterium | reverse complement strand
TGGTAGCCGGACTTGGTGCCCTCGCGGTCGATCTTCTCGCAAATCTGCCAGAAGATCTGCTCGGCGGCGGCGCGGTTCTCGAGGTCGAGGTAACCGAGGTTGAAGAGGGAGAAGGCCTCCTCCTTTTTCTGGAGGGCGTCATGGAAGCGCTCGAGGCGGCCGAGCTTGGCCTTGTTCTTCAGGAGGACGGCGAGGTCGTCGACGACCTTGTGGCGCGACTTGGGCTGGTGCTGCTTGCCGAGGGACTCGTGCTTGTTGATGCGCTCGAAGACCTCGACCACGAGCATGGAGTGGGGGGCGGCGACGGCGCGGCCGGACTCGGTGACGATGTCGGGCACGTCTACGCCCGAGGCGTCGCAGATCTCGCGGATGTTGAAGACGACATCGCGGGCGTATTCGCCGAGCGTGTAGTTCATCGACGAGTCGAAGTTCGTGCGCGAGCCGTCGTAGTCGATGCCGAGGCCACCGCCGACGTCGAGGTAGCCCATGGGGAAGCCCATCTTGGCGAGCTGGCAGTAGAAGCGCGCGGCCTCGGTGACGGCGGCCTTGATCGTGATGATGTTGGGCACCTGCGAGCCGATGTGGAAATGGACGAGGCGGAGGCTCTTTTGCATCTTGGCGGCGCGGAGCTTCTCGACGGCGAAGAGGATCTCGGCGGTGTTGAGGCCGAACTTGGCGTTGTCGCCGGTGGAGGAGGACCACTTGCCCTCGCCGCGGGTCTGGAGTTTCACGCGGAAGCCGATCAGGGGCTTCACGCCGGTTTCCTTGGAGATCTCGATGATGCTGTCCACCTCGGAGAGCTGCTCGATGACGATGATGATGCGCTTGCCCAGCTTGCGGCCGAGGAGGGCGAGCCGCATGTAATCCTTGTCCTTGTAACCGTTGCAGATGATGAGGCGCTGCGAGCCCTCGTGCATGGCGAGGGCGATCATGAGCTCGGGCTTGGAGCCGGCCTCGAGGCCGAAGTTGAAGTCCTTGCCGGCGGAGATGATCTCGTCGACGACCTCGCGGAGCTGGTTGACCTTGATGGGGAAGACGCCGCGGTATTCGCCCTTGTAGCGCTCGTCCTTGATGGCCTTGTGGAAAACCTGGTTCAGCTGCGTGACGCGGTGCCGGAGGGTGTCCTGCAGGCGGACGACGAGGGGGGCCTTGAGGCCCATGCTGGTGGCCTCCTCCACGATATCCATCAGGCGGATGGTGCGGCCGTCGGACAGGGGCTGGACCTGCACGAAACCCTCGGAATCCACGGAGAAGTGGTTGGCCCCCCAACGCTTGAAGCCGTAGTGCTCCTCGGACTGGGCGGCGGACCAGTTTGATGCGGATTTGGTCTTCAATTTGGCGGGGCGGGAAAGGGCGGGGGTTAGGCTTGCTTTTTGGAATTCGGGCAGGCTTATTCGCCCTTTTCAAATTTTTCAAAACACCCGAAGACGCAATGACTAAGTTACACCTGTTCCTCGCCCAAGCCGCTCCCTCCGCCCCGGCACCCAGTGGTGCCTCGGCCCTCATGCAGCTCGCCCCGCTGGTGCTGATGTTCGCGGCCATGTATTTCCTGCTGATCGCCCCGCAGCGCAAGAAGCAGAAGGCGCACGAGAAAATGCTGGGGGCCCTCGGCGCCGGCGACGAGATCGTGACCGCGGGTGGGATCTACGGTGTCATCACCGGCGTGAAGGACGACCGTTTCATCGTCCGCATCGGCGAGAACAACGCCAAGGTCGAGGTGGGCAAGGGCTTCATCAGCACCGTCGTGAAGAAAGCCGACGCTTCCTGAGCCGGCCCCCGCGCCCCGAGCCGGCGAAACCCGCCGCGCCACCCCTTTAACAACCAATACCCATGCTTCGTCAAAACCTCTGGAAAGTGATCCTGTCCGCAGTCATCATGCTGTGGGCGGTGTTCGAACTGCTGCCGTTGAAGGACCGCCCCTTCGACGGTTACGTCAAGTCGGCCGCCTCGGCCAAAAGCGCCCAGTTCACCACCCTGATGACCAAGGTGGCCGAGCGGGTGAAAACCGGCCAGGCGCCCAGCGTCTTCGTCGCGCTCAAGCAGATCGGCCGCGAGGAGAAGCTCGATCTCTCGCAGTTCTTCCCGCAGGTCCGCCTCGAGGACAAGCTGAAGAACATCGAGAAGCGGAACAACATCCTGCTCGACGAGTTGCTCCGCCAGTCCAAGGGCCGCCTGCAGCTTGGGCTCGATCTCGCCGGCGGCGTCGCCTTCACGCTCGAGGTGGACGAGTCGGTTTCTTCCAAGGACAGCACGCAGACCCGTCAGGCCAAGCTCACCAAGGCCATCGAGATCATCGGCAACCGTATCAACGGCCTCGGGGTCAGCGAGCCGATCATCCGCCCGGTCGGCACCAATCGCATCGAGGTTCAGCTCGCCGGTGTCTCCACCCGCGACAACCCCGAGGTGCTCAACAGCCTCAAGAAGCCCGCCCGCCTGGATTTCAAACTGGTTCACCCCACCGCGACCCCGCCGATGGACGCGCCCCCGGGCTACGTCCCCATGACCCTGGAAGGCGAGTCCCGCACCGGCGAAACCTATGCCGAGGAACTCTACATCAAGTATGTGCCCGAGATGACCGGCGAGGCGGTCACGGATTCCTATCCGACCATGGATGACTTCGGCCGCTTCAAGATCATCCTCCGTTTCAGCAAGGAGGGCAGCCAGCAGTTTGCCGCGGTGACCAAGACCATCGCCGATGAAGGCCAGCGCACCGGGCGCCGCGCCCGCCTGGCCATCGTGCTCGACGGCAAGCTCTACTCCGCCCCCGGCGTCGAAAAGGAAATCAATGGCGGCAGCGCGGAGATTTCCGGCCAGTTCTCCCAGCGCGAGGCCATTGACCTCGCCAATGTGCTGAACAACCCGCTCGACCTGCCCTTGCAGGTCAAGGAACAGTATGAGGTCAGCCCGACGCTCGCCGAAGACGCCGTCTCCAGCGGCGTGAAGGCCTCCATCATCGGCACCGCTGCGGTCTGCGCGTTCATGATCACCTTCTACAGCACGGGCGGCCTCGTGGCCGTGGTGACGCTCGCCATCAACATTCTCATCATCCTCGGGGCCATGGCCAGCGTCGGCGTCACGATGACGCTGCCCGGGCTCGCCGGCATCGTGCTCACCATCGGCATGGCGGTGGATGCCAACATCCTGATCTTCGAGCGCATGCGCGAGGAACTGGCCGAGGGCAAGACGCTCTCGAGCTCCAACCGCAGCGGCTACCTGAAGGCGCTGACCACGATTCTGGACGCCCACCTGGTGCAGCTCATCATCTGCGGCATCATGATCTGGTTGGGCACGGGCCCCATCAAGGGCTTCGGCATCACGCTGCTCATCGGCGTCCTCTCCACGCTCTTCTCGGTGCTGATCACGGCCCACCTCATCATGGAGCTGCTGGTTGACTCCGGCACGCTCAAGAAAATGACGATGCGCCAGATGCTGAAGAACCTCAGCGTGGACTTCGTCAAGTACGGCAAACCTGCCTTCTTCGGTTCCTGGGTCATCGTGCTGCTCGGTCTCTGTGTCGTCTTCTACAAGGGCAACGCGATCTACGGCGTCGATTTCGCCGGGGGTGACGTCGTCACCGCCTCCTTCACCACCAAGATCGACACGAGCAAGATCCGCGAGATCGCCCGCACCGCGGGGGTCGGCGAGGTCAGCACCACCTACACCAGCGCCATTGGCGGCGGCATTGAGCAGCTCAAGCTCGAGACCGCCTACGGCAAGTCCGACACCCTGTTCGACTCGCTCCAGCGGGCCTACCCGACGGCCGGCCTCAAGAAAGAGGGCACCAGCCAGGTCGGTCCCTCGATCGGCAAGGAGATCCAGTGGAACGCCCTCAAGGCCATCGCCGCGTCCATGTTCGTCATTTTGATCTACATCGCCTTCCGCTTTGAGTTCGGCTTCGGCATCGGCGCCATGGTCTCGACCCTGCACGACATCCTGATGACCATCGGCATCTTCGTGCTGACCGACCACCAGTTCTCTGCCCCCATGGTGGCGGCCATCCTGTGCATTGCGGGTTACTCGATCAACGAGACCGTGGTCGTCTTCGACCGCATCCGCGAGGAGTTGAAGCTGAATCCCACCGGCACGCTCCGCGACGTCATCAACAACGCCATCCGCAAGGTTTTCGCCCGCACGATCATGACGGCGACGACGACCTTCCTCGCCGCGCTGGCCCTGTTCACCTTCGGCGGCGGCATCCTCAAGGACATCTCCATCACCTTCCTCGTCGGCATCGTCACCTCGACCTTCTCGGCCATCTTCATCGCCGCCCAGGTCTTCTACTGGTGGCACAAGGGCGACCGCAAGCACGTCGAGGCCCACCAGGATATCGCGCCTAAATACGAGTGGGCCGGCACCTCCCGCGCCTCGGAATAATCCGGCGACTCCCTCGCCCCGATGCACTGGAACTACACGCCGGTCCACGCGGAGAGCGTGGCCGCCCTGGCGCGCAGCCTGGGCACGACACCCGTCGTGGCCGAACTGCTTCTGCGGGCCGGGGTGACTGAGGCTGCCGCCGCCCGTTTTCTCGCGCCGGCCCTCGCGGGAATCGCGGATCCGTTCCTGCTGGTGAATCTCGAACTAGCGGTGGAGCGGCTGCGACTGGCCATCGACCGGAAGGAGAAGGTTGTGGTGCTGGGCGACTATGACGTGGACGGCGTGTGCAGCACCACGATCCTCGTCGGCCTCCTGCGCCGCCTCGGGCTGAACCCGGCCTACATCGTGCCGCGCCGCGCCGATGAAGGCTATGGACTGACCCAGACCTCGATTGAGCGGGCACTGGAAGCCGGCCGGCCGGACCTGTTCATCGCCTTGGATTGCGGCACCAACTCCAGCACGGAGGTCGGGCTGCTGCGGGCTCGCGGCGTGGACGTCATCATCGTGGATCATCATCGCTCGACGGAGCCACCGGCGACGCAGGCGATCCTGATTAATCCGCATGTGCACCCGACCGCGGAGGACGCGGAGTGGCGCTTCCTTTGCACCGTCGGCCTGGTTTTCAAGCTGGCGCACGGCCTGTTGAAAAAACTGCGGGCCGAGAACCACCCGGTCGCGCTGACCATCGTGCTCAAGGAATATCTCGATCTGGTGGCGATGGGCACGATCGCCGACCTCGTGCCCCTGCACGGCGAGAACCGCATCTTTGCCCGCCATGGCCTGCGGATGCTGGCCGAGACGCGCCGTCCGGGCTTGCTCGCGCTCATGCAGGTCTCGGGCCTCAAGAATGACCAGGGCGTCGTGCCCACCGACATTTCATTCCGCCTCGGCCCCCGCATCAACGCCAGCGGCCGTCTCGCCGACGCGGCCCTGTCGGTTGATTTGCTGCTGAGCGAGGACCGGGCCTTCTGCGACCAGGCCGCGCGGAAGCTCGACGAGCTGAACCGCGAGCGGCAGGATATCGAACGGCTGATCACCGAGCGGGCCGAGCGCTACGTGGAGGAGAATTTCAAGACGGCCAGCGGGCTCGTGCTGTTCGATGAAGACTGGCATCCCGGCGTGGTCGGCATCGTGGCCGGGCGCATTTCGCGGAAATACAACCGGCCGGCCATTGTGCTGGGCAATGAGGGGGAGATGGCCAAGGGCTCTGGCCGGGGTATCACGGGTTCAAATTTGGTGGAAATTCTCGGGGCCTGCGCCGACTGCCTCGAAAGCTGGGGTGGGCACCCGATGGCCGTCGGCGTTTCCCTGACCAAGCTGCGGCTTGAGGAATTCCGGGCGTTGTTTGACAAAGTCATCCGCAGCCGCAGCAACCGCGATGCGGCCGAGCCCGGGCTGGAACTTTCCGGCTGGCTGGAGGCCACGGCGGTCAACGAGCGGCTGATGGGCGAACTGGAGCAGTTGCATCCTTTCGGCATGGGCCATCCCGAACCGGTCTTCGGCGTGCGCGGGCTGCGGCTGCGCAACCGGCCGGATGTGTTCAAGGAGCAGCATTTCCGTTTCGCGGCGGAGGATGCGACCGGCCGCCGCATCAGTGGCGTGGCCTGGAAGATGGCCGACCGCCTCCCGCCGGTCGGGGCGCCCCTCGAGCTGGCGGTGCAGTTGAACTGGAATTTCTACAACGGCCGGCGGACGCTCCAGCTGGAGTTGCTTGATTGGCGTCCGGCTGGCACCTAGACCCTTCGCACCACCCGCCGCATGTTCGAAACGCTGCTTAAATATTTCCAAGATTCTCCCCTCTCGCTGTGGGGGCCCTTCATGGTGCTCATCCTGTGCGGGCTGGGCCTGCCGGTGCCCGAGGATGTGGTGCTGGTTACGGCCGGCACCCTCGGGGAGATAGACGGACGCACCTGGACGGAGGTCAGCCTGCTGATGTATGTCGGCGTCATGCTGGGAGACTCCACAATTTTCTTCGCCGGGCGGTATTTCGGCACGAAGCTGAGGGCGGCGCACTGGTTCCAACGTTTGTTTTCCGAGAAGAAACAGACGAAGGTCGAGGCCCTTTTCGAACGGTATCATTCCTGGGTGCTGTTCGTGGGGCGATTCCTCCCCGGGTTGCGGGCGCCGATCTTTTTCACCGCCGGCTCCACGCGGGTGAAGTATTGGAAATTCTTCCTGTTCGACGGCATGGCGGCGCTGATCAGCGTGCCGTTCTTCGTCTGGCTGGGCCATTGGCTGTGGGCCAGGTTCAAGGATGACATCGTCCAGCTCGACCGGGCGCTTTCCCGCACCCATGCCTACAGCCTGATGGTGGCGGCGCTGATCGTGCTGGTGCTGGCGCTCGCCGGCATCCGGCTCTGGCGCCGGCATCGGGCCCACTGGGACGACTGAACCCCAAAAGCAAAACGCACAGTCAGGCGACTGTGCGTTTCAAAAGTGGTGCGGGCATAGGGAGTCGAACCCCAAACCTCCAGATTCGTAGTCTGGCGCTCTATCCAGTTGAGCTATGCCCGCACAAGGGAACGGCGAATAAGCGAATATTCCGAAGTGACGGCAAGCCGAATATTGTCGGAAACAACCGGCGGCGCCGGTGCCGGGCAACCATTAGTCCGGCAGGCGTTTGACGCGGATATTGCGGTAGCGGACGATGCTCTTGGGATCGTGTCCCTGCAGGGCGAAGGTGCCCGAGCCGAGCTTGCGCTCGAAGTCCTTGCCGGGCTGCACGCCCGCCGGCTCGTCGTATTCGACGACCTTTTTGCCGTCGATCAGCACCGTCACGACATTGTCCTTCACGATCACTTCCTGCGTCCACCACTTGTTGTCGACGGGCACGGCCACGCCGATGTTGGCGATGCCATAGACGCTGCCGGTTTTCTTCCAGTCGGACTGCGTGTTGTTGACCTGCGCTTCGAAGCCGGCCTTGGGCCAGCCGGCCTCCTGATAGCGGGTGTGGAAATAAATGCCACCGTTGGCCCCGGGCTCGGTCATCACCTCGACCTTGAGCTCGAAGTTTTTGAAGGGCTGGCCGTCGCCCACATAGAAAAGGTGGTTGCGCGCCCCCCGGCTGACAAAGGCGCCGTCCTCGATTTTCCAGGTGCCGGGATTCTCGGTGGCAGGTTTCCAGCCGTCAAAGGTCTTGCCGTCAGTAAGTGAAACAAAGCCTTCCTCGGGGTCGGCCGCGAAAACCGCGGGACTGAGGAGGGCGAGGGGGAGCAGCAGGCGGAGCAGGGGTAGGCGCATGATGGCCTACGGATGCCCAGGGTTGGGCGGAGCGCAAATGGAAATACAAAGGTGGGGCCGGGTGGTTTCCACCACGAGCCGGCTCGTTTGTTGGTCCGGATTTACTTGTCAGGCCATAGCTCGCAGAGCGACGGCTGATCCCCGACAGGTTATCCTTGGGTGTCGGGCATAAAGCCCGACCTACAATCAAACGGATCGGCCCAATAAAAAAGGCCCGCCGATGGGCGGGCCGGAGCAGAGGGATGGAGCGGGGTCAGATGGCCTTAGGCAGCTCAACGTCCGCAAACTCGATGGCGTGGGGATGGTTGCGCTTGCCCTTGTGCTGGCCGTGGCGCTTGTGCAGCACGTGGTCAATCTTGTCGACCAGCAGGTCCACGGATTTATGCATCTCCTCAGATTCGGCGGTGCAATTGATATCGGGGCCACGGACCTGCAGGTGGGCCTTGGCGACGAACTTGTGCGCATGGTCGTGCTGGCGGTCACACTCAAGTTCGACGCGGATCCTCACAATGTGGGCTTCGTGGCGGAACAATCGCTCCATCTTCTCCTGCACAAAACTTTTGAGCGAGGGAGTGAGTTCGAGGTGGATGCCGGTCACGATTATTTCGTGGGATTTGTTGGTATGGTTCATGGTTGTTGCTTCGGGTTAACTGACACAAAGGGTGGGGTAAGCGGCGCGACGGGCTGGGATCCTTACTGCTCTGCCAGTCGTCCTGAGGACCGACCCGAGCGATAGAGTGAACAATATTGCCTTGCAGGCCTTGTTGCCGACGAGTGCCTCGTCTTGCTGGACTGACCCGAGCGATAGAATGCTAAACCGCTTCATTCGACTGAGGCAATGTCTAGGCGGTCGGACTGGGTTTGCAATTCTTCTCGGCTTCATGACGCATGAAAATTATTGAACGTTCCTGCATGAGCCATGCCAACGACCCCCTGCCACCGGCCGAAGCCCCGTTGGTCAACCCGGCTGATCTGCCCAACTGGGTGATCCTGAGCGATGAGCGGCTGCTGGTGATCGACAAGCCGGGCTGGCTCGTGGTGCATCCGTCGAAAAATGGCCCATGGTCGAGCCTGGCGGGTGCCGTGAGGGAGGGATTGGGCGTGGAGACCATCCGCTTTGTTTATCGGCTCGATCGCGAGACCTCTGGAGTGATTATTCTGGCCAAGGACGAGGCCACGGGCGGGCGGCTGGGGAAAGCCGTCCT
>JAYTUA010000074.1:0-8826 GCA_043745015.1 Opitutaceae bacterium | reverse complement strand
TGCGGCATTTTCAAGCCACGCCGGATGTCACCCTGCTGCTGCGCACAAGGAAGGAACTGGATCTGACCAATCAGGCGGCAGTCGCCAATTTCTACGCTGCCGAGAAGCCGGACGTGGTCATCATGGCCGCGGGCAAAGTGGGCGGGATCCATGCCAACAACACTTATCCAGCCGACTTCCTGTTCGACAATCTGGCCATCGCCTCGAGCACCATCCACGGCGCCTACCGGGCCGGGGTGAAACGCCTCCTCTTCCTCGGCAGTTCGTGCATCTACCCCAAGTTTGCCCCGCAGCCGATGCCCGAGAGCTGCCTGCTGACCGGGCCGCTGGAACCGACCAACGAGGCCTACGCCATCGCCAAGATCGCGGGCCTGAAGCTCTGCGAATATTACCGCACACAGTACGGCGTGCTGTTCCACGCGGCCATGCCGACCAATCTCTACGGCCCGGGGGACAACTATCATCTCCAGAATTCCCACGTCCTGCCCGCTCTCATCCGCCGCTTTCACGAGGCCAAGGTCGGCAACCACCGCGAGGTCATGGCTTGGGGCACGGGTTCGCCCAAGCGCGAATTTCTGCACGTCGACGATCTGGCTGACGCCTGTGCCTTTTTGCTCGGGCTGAAAAACCCGCCGGATCTCATCAACATCGGCACCGGCACGGATGTGACCATCCGGGAACTCACCGAGCTGGTCGCCCAGGTCACCGGTTTCAAGGGCCGCATCACCTGGGATGCGACGAAACCCGACGGCACACCGCGCAAACTTCTGGACGTGAGCAAACTCGCGGCCCTGGGTTGGAAGTCGCGCACCGGTCTGCGCGCGGGGGTGGAGAAAACCTATGCCTCGTTCCTGGCCGAGCAGGCGGCGGGCACATTGCGGGGTTGAAGTCGGTTCAGTTCTGTAGGTCGGGGTTTATCTCCGACAGATTGCGCTTCGTGTCGGGCCTAAAGCCCGCCTACATGTAGTGGCGGATTGGCCCATGTCCCGGGCGTTGACGCCGCCGGCTGGCGTGTCCAAGCTGCGGGCGCTGGCCAGTCATACCCCATACGTCCCCAACCCCTCCCTACCATGTCAACCACCCCCGAAACCCCGGCTCCGGCCAAGGAAGATAGCACCGTCGCGCTGCTCGCCTATATCACCATCATCGGCTTCGTCATCGCCATCGTGATGCACAGCAGCAAAAAAACCGCGCTCGGGGCTTTCCATCTCCGGCAGGTGCTTGGTCTCTTTATCACCGGGCTGGTCATCTGGATCCCGTGCATGGTCATCTCCTTTATCCCGGTGGTTAACCTCCTCATGATCCTGATCTGGCCGGCCGTGGGCATCTCCTTGTTTGTATTTTGGATCATGGGCCTGCTCGCGGCGATCAACGGCCAGCAGAAGCTCCTGCCGGTCGTGGGCGCCCATTACCAGAAATGGTTCGCGGGTGCCTTCGTCTGAGCTGACCCGGTAAATCCACGGCGAGGTCGCCGTGGCTCCAATAAGGGGAGCGCGGGCGACCCCGCCCGCGATGGTCCTGGACTTTCCGCTTGCGGCGCAGGCCGTGCTGCCAAGGGTGGGGGCGTCCATGATCGCCCCCGAAACCTTTTCCCACATCGAGAACATAAAGAAGCGCGCCGGCTACTTATGGAGGTTTCTTTGACGTTGAGCAGAAGCAGCGCGAGATAGAGGCGATGGAGGCGCAGATGGGCGCCGCGGATTTCTGGGGCAACCCCGAGCGGGCGCAGAAGCACATCGCCGTGGTCAACGGCCTGAAGCGCGCCATCAGCGGCCTGGTGGCCTTCAACAAGCGGCTCGACGACGCCGCCGTCATGGTCGAGCTGATTGAATCCGCCACGCCGGCGGAAGCGGAATCCTACGCCCGGGAGCTCAATGCCTCGGTGACCGCCATGGTCGCGGACCTCGACAACCTCGAGATCGCCTCCTTCCTGACGGGCCAGTTCGATCGCAACAACGCCATCTTCAGCATCCAGGCCGGGGCCGGCGGCACGGAGTCAAACGACTGGACCGACATTCTGTTCCGCATGTATTCGCGCTGGTGCGAGCGCAAGGGCTATGAGGTCGAGCTGATGGATGTGCAGCCCGGGGACACGGCCGGCATCTCCAAGGCCACGATCCTGATCAAGGGTGAGAACGCCTACGGCTATGCCAAGGCCGAGCGCGGCGTCCACCGACTGGTGCGCATCAGCCCCTTTGATTCGAACAAGCGCCGCCACACCTCGTTCTGTGCCGTGGACGTGGTGGCCGAGATCACCGAGGAGATTGTCATCGATATCCCCGAGGACGAGATCCGCACCGATGTTTATCGTTCCTCGGGCAAGGGCGGCCAGGGCGTCAACACCACCGATTCGGCCGTGCGGCTGACCCATGCGCCCACCGGCATCGTCGTTGTGTGCCAAAACGAGCGTTCGCAGATCAAGAACAAGGCCACCGCGATGAAAGTCCTGAAAGCCCGCATCTATGAGAAGCGCCTCGACGACAAGCGCAGTGAGATGGAAAAATTCTACGGGGAGAAAGGTGAGATCGGTTTTGGCAGCCAGATCAGGAGCTACGTGCTCCAGCCTTACCAGATGGTGAAGGATCTCCGCACCGGCGTGAGCACCAGCGATACGCAGGCCGTGCTCGATGGCGACCTCGACCGCTTCATCACCGGCTGGCTGCGCGCAGGCTGTCCGCGCCACCGCAACAAGGACATTCAGATGGACGACTGAGGATAAATTCAGAAACCAAGAAACCCTGAAACTCCTCTTCATTTCCTGCCGTTCCGGCTCCTGAATCAAACATGCCTGACTTATCCCACGAGACCCTGCGCACGGCCTTCGCCGAGCAGTCGCTGTTCGAGGACAAGACCTGGCAGCTGTCGCCCGAAGCCTGGCCGCTGACGCCGGAGCAAGTCGCCGAGTTGGAGCAGATCGGCGCGGCGTGCCTGGAATTTCACCAGGCCCTGGAAACCCTCTACCTGCGGTCCGTGGCCGGCAAAAATCTCCTGCGCAACAAACCGCTGCTGGCGCCCTGGGTGGCCGACTACCTCGACCGCGGCAAGCCCGCTGCACTCGTCGCGCACGCCCGTGATCCGCAAAACCGCGGCTCGTTCCCCACCGTGCTGCGACCCGACCTCCTGCTCACCGCGGAGGGCTTTGCCCTGACCGAACTGGACTCGGTCCCCGGCGGCATCGGGCTGACGGCGTTTCTGAACCGGCTTTATTCCACGCGGGGTGAGGGCACCCCGCCTACAAAAGACCCTGCTGCTGTGGGCGGGGTGCCCTCACCCCGCGGGCTCGCCTCTGACATTCTGGGTGCTGACGGCGCGATGGTGGAGAATTTCTACCAGTCGCTGGCCGCCTTGCGCCCGGAGCTGCGCAATCCGCTCATCGCCATACTCGTCAGCGATGAGGCGGCCACCTACCGGCCCGAGATGCAGTGGCTGGCCGGGCAGTTGCAGCGGGCGGGCCGCCGGGTCTTCTGCATGAAGCCGGAGGATGTTTTCCCGTTGGGCGGGGAACTCTGCTTCGATGTCGAGGGGACGCCCGAGAAGATCGATATCATCTACCGTTTTTTTGAGCTGTTTGACTGGGCCAATGTGAAGGTGGGCCGGGAAATCCTGGAGGCCTGGCAAAGTGGCGCGGTGAAGATCGCGCCGCCCATGCGGCATTTTCAGGAGGAAAAACTGGCGCTGGCCCTCTTTCACCACCACCTCCTGCGCGAATTCTGGGCCGAGACGCTCGGGGGCCGCACCCTGAAGCTGCTGCAGCGGCTTATCCCCCGGTCATGGATCATGGACCCGGCCGCCCTGCCGCCCGGGGCGGTGCTTGAGAGCCCGCCAGTCGGCGGCCGCATGCTCAATGATTGGCGCGACCTGGCGACGGCTTCGCAGAAGGAAAGAGACCTGATCATCAAGATCTCCGGTTTCCATGAGACCGCGTGGGGCGCGCGCAGCGTCGTCCTGGGCAGTGACTGTTCCCGCGAGGAGTGGCAGGAGGGGGTCGAACAGGCCCTGCGGCTGGCGCCGACCAATCTCCACCTCCTGCAGGAATACCGGAAACCCAAGCGAGTATCGCACCCGCTGTATCGCAGCGAGGGCGGCGGGGCGCCCGCCCCCCGCAACGAGGCGGGCCGGCTCCGCCTCTGCCCGTATTACTTCGTGGTCGGTGGCCAGGCCAGGTTGTCCGGCGCGCTCGCCACGTTTTGTCCGCCGGACAAAAAAATCATCCACGGGATGACTGATGCAGCCTTGCTCCCCTGTAGAATTTTACCCTTAAGTTGAGGCGTGCGCACCTTGGCTCCGTTCATCCGGATTAATTCCTCGGCCAGAGCAGGTTTGTTCCTGTTGGGCGTACTGCTGGGTGGTCCCGGCTGGACGCAGGTAACGGCCGGTTTGGAGGACATTCGCGCCCGGGCCACCCAAGGCGATCCGGAGGCGCAGAACGCCCTGGGCAATGCCTTCACCAACGGGCAGCTCGGCCTCAAGGTGGATTTCGCCGAGGCGCTGAAGTGGTACCAGCCGGCGGGGGACAAGGGCTACGCTCCCGCCCAGTTCAATCTGGGGCTGGCCTGCGAGTTGGGCCGGGGTCTGGCCGCGGACCCGAAACAGGCGTTCAAATACTACCTCCTGGCCGCCGAACAGGGTTACACCCCGGCGCAGTTCAATGTAGGCAACATGTATTCGTCCGGCCAGGGTGTCGGGCAGGATTTTTTCGAGGCGAACCTTTGGTACAAGCAGGCGGCGGACAGCGGTCTGGTTGAGGCCCAGTTCAACCTGGGATTCGCCTATGAATCCGGCCGGGGCGTGAAAAAAGACGAGGCCCTCGCGGCCCGCTGGTACAAGCAGGCCGCCGACCGCGGTTATCCCCGGGCGCAATACAATCTCGCGCTCCTGCATGAAGACGGCCGGGGCGTGCCCAAGGATGCCGCCCTCGCCACCGCCCTCTACCGGGCCGCGGCCGAGCAGGGCTTTGCTCCGGCCCAGATCAATTACGGTCTGGCCTTGTCCCAAGGTAAGCCCGGCGTGAAACGCGACCCGGTGCAGGCCCTGGTCTGGCTTAACCGGGCGGTGCAGAACGGTGCCAACCCGGAGGCCCGGGATGCCCTGGTCAAGCTGCTGACGCCCGAAGAGGTGCTCGCCGCCCGACAACTGGTTGGCGGGGAACCGGCGGTCAATCCAGTCCCGGTCCAGGCCGCAGTGACGGTGGCCGACGACGCCACGCCCAAATTGATCGAGCAACTCCGGGAGCAGAGCCGGCGGCTGGCCGGCCAGATCGAGGCCTTGAACACCGAGAAAGAGGCCAGCAACCGGCAGAGCGCCATTCTCACGGCCCAGGTCAGGGATTTGCTGCAGGAATTAAAACAAGCCAAGGCGGCGGGTGTCGCCTCCGTCTCGCCCGCCGTGGATGTCACCCGCTATCAGGTTGAAATTGCCGCGCTCACCGCGAAATTGGACAAGGCGGCTGGTTCACTCAAGCAACTGGAGGAATCCAGTACGCAGCTGGCTCAGGTTAATCAGCGTCTGCAGCAGGAGAACGCCACCCTGGCCGCCGTGGCGGCCAAACCGGGAGTGCCGGCGGCGGATAGCGGCAGGTATCCGGTGCCGGAGGGCGACAAGGCCGGCGTCATTGCCAATCTGCAGCGCGACAATGCGCGACTTAACGATGAGGTGAAACGATCCACCCGCGAGCTGTTGTCCCTCAACCAGCAATTGCGCAGTTTGCGCAATCAGGCGCCCAAGCCGGCGGTGGCCGGGGCCGATGAGGCGAGTTCGGGCCAGGTGGCGCTTCTGACCACCAAGGTTCAGCAGGCGGAAGAGCAGGCGGGCCGGTTGGGCACGGAAAATCAGCGACTCATCGCCCGGGTCTCCGAATTGGAAAAGGCCGGCAAGCCGGCGACGGATGATTCCCGCCCGGCACAGTCGGCCGAGGCCACGCAGGCCACCGCGAAGCTGCAACAGCAAGTCACTGCTTTGCAGGGCGAGAAGACCGAATTGGAAAAATGGTCGGCGTCGCTGGAAAAGACCATCAATGAAAAATCTGCCGCCGCGGCCCTCGGTGATGCCGCCCTGGGCGAGTTGCGGCAGAAATCGGCGCAAACGGTGCAGCAATTGCAGGAACGCGACCAGGCTCTGGCCGCGCAGACTGCCGCCGCCACCAAGCTGGCCGGCGAAAATCAGGAGCTGCAGGACCGGCTCGCTCGCGTCGAGGGCCAGGTGAAGGCCGCTGCCACCGGCAAAGCCACCGCGGCCGAGATCGAAAACCTCAGGCAGCAGCTGGCCGATCGGGAGCAAGAGCTCGCCGCGGCCCGGTCCGGTTCGACCCGCGGTGGAGAGCAACTCGGCCAGCTGCAGGCTGATTTGGCCGCCGCAAAGCAAAGGGTGGGGCAGCTTGATTCCACGGTCGAAGATCTGACCCGGACCAACGATCAGTTGAGCAAGCAGGTTGCGAGCGGCACTGCTGGCAGCGCAGACTTTAAGCAGCAATTGGAAATCGCCAACCAGGTCGTCGAGAAGAGCACCGCCTCGGTGGCCGAACTCACGACGGCCAATGAACAGCTGGAAAAGGATCTGGCGGCGGCGAATCACGGCTTGGCGGGTTCCGACGCGCTGCGCACCGAGCTGGCCCAGGCCCGGCGGGACCTGAGTGAGCTGGCTGCGCTCCGCGACGATAACGCCCGCCTGCGCCGGGAGGCGGCAGAAGCTGCGAGCATCCGCACCACGGGCGAGCAGCTCAATCGCGACAGCACGCAGTTGACTGCCTCCCTGAACAGCAGCCGGCGTGACCTTGAGCAGTCGCAGGCCCGCGTCATCGAACTGGAAAAGCAGCTGGCCGATGCACTCACCGTCCGTACCCGCGGCGGGGATGCCGGGCGGAAATCACAGGCCGACCTCGAGGAGGCCAATCGGACGGTTGAGAAATTGAACGCCACGGTGGCGGAGCTGACCGCCGCCAATGAAAAGTTGGAGAAGGACCTGGAAAATGCCCAGAAGTCCACCGCCGCCGCGCTCGCGGCCCAATCCCAGGCGGTCTCCGCCGCGAGTCCCGACGCCTTCCAGTCGGAGATCGGCACCCTCAATGTGCGCATCAAGCAATTGGAGGCCCTGACGGAGGAAGAGCGCGCCAATGCGGCGAAGGAGATCGCCACGATGGCGGCGCAGATGCAGCGGACGCGGGAAACCAACAAATCACTGACGGATGCCAACCGGGCGCTCCTTTCGGCCAAGGACAACGACACGGCGGCGAGCCGGGATGATGTCGAGCAATTGCAGGGCCGGGTGAAGGAATTGACCGCCGCCAACGAGGAACTGCGCCGGACCGGACAGAAGCAGGCCGCGGATTTGCGCAGCCTGGCCACCGAGCGGGAAGGCTTGCAGTCCCAGCTCGTCGATGCGCGCAAAGTGGCGACCACTCTGCCGGCCCTGGCCGACGACAAGGCGGCGCTGCAGGAGAAACTGGAGGCCGTGGGCGGCCAGTTGGTGCAGTTGCAACGCGAGCATGAGGAGATGCAGCAAACCAACGCCGGTCTCACGAAGCAGTTGAGCGAAAGCCGGCAGGCCGCCGAAAAGGTGCAGGCCGACCTGGCGGCGCAGCAGGGCCGGGCGGCGGAGGCGGAAAAGACCGCCGAGTCGCATACGAATTCAGTGGCCGAACTCACGTCGGCGAACGCCAAGATGGAGCAGCAGCAGGAGGACATGCGGCGGCTGGTCGAATCCTACCGGGCCGATATCACCCGCCTGACGCAAACTGTGCGGGCTGCGGAGCAGCATAAGGCCGAGGCCGAGCGCAGTGGGCAGCAGAATATCGATGCCGTCACGGCCCAATTGGGTCAGTTGCGCCGCGAGCTCGAGGCGGCGCGCACCGCTCAGGCCCGGCTCACGGAAAACTATGCCGCGCAGGATCGGGAACGGTCGGCGGTGATTACCCAGCTGCGGACCGAAAACAGCGCGCTGGCCAGCCGGCTCAATCAGGCTCAGGGCACGCTGGATCAGATCGCCTCCGCCGCCCGGCTCGGCACCCCGGCGGCGACCCTCGCCTCCGGTGGTCTGGCTCCGGTCCGGCCGGTGGTTTCCGCCGCCTCTCCGGTGACCGAGGTGCGTTATCACACGGTGGCCGACGGCGACTCACTCTCGCGCATCAGCCTGCGGTATTACGGCACGCCCAACCGCTGGCAGGAGATTTTCCAGGCCAATCGCGATGTCCTGCAGGGCTCCAGCGCCCTGCGCGTCGGGATGCAGCTGAGGATACCGTGACAGTGGAAATTGGAGGGCCCGGGTCTCTCCGGGCCGTGGCTTGCAGGGACGCGAGCCCTCCAGAAAACAGCCCAATAAAAAAGGCACGCCGGTGAAGGCGTGCCCGAGAGTGGAACTCCGGTTTCGTTCAGGCGAAGGCCGTGGTCGGCTCCGCGGCCGGCAGCCCGATCGGGTCCTGCTTGGCCAGCAGGCTGAAGAAGTTGTCCCGGCGTTCGCGGGCGACGCGGACATCCTTGGTGCCGAGGGAGCGGCGGATGCGTTCCTTGGTGAACGCGGTCGGGTAGACCGTGTAGTGCAGGAACCAGGTCCCGTTGTTATTCCACAGGTGGTGGTTGGGGTTCGATTCGCTGATGCGAAGCGAGGCGAGGGTGATGAGGTTGGACATGATGCGTGAGCGGTTGATGGTTAATTAATCGTTCGCGCATCAGGGTTTTCCTGAAAACGAAAAGCCGCCTGAGGGCATCAGGCGGCTTTTTCGCTTTTTTGGAGGAGTTTTTTGTTAGAGGGTTTGACCCCTCTCACATCCGGGTGACTTGCGTCACTCGAAACCACCGTGATCACTCCTAGACCCGGTTGGCAGAACCGGCTGTT
>JAYTUA010000073.1:0-8849 GCA_043745015.1 Opitutaceae bacterium | reverse complement strand
AGCTCACCAAGAACCGTCCGGACATGGTCGCCGAGCGGGCGCGGGTGGACGAACAGCTGGGGTTGCCCGCCCCGAACCTCACTGTCCGGCACCATTGGGCGAAACTGGTTTTCCGCGCGGCCAACCTGCCGGTCTATGCCGGACGAATCCTACGGCACGGCTTCGTGTCGTTTGACGAACTGCTCGAGCGCGGGAGCTGAGCGCCGCTATTCGTAGCGGTTGGAGATGAAAAGCGGGCCGTCCGCCGGGGCGAAGGCGAGGTCCATCTGCCACAGGGCCCCGTCGCCCGGTCGTCGCATTGGGTCGGCCAGGTCAACGCAGCGGAAACCACGCGCCTCCAGCCACGCGCACAGCTCATGAAAGCGCAGGCAGCCCGGAGTCAGCTCGAAATTGTAGGCCTCGATGATCAGGAGCTGGGTTTGCGTCAGGACATGGGTCGCGCCGCTGAGCACCGGAATCTCGTAGCCGTGCGTATCCAGCTTCAGGCCATAGGGTCCGGGCAGGGCGTGGGCGGCCACGGCTGCATCGATGGTTTCCACCGCCACGGAGCGCGTGCCCGTGGCACCCGGGGCGGCGACACCGCTGCCGTCGAGCGCGGGATCGATGGCGAAGGCCACCTGGCCGGCCCGGTCGCCGGCGGCGGCCGGGACAACATCAAAGCCGTGCCTGGCCTTGAGCCGGGCCAACGCCGCCTGGCGCTCGGCCAGCGGCTCGAAGAGCAGGAATTTCGCGCGGGGAAAGTACCGGCGGGCCCGCAAGGACCAGATCCCGTCCGAGGCACCGATGTCGATGAACGTGGCCGGCGCCGGGGAGCGGGCGGCGGCGCGCACGAGCAGGCCATCCAGGTCGAATACCCGGTGGCGGCGCATCAGGTGCAGGCCGATCGGGGCCAACAGGGCGTTGACGGCCCGTTGCAGGTGCGAGCGGAGCGTTTCAGCCATGGGGGGAAGTGGAACGCAGGAATTGTTTCCGCCAATAACGCAGGACCGAGCCCAGATCCCACAGCCAGCATTGCCACGCGGGGAAATACCGGTGGCGTACGGTGACTTCCTCACGGTAGCCGGTCCAGCCGCCCGCATCGCTGAGTCCGCCGCTCGCGCAGGTGGCGAGGCGGGCCGGCACGGCCTCGAAGCGCACACCGGACCGCAGGAGGCGCAGGTTGAATTCATAATCCGCCATGATCCGCAGCGTCGGGTCGAAACCGCCGTGCGCGGCGAACAGCACACGCCGGTAGCAGGCGGCCTGGTGATGCAGGAAATTCCGGCGCACTGCGGTCGCCGGCGCACCCAGCCGGTAGAGGCGGCCGTTGTCGAAGGCGGCTTCGCCGACCACCACGCCCGCGCCGGTCGACCGGAGCACCGGCGCAATCCCGGCGAGCTCGCCATCCAGCAACCGGTCATCCGCCCCAAGGAACAGCACCCACTCGGCGCGGGCGGCGGCGACACCCTTGTTCATGGCGGCATAGACTCCACGGTCCGGCTCCGAGACTAGCGCGCCGAGCTTAGACCGGCGGGTCTCGAGCCATTCATGCGTGCCGTCGGTGGAGGCGCCGTCAATGACGACGACCTCGCAGGTTTCGCCCGGCTGGGCCCAGACGCTCTCCAAGGCCGCATGCAGCCGCGGGCCGGGGTTGCGGCAGACGACGACGACACTGACAAGCGGGGTGGACATGACCTCATCCGCAGCGTTGCGGTCGGCGGGGAGAGCGACAAGGCTGGAAGTGGATGGCGGACCCACTTCCCATACTCTCGATCATCATCGTCGCCTACCAGTCGCGCGACGAACTGCCGGCGTGCCTGGGCTCATTGCCGCGGGAGTTGCTGGGCCGGCCGGTCGAAATCTGCGCGGTCAACAACTCGCCGGGCGACGGCGTGGCGGCGTGGATCGCCCGCGAGTTTTCGGCGGTGCGGTTCATCGAGCCGGGCACCAACCTCGGTTTTGGCCGCGCCAACAACCTCGGCTACCGCGCCACGACGGGTGAGTGCGTGCTGTTCCTCAATCCCGACACGGTCAGCAACGCGGCGGCGCTGGAACATTGCGTGCGGCGGGTGCTGGCCGAGCCGGACCTCGGCCTGATTTCGCCCCGGCTTGAGCAAACCGACGGCACCATGGACTTGGCCTGCCGCCGCAGCATCCCGACTCTCTGGGACGGCTTCTGCCGGGCCAGCGGGCTGGCGGCGGCGTTTCCGCGCTCCGCGTTTTTCGCAGGATACAACCTCACGCATCTGCCGGCGGACGGAACTTATCCGGTCGGCGCGATCAACGGCGCCTTCATGCTGGGCCGGCGCGAGGTGTTCGAAAAGACGGGCCGGTTCGACGAGCAGTTCTTCATGTATGGCGACGACCTCGATCTGTGCATCCGGGTGGCGCGGGCCGGCTACCGGATCGTCTATGACGGCCGGCAGCGCATCACCCACCTCAAGGGTCTGAGCGTGGCGCGGGACTTTGACCGGATGTCGACCGCCGTCTTCGACGCCAACCGCGACGTCTATCTGAAACACTTCGGCCCCTCGGCGTTCGCGCGGGCAAAGTGGCGGGTGATGTTCGGCCTGTGGAAACGCGTTGCGCTGCTGCGGGCGAAGTGGCGCGGCCACCAGGCCGTGCGCCCGCTCTGAACCGCGTCACGCGGGATTTTTCCAGCAGATAAAAGTCAGGAGCAGGATCTGGCAGTCGAGCCAGAGCGACCAGTTCTCGATATAGAAAATGTCGTAGCGGATGCGCTCGGCGAGGTCGGTGTCGCCCCGCAGGCCGTTGACCTGCGCCCAGCCGGTCATGCCGGGCTTGACGAGATGGCGCGGCAGATAATGCGGGATGATGGCCGAGAGTTGCTCGACGTGGTGGGGGCGCTCGGGGCGCGGACCGACGAGGCTCATGTCGCCCCACAGAACGTTCCAGTATTGCGGGAGCTCGTCGAGGTTCCAGCGGCGCAGGAAGGCGCCGATGCGCAGCAGCCGCGGGTCGCCCGGCTTGGTGCTGTGGTGGGCGTCGTCGCTCGCCGCGGCGTCGGGCCGCATGGAGCGAAGTTTCAAGAGGGTGAATTCGCGGTGGCCGGCGCCGACGCGCGTCTGGCGGAAAAAAACCGGGCCGCCCGGCGACTCGAGCTTGATCCAGGCGGCGAGTAGCGCGATCACCGGCGCGGAGGCGATCAGGCCGACGAGCGCGCCGGCGAGGTCGATCACGCGCTTGGCGGCGCGGTTGAACAGGCGGGAAATGGCCAGGTCCTCGACGCCGATCACCGGGATGCCGCCGACGGTCTGGAGGCGGAGGCCGGTGAGGAAAATGGGGAAGGCCGCGGGCACGACCTTCCATTCCACGTAGGCCTGCTCGCACACCGCGGTGATGGCCCGCAGCTTCTCCGCCGGAATGTCGAGGTGCGAGGCGATGAGCACATCGATTTCCTCGTCCCGCAGGATCGTGCCCAGCGCGTCGACCGGGCCGAGACCGCGGAGCGGGTTCAGGGGCGGATGGGTGCCGTCGTCAATGCTGCCCACGATGGTGTAGGGGTGGGCGCGGCTTTTCTGCACCTCCCGCACGAGCGCCTGGGCCGCGACGTTCCAGCCGAGCAGGGCCACGCGCTGCTGCAGCCGCGGCAGCAAGGCCGTGCCCGTGATCACCCGGTAGAAGAGCTCCCGCCACAGGCAGAGCAGGAGGAGCGTGACGATTCCGGCGATGACGACAAACAGGCGGGAGATCGGCGGGTCGAACTTGATGACGAGCGAGAACGCCAGATAGACCACGACCCAGAAGACGGTGCCGCGCGCCAGCAGGTTCAGGCTGTGCTGTTTTCGCAGCAGCATCCGGCCGTCGTAGAGTCCCTGCTGGGCGAAGGCGCCGATCAGGAACACCACGCCCATGAGCAGCAGGGGTAGATAATTGCCGAAGCGCGCATCCGGCACGTCGAGGCCGAGGGTCCCGAGGGCCGAATTGTAGCGCAGCCAGTAGCCGAGCGTGAGGCCGGCGAATGCCACGAGGGTGTCGCCGGCGAGCAGGACGGCGGGGAGCGTGGTTTCGCGCAGGGGGTTGGTCAGGGCGCCGGGCATGGAAAATTATGGGCGAACGGTCGGGGAGGCGTCGAGCAGCTTGAGCAGCTCGGGCGAGGGCAGCCAGCCTTTGCTGGGCAGAGGGAAGGGCACGGCGGCGGGAAAACGCGGATCCTCGCGCACGTCGTAGAGATCAACCGGCGGGGCGAGGTCGAGGTTGCGCATCAGCACGGGATAACCGATGCGCTCGCGGCGGTAATTGATCTCCGGTCCGGGCGACACCTGGCCGAGCCGCGGGGCGAGGGTGCGCAATAAAGCCGCCTGCCTCTCGGCCCACGGATTGCTGGTTTTTATCGTGGGAAAGTGCGGGGCCACAAACTGACTGAACCGTGCGGCGGTGGCTTCGCGCTGCGCGGCGATGGCCGGCACGGTCCACCACGGCGAGGCGAGAAAGCGCGGGTCGTTGAGGCATTCGAGCGCGAAAGCGTGGGCGGTGCCGGCGGGGCGGCCTTGATTCAAGCGGGCGAGGCCGAGACCGAAATAGACCCCACCCTTGTCGGGCACGAGCCGGGCCGCGGCGAGAAAATGTTTTTCCGCGGCAGCCGGATCCGGCACGAGGAGCAGCCAGCCGAGGTTGAAGTGCGCAATTTCCTGGTCGGCGTTCAGTGCGAGTGATTCGTTGAGCAGGGCCACGGCCCGGTCGTGCTGGGCGGGATCCTTGGCGATGAGCAGGGCCTCGGCGTTGAGGAGCGGGGTGCGGTCGCGGGCGCCGAAGACAACGATCAGGCCCGACGCGGCCAAAATCAGAATGCCGAGACTCATCCGGCTGCGGGGTGCGGCGGGGGTCGCCGCGGGCGCAGCCAGCAGGGCGGCGAGGGCGGCCACTGCCGCGGCAAAGACCGGCACGTCGAGCTGGTAATCAGTCAGCGCAAACACGGCGTAGCCGGCCAGCGTCACGGCGGCCAGCGGTGAGCGTTTCCAGTTCCGGGCCACCACCACGCAAAGTATCAGCGCAGCCAGCAGCCCGGCCGCGCCGGTCTCCGCCCAGAGTTGGACGGGCGTGCTGTGCAGTTGCAGGACAGTATCGGCCCCGCCTGCGAGGGCCTGGCGGTAACGCGGATAGACGAGGGGAGTCGAGCCCGGTCCCCAGCCGAGGAGGGGCCGGTCCACGCCCATCATCACTCCGGCCTCGGCCATGGCGGCGCGTTGCACGGTGCTGAGGTTCGGTTCGGCCAGGGGATCGCCGGGCCCGAGCAGGGACCGGATGCGCGGGTTGGCCACGGCCAGCAAGGCGGCGAGGGCGACCGCTCCCGTGGCGATGAGCAGAAATCGTTTCCAACCCAGCCCGGCTACGGCGACACTGGCGACCCCGAGCGCGGCCAGCCCGAGCAGCCCACCGCGGCTGCCGCTCGTGAACAGATTCAACAAAACCAGTCCGGTTGCGAGGAGGGCCGCGGAGCGGAGCGGTCCGCGGGAGCGCCACGCGCTCCGGGCGAGCAGGGGCAGGCCCAGCAGCATGAGCCCGGCCGTGTAGTTGGAATGGCCCAACGGATGCGGGTTGCGCATTTCAAACAGGATCGGGGAGAACAGTTCGGCTCGGGTCAGGGCGGCGACATCGCCCAACCAGTACCCGGTGCTGACCACGGCAATCACGGCAGCGGACCCTGCGAGTGCTTGCTCCAGTCGGACCCGGTTCCGGTCGGAATCGGTCAGCAGCCAGTCGTGGAGCAGCAGAAACAGGCTGGCCGCGGCGACAGGCATACCGGCATTCAGCAGACTCGGCCCCCGATACGGGCTGAGCAGCGCGCTGACGACTGGGATGGCTGCGGTGGCCGCGGCCAGTATTACCCAGCCCGCTGACGGGAGCCGGACCGGCCGGGCCGATGAGGCCAAGCGGATTAATAGGGCCAGGGGCGGCACAGTGACGATGCCGGCCAGAAGCTGAATCCAGGGGGTGGCAAACATTCGCGTGGCCCCGCGATCCACCAGCGTGAGGGCCGCCAGGCCAGCCAGGCCGCCGAGAGTGAGAATCCGGACCGGCAGACGGAATGGGTCGTGGGGAACGGGGCTCATGCGCGACAGGTCATGACAGCCGGCGCAGGCGGCGCGGGCGAGCCTGATTTGGGCGGTGGGCTAGCGGGAAATTTCACCCGGCGGGTTCACGGGGGCGCGATCCGCGCGCGAATATATCCGGACCCCATCCACCTCGGCGACGTAACGATAGTTGGTTTGCACCCAATCGCGGAGCAGCGGAAAAACCTCGTGGCCCATGATGCGTTTATCGAACCAGAAATTTCCGGGCCCGGCCGCATCGGCAAACACGGGCGGACGGGCGGCGACCAGATCCTCATAATAACGCCGCAGGTAGTAATTCTGCCACGGTCCGGTCAACCATTGGAAAATCGACTGCGCCTGGCGGGTCGCCTGCGGCTGGCCGGTTTCCACATAGAGGGAGCAGCGCCAGCCCCAGATGCCGAGCGGTTCGCCGGGTGCGGCCAGGGTCCGGATCCGGGCGACCAGCTCGCGGTGCGCCGGGCCGCGCGCGGAGACGACGGTGTTATAGTACTCGAAGGGATCCGGCCGGGGCGAGGCCCGCAAGGCGAGCTGCGGCAGCAGGGTGCAGAGCAAAAACCCACCGAGCGCGAGAGAGGATCGGGGGTGCTCGCTGCCCGCCCCGACTTGGAGCGCAAGACCGAGGGCCACTCCAGCCAACAACATAACGGGGAGAGTCAGCAGATTAAGATAATGGTGGTAGGGGCGACCCGGTGAAAGGATACAAAAAACTGTCACCGCCAGCAGGCCGGCGGCAGCCCCGGCGCAGGCGCGGAGCCGGCCCGGGGTGTCCCGCAGGAGAAACATCGCGCCGAAACAAACCACCGCGCTTCCCGCCAGCCACAGGGCGTGATAACCGTTGGTGACCGACTGCTCGCCGAATTGGTATACGACCTCGCGGAGGGGCAGACGGCCAATCTGGGTGTACTGCATGTTTTGCAGGAGGTAGGGGATCAGCATGTTTTCCGCCTGGTCCGTGGCCGTGACCAGCCCGGCGACCAGCAAGGCGGGGAGCAGTGCCACGCCGATCAGCAGTCCGGAATTCCGGGGACGCCCGGCGACAACCTCCTGCATCACCAGGAGCAACCCGAGGGCGGCGGCGATCGGTCCCGCCTGCAGCTTGGCAAAAGGGACGGCGCCCAGCAGCAGCGCGGCGGCCCACAAGTTGCCGCGCGCGGGCTGGAGGGATTGACGCACCCCGGCGAATACGGCCGCAGCGAGGAGCAGGCCCGGCACCAGCTCGGTGGAGTAATGGATAAATTCCGGACTGGTGGTGAGCGCCTCAAAGGCCAGGGCCGGCAACACCGCGACCCGGGCGGCGGTCCGGCTGGTGACCAAGGCGAGAGTCTCGCCGGCGGCGACCAGCATGCCCCAGATGATCAGGGCGGCGGTCAGCCGGGCCGCCGCATAACCGGCGGTGCCGGAAAAGAAGGCCGCCGGCAGCAGGGCGTAATAATCCAGCGGCCCGGCGGTGCCGCCATCCACCGATCGCCAGAACATGGGATCATGGCGCAGGGTGAGGGCGCCGGCGAGCAACTGGCTTTCGTCGGGATACAGCTCATGCGGCAGCGTGATGAGCGGCCAGCGAAACGCCACCAGCGCGCCGGCGAGCAGGGCCCACCAGCCCCAACGGTTCAGCTGGGAAATTTCCCCGGGTGGGCCGGGGCGCACGCTCAAGACGAGGGCCACGGCCAGCAGCACCCAGCCAAATGCAGCGGAACCGGAGAGGAGGGTCGCGATAAGCATCAACGCCAAACAGCTTGACCGGTCAATGGGTGCTGGCCAGTCAACTTTCCCGGTCCGCCCTTGACGATGCCGGAGCCGGCCGGGCATCTTGCCCTAAGATGACCGATCCCGCTCCCCGTTCGCCGCGCGCGTTCCTGATCAAACTGGCCGTGGTCGCCGTGGCCGGCGTGGTGGGCGTGCTGCTCCTGCTGCGCGGCTACGACGTGAAAGGCCAGTTCCAGCTCGTGCTCGAACAGGTGCGCACGGCGGGCCCGGTGGTCTTTTTCGCCGCCCAGGCCCTGCTGCCCGCGGTCGGCGTTCCGCAGACCGCCTTTTCGCTGACGGCGGGATCGCTCTTCGGCGCCCAGCTCGGCCTGCCCGTGGTCCTGCTGTGGTCCACGCTGGCGCTGATCGCCAACATGGCGCTCTCCTACTGGCTGGCGAGCCGGCTGCTGCGTCCGGTGCTCGAGAAACTGATGATGCGGCTCGGCTACCGGCTGCCCGCGGTCCAGTCGGGCGACGTCACCGACGTGATCGTCCTGCTGCGCGTCACGCCGGGTTCGCCGTTCCCGGTGCAAAATTATCTGCTGGGCCTGGCGCGGGTGCCCTTCGGCAAATACCTGCTCATTTCCACCCTGATCTCCGGCCCGCTCAACGCGGCCTTTCTGTGTTTTGGCGAGGCCCTCGTGCAGGGCCGGGGCCGGGTCGCCCTCGTCGCGCTGCTGTTGATCCTCGCGTTGCTGGCGGCGACCCATCTGCTCCGGAAACACTATGGCAAGAATCGAACCTGAACTGACGCCCGGTGATCCGGGCCGCATTCAGACGGTCACCGAATTCACCCGGCGGGTGAAGGAAGTGCTGAAAGGCGGCGTGCCGCCGGGCTGGGTGCGGGGCGAGGTTTCCAACCTGCGCGCGCAGGCCAGCGGTCACGTTTATTTTTCCCTGAAGGATGCCGGGGCCCAGCTCAGCTGCGTGCTGTTCCGGGGCGATGCGGCGCGCCAGAGCGTGAAGCTGCGCGACGGGCTGCAGGTGCTGGCCTATGGCGAGGTCGATGTCTACGAGGCGCGCGGCTCGTACCAGTTCATCATCCGG
>JAYTUA010000072.1:0-2337 GCA_043745015.1 Opitutaceae bacterium | reverse complement strand
CGCATCTTTGCCGACCTGGCCCGCGGGCAATGGCCGGGCATTTCCTGTTTTAATGGCGCATCGGTGGAAACCAACCGGGAGGCGGCTTCCCGCTGGCTCGCCAAGTTCCGGCTGAATTTTTTTAGCCGATTTTTTCGATCCACCGGGTCACCTTTCTAAGCTGAAGGATTGGCGCGGTTTGCATGCTGGCGGAAAGTCTGTCCGGGATCATTCCTCGCCCATATGCCTGCGGAGAGGACGGTCGGGGGTAGTTGTGGCATAATATTTCGTGACAATCGTCATTAACTCGTTGACGATAAGTGGTGATAAAAAGTTTTCCGTCCGCAGGAAAGCCCACGGTTGTCACGAAATGGAATCCCGCACAACGCACACCAGCGAATGGGTTGGTTGTGAACGCCCCGCGCGCTCACAACTTGGGCATGGGCTATGGGCAATTGCTAGGCGCGTGCTCGGATACAGGATTGGGCAAAATACCAGGGTTGAGCTGAAGCGGGCCCGTCGCGGTCTGTTCATTGCCTTGCTCGCCCCGCTTGGCGTGCTGGTCGTCACGGTGCGTGCGCAGGACGCAACGCCGCCGCCGGCCACAGAAGCAGCAGCAGCGCCGGTCAATGACAATGATCAGGCGGCTCCGGCCAAGGCGGAACCAGCCCCAGCGCAAGATGCGGTGGCTCCCGCGAAGGACGAAGTTGCGCCGGCCAGCATTGCAACGGTTCCGCCGACCGAGGCGGCAGTTTCCGCCCCGGAGACCCCGGCTCCCGCCAAGGATGAGCCCGCGCCCGCTGCGGTAACAGTCACTGCACCAGTGGCAGAAGCTGCCAAAGTCCCGGAGGCGGTTACAGCGGTGCCGCCGTCTGTGCCCGCACCGGTCGAGAATCAGATTGTCGCGGTCCCGGCGGCGAAGGCGCCCGTAACGCCGGCCAGGGAGGCCGGCGTGGCGGTTGACCGCTTTGAATTTAGCTACGGCCTGCAGCATCCCGCCCTGCCGTCGCTCGAGGAACTGAAGGGACTGACGGTTAAGTCGACCCGGGATGGCAATACTTTCCGCGCCCCGGCGGCCGGCGGGGCGGAGAACCTGATCCTGAGTGGCCTGCCGGAAGGCAGCCGGTTCGACGCTGGGGCCTTGCGCAGCATCGCCCAGGATGTGGTCCGCTGGTACAACAAACGCGGCCTGTACGGTGTGTGGGTGGCGTATGAGAATTTGGAGTCATCCCCTGCCGGGGTGGTCGATAACCGGGCGGCGGACAATCGCGCCGCCCATCTCGTCATCTGGGCCAGCCAGATTTCCGAGGTGCGCACCCTGGCCCGCGGCAAGCGGATCAAGCCGCAGTTCTCGATCAACAGTCCCAAGCATCGCCGGATTATCAGCCGGTCCCCGCTGCGCGCCGGGGCGACCCCGGATCAGCCCGGCAGCCTGTTCAGCCAGCAGGTGCTCAATGATTATTTGTACGGCTTGAGCCTGCATCCGGGCCGGCGCGTCGAGGCGTCCATCGCCTCGGCCGGCGAACCGGGCAAGGTGGTACTCGACTTTCTGGTGACCGAGGCGAGGTCGTGGCAGATCTTCAGCCAGTTTAACAACTATGGCACGGAGGCCACCGGAATATACCGCGCCCGGCTGGGTTTCCAGCACAACCAGCTGACGAATCATGACGACATCCTGAACATCGATGCGATCACCACGCCCGACTTCAAAACTTACGGTGCCTTCATCTCTTATCGGATACCGCTCTGGCGCCCGGCCAAGCTGCTCTTCCGGATTTACGGTTCTTACGGCGATTTTGTGGCGAGTGACAGCAGCTCGGTGGTTGCACTGCGCTATGTCGGCAAAAACTGGCTCGGCGGCTTCGAGCTCACGAACCGGCTGACCCTCTGGCGCGACTGGCAGCTGGTGTCGGCCCTCGGCGCGAACTTCAACCATTACGGGATCCAGCAGGTGATCAGCGACAACCCGCTGGTTACGGGAACTTCAAATTTTCTCGTGCCGTTTCTCTCGACCACCCTGTCCCGGAATTTCACCTGGGGATCGCTTTCCGGCGGCCTGCGCTTCGATCACACGGTCGGCGACTTTGCCAATCTGGATCCGAGCACGGGCATTCAGGCGCTGGGCCGCCGCGCCGCCGAATCCAATTGGACTTCCGCCCGGTGGAATCTCAACGGCACGGTCTATCTTGAATCCCTGTTCAACCGCTCCAACCAGACCAAGGCCCTGGCCCACGAATTCTCCGTTCGCCTCAAGGGCCGCACGCTTCTGCGCGGCAAGCGCCTGATCCCCCACGAGCAGGAGCCGCTGGGCGGCGCCCTGTCGATTCGCGGCTACCCCGAGTCCATCATCTCGGCGGA
>JAYTUA010000071.1:0-32294 GCA_043745015.1 Opitutaceae bacterium | reverse complement strand
GATGTCACCGGGCGCGCGGACCATGCCGGGATAATCGCCCAGCGAATAGAGCATGAAACCCGGCACCGTGCGGGCCACGCCGAGAAACTGCTGCCCGGACAGAAAGAGGTGGTTGGAACCACCGCGTTTCAGCGTGCCGTAGATAAAGAGCGTGATCATGCGGACAGGACAAATTAACCACTAATGGTATTCATCAAAGGATGAATCCTTGATGAAGTGCAGCGGCTAATCGCCGCTGCGGATTGGGTTTGGGGCCTGCTAATCGCAGGCTTTCTGTCCGCGATAAGCGGACCCTAAACTCAGCCCGTAGACGATTAGTCGGAGGGGTGATCGAGGGTTTCGTCCGTTGGCGAAACCTATTAGCGGTCAATTCACTCATGGCGCCAAGGCCTCGACGACGAGGGCGGTGATGTTGTCCTTGCCGGAGTTTGCCAGTGCGGCGGTGACGAGCCGCTTGGCCATGGGTGCGGAGCCGGGCGTGCGGACCAGCTCCTCGAGCTGACGGTCCCAGAGACCGTCGGTCAGCCCATCTGAGCAGAGGAGGAAGCGGTCGCCGGGCGAACAGGGGAGGGCGCCAAACTGTGGCTCGATGAACTGGTGCAAGGCGCCGAGGGCCTGGTGCATGACATTGCGCCGGGGGTGAGTGCGGGCTTCGCGCTCGCTGAGCTGGCCGTTGCGCCGCAGCCAGCCGACGTGGGTATGATCGTGGGAGAGTTGCAGCAGTCCGCCCGCGGCCGGCAGGTGATAAATGCGGCTGTCGCCGATGTGCCCAAAATACAGCCATCCGGGAGTGAGCCAGCACAGGCTGAGGGTCGTGCCCATGCCGCGGCATTCCTCGTAGGATTCACCGAGTTTCATCAGGTCGTAGTGGATCGCGGTAAAGAGTTCGCCGAGGGTGAGGTCGTACTGACTGGCCGGTCCCGGCGCAGCCGGGCGGTAGCCGCGGGGCATCAGCTTCGTGATCTTGTCCACGGTGATGCGGCTGGCGAACTCGCCGGAGTTGGCCCCGCCCATGCCGTCGCTGACCGCGAAGACAAAGTCGGATCTCGCCGACGAATCCTCCCCCGTCTTGCCCAGGTAGTGGACTTCCTGGCCGTCAAACTTAAGGGCGAGAAAAGTATCCTCATTGTTGGTGCGGACATGGCCGCGGTGGGTCAGGCCGGACCAACGCAGATCCGGGGCGGGCGGATAGGCCAGTTCGTCAAGCAGGGCGGCAAATTCAAAATCGATGATGCAGAAACGTCCGTCGGACTGCCGGTAGGTGAGGTTGCGGATATCCGGGTCGTCATGGCAGACGCCAAAGGCCTCAAGTTCGTTGAAGAGGGCCTTGAGGCGTTCCGGGTTGATCTGGTCGATCTGCGCCCCGCAGTTGGAGGTGACGATTTTCAGGCTCAGCTCGTCGGACTCGATCAGGCGGGGGACGAAATCACAGCGGCGATTCTCCAAGTAGCGGAGGACACGCACTTCGTTGGCAAACCGGGCATAGGCTTGGTGGCCACGGAAGGTTTTGTACACGCGGCCATCATAGCCGATGCGGACCAAGGCGCGTTTGGTGTCCTTAATCTCGTGCATGATGGTGAAACCCTAGGATTTGGCGGAGTGGCAGTGGTGGCAAGGGGGGAGTGGCCGCCGTTGGCGCCGGGCTTTGGCATAAATCCAAGAATCCGCTTCCCTCTGGCACATTAGGTGCTTTTTTAGTGGTAAGGTCTAACGTCTCTGCGCCCCGGCGCGTGGCGCCCAACCCCCCAAACTAACTCAACCCAACATGGCCAAATACAAACTGGAATACATCTGGCTCGACGGCTACACGCCCCTGGCGAGCCTGCGCAGCAAGACTCAAATCAAGGAATTCACCGGCTTCCCGAAGCTCGCCGACCTGCCCGTCTGGGGCTTCGACGGCAGCTCGACGCAGCAGGCTGAAGGCAAGAGCTCGGACATCGTGCTCAAGCCCGTCGCTTCCTTCCCGGACAGCACGCGGAAGAACGGCGTGCTCGTGATGTGCGAGTGCTTCCAGCACACGGGGGTGGCCAGCCCGTCGAATTCCCGCGCCACGATTCCGGATGATCCGGACACCTGGTTCGGTTTCGAGCAGGAGTATTTCTTCTACAAGGACGGTGCGCCCCTCGGTTTCCCGAAGGATGGTTTCCCCGCCCCGCAGGGTCCCTATTACACCGGCGTCGGCTACAAGAACGTGGGCTGCATCGCCCGCGAGATCGTCGAGAAGCACATCGACATCTGCCTCGATGCCGGAATCAACATCGAGGGCATCAACGCCGAGGTCGCCAAGGGCCAGTGGGAATTCCAAATCTTCGGCAAGGGCTCGAAGAACGCCGCCGACCAGATGTGGGTGGCCCGCTACATTCTCGCCCGCCTGGGTGAGTCCTACGGCGTCGACATCGAATGGCGCTGCAAGCCCATCCTCGGGCCCTTCAACGCCCCGCTCGACTGGAACGGTTCCGGCATGCACTCGAACTTCTCGACCAAGCACATGCGCGAAGTCGGCGGCAAAGCCTACTTCGAAAGCCTCATGGCCGCCTTTGCCAAGCACGTGGACGAGCACATCGCCGTCTATGGGCCGGAGAATCATCTCCGCCTCACCGGTCTCCACGAGACGCAGTCGATCGACAAGTTCAGCTACGGCCTGTCCGACCGCGGCGCCTCGGTGCGAATGCCGGTCAACTTCGTCAAGGACGGCTACAAGGGCTACCTCGAGGATCGCCGGCCCAACTCCGCCGCCGACCCGTATCTCGTGGCCGGCCGGATCCTCAAGACGATCCTGACCGTCCCGACCAAGTAATCACCGGATTACTCCGCGTTATTCATTTCAGCCGTCCGACCGCAAGGTCGGGCGGCTTTTTACTTTGGCGCAGCAGCGCCGGTAGGGACGGACCGCCGGGCCGTCCGCGCAGGTACTGCGGCGCGCCCAGCGGTCGCGCCCTACCCAAGGAGCCAACTCGAAAGTCCAATGCTTAAGAGCCGCTGGCCTGACAGGTCACTGGGCCTTGCCGGTGAGGACGACGGGCTTGTTGCTGGCCGGGCCGACGTTCAGCTCGCGTTCGACCGTGACCTGATCATCGGCGAATTTGAGCCGGAACGTGGCGAGGAAAGCCTGGCCGTATTGGGCAAGTTGCACCGTGTAGGTGTCGTCCGCGGTCCACGCGCCCGCGGCCGCGACCGGCAGGGTGCTGTTGCGGTTGATGAGGAACGCGCCTTTCAGCCACTGGTCGCGACCGGCCACGACGCCCTGGTCCTGGTCGTATTGGCGGGCCTTGAACGTCACGGTGCCGTCGGCGGCGATTTCGACCCCGAGGGATTCCAGCGTGAGGTCGTTCTTCTCGAACACGAATTTCCGCCCGGAAATCTTCGCGCCCAGCGGAGTCGTGGCGGCGCCGGCCGGGGTGGGCAGGGAGAGGTTGGCGAGACGGTTGCGCAGGGCGGACAGGGCCTCGGGGTTCTCCGGGATCGCGGCGGCGCGCAGTTCGGGGATCAGCTTGCTCCACAGCAAGCGCATCACGCCCTGGGTGTCCTTGGTGCCGGCCGTGATGGCGACGACGGTGTCGTATTGCGGCATGACGATGCAGAACTGGCCGAAGGCGCCGTCTGCGCGATAGAAGCCGGGCACGCAGCGCCAGAACTGGAAGCCGTAGCCCTGGTCCCAGTCGCCGTCGGGCGCGCTGCCGTTGGAGGACTGGCGCGAAGTGGCAAGGTCAATCCAGTCGGCGGGGACGAGACGCCGGCCGTTCCATTCGCCACGCTGCAGCAGGAGCTGGCCGAACTTCGCGACGTCCTCGGTGCGGAGGTTGAGGCCGCCGGCGCCGTCATTGAAACCTTCAGGCAGCAGCCTCCACTCGGGTGCGGGGATGCCCAGCGGTTCGAAAATACGCGGGATAAGGTAATCGCGCAGGGTCTGCCCGGTGATTTTCTGCACGGTGGCCGAAAGCACATTTGTCGCGGGCGAGTTGTAGTAGAAGAGCGTGCCGGGCTTCTGCTTCACCGGGGCGGCGAAGAATTGCTTGGTGCCGGTCTTGTCCGGGGCGTTCAGGTTGATCTTGTCGACGTCGGCCTTCTCCTGGCCGGTGGACATCATCAGCAGGTCGCGCAGGCGCATGTTCTTCAGGTTGTCGGCGGCGTCGGCGGGCACGTCCTCGGGAAAGAAGGAGACCAGCTTGTCATGGATGTTGAGCCGGCCCTCGTTCTGCAGCAGGCCGATGGCGGTCGAGGTGAAACTTTTGCTCAGCGAGAAGAGGATGTGCGGCTCGTTGGCGGTGTAGGGCGCCCACCAGCCCTCGGCGACGACCTTGCCGTGGCGCAGGATCATGAGGCCGTGCATCCCGAATTTCTTCGCGTCCTGTTCGTCGATGATCGCCTGGATGCCGGCGGAGGCGATGCCTTGCGACTCTGGCGTGGCCCGGGGGAGAGCCGTTGAGGTCACAACCGGTTCGGCGGCGGCGAGTGAATTGAGCAGGAACAAAGCGGCGACGAGTGCGCCGGGACGGGGCGGAGGAGCGAATTTCATGCGGGGTAAGAGCGGAGGTAAGCCGGTAATGAATTGAATGCAAATACGGGCATCGCCTGGGAATCCGTTTGCGCCGGCCGGCCGCACCGCTAACGTTGCGCGCATGAGTGATTTTGCCCCCGCCGCCGAAATCGCGTCCACGCGCGACGCCCTCCTCCGTCTCAAGGCCAACATGCGCCAGACCATCAAGGGCAAGGACGACGTCATTGAACAGTCGCTGGTCTGCCTGCTCGCGAGCGGCCACCTGCTGATCGAGGATCTGCCGGGCGTGGGCAAGACCACGCTGGCCTACTCGCTGGCCCGCTCGATGGACTGCGGATTTTCCCGCATCCAGTTCACCAGCGACCTGCTGCCCACGGACGTCACGGGCGTGTCCATTTACGACGAGACGCTCAAGGAGTTCGTCTTCAAGTCCGGCCCGGTGTTCGCCAACGTCGTGCTGGCCGACGAGATCAACCGCGCGACGCCCAAGACCCAGTCGGCGCTGCTGGAGGTCATGGACCGCGGCAAGGTCACGGTGGACGGCGAGGCCCACACCGTCGGCACGCCGTTCATGGTCGTCGCCACCCAGAACCCGGTGGACTACGAGGGCACGTTTCCCCTGCCAGAAAGCCAGATGGACCGTTTTCTGATGCGGTTGCGGATGGGTTACCCGCAGCCTGGCGACGAGCTGGAGATTCTCCGCAGTCCCCGCCTCGGCTATGACGCCATCGCGCTCAACCCGGTCGTCACCCGCTCCGACATCCTCAAGATGCAGGCGCTGGCCGGGAAGGTCTTCGTCGAGGACACCGTGCTCGATTACATTTTGAAGATCATCACCGCCACGCGCACCGAAGTGGAGTTCAAGGCCGGGGTCAGCGTGCGCGGCGGCCTGGCGCTGCGGGTGGCCGCACAGGCGCGCTCGCTCGTGCAGGGCCGGGACTTCGTGGTCCCCGAGGATGTGCAGGAGATGGCCGGCCCGGTGCTGGCCCACCGCCTGTCGCTGGCCCGGCAGACTTCCGACGCCCTCGAGGAGCGCCGCACGGTGCTGGCCGCCCTGCGCCGGATCATCCAAGCCGTGCCGGTGCCGGAATAATCCGAATCCCGTGGAGGCTTCCGCCACAATCAGCCAGTCATGGGACGGCCCGGGTGCCGCGGCGCGTCCGCGGCGCGAATTCAACTGGCACGCGCTGCTGTGGTTTCTGGTATTTCCCAAGAAACGGCACCGCATCGCGCTGACCGTGCCGGGTCTCTTCCTGATGGTTCTCGCGATGGGCATCGGCACCGCCGCCTACAACACCGCGAGCAACATCCTGTTCATCACCCTGTCGCTCCTCCTGGCCTGCCTGCTGTTGAGCGGACTGCTGTCCTGGTTCAACTTCATGGGTCTGCTCTGGCGCCTGCGGCCGCAGGGCCCTTGGCGGGCCGGCCATGAGACGCTGGTCACGGTCGAGGTGCGGAACGGCAAACGGTGGCTGCCGACCTACAGCCTGTGGTTCGAACTGGCGACGCAACCGCGCCACATTCCCGAGCCGGAGAACGAGGGGAAAAATCTCAAGATGCGCGAGATTCTCGCCGCCGCCGAGAAATACATCACGCGTGGCCGGGTCTATCAGCGGGAACGGCTGGAACCGGGCGGGACCGCGACGCTCGACTGGGGGGTGAAGCCCACCCGGCGCGGCGAGGCCTTCCTCGAGCTCGGGGCCGTGGGTTCGCTTTTTCCCTTCGGGTTTCTGAGAAAAAACATCGGCACCGACCTGAAGCAGACCGTGCTGGTCTGGCCGGCGCAGGTGGAATACCAGTGGGTCGGGACCATGACCCCGCATACCGGTTCCCAAGGCCGGCGGACGGCGCGGGCGGGCACCGGCGACGACCTGCTGGCGCTGCGCAAATACCAGCAGGGCGACTCCCACCGGCTGATCCATTGGAAGGCCAGCGCCCGGCTCGGCCAGATGATGGTGCGGCAGTTCGCTGCGGAGAGTCGCGACGGCTTTGTGCTCAGCCTCGACAGTTCCGCCGCCGTCTGGACGCGCCCGGAGCAATTCGAACTGGTCTGCAGCCTGGCCGGCACGCTGGCCGAGGATCTGTTCGCCGCCGGCCGGTTGCGTGGCGTCATCCTCAACGGCGGTGCCCTGCGCGACACGCGCCGGCTGCGCGACGTCGAGGCCTGGCTCGATGAGCTGGCCCGGTTGCAGCCGCGACGGGACGAAAAATTCACCCCGGGCGGGTCGAGAGCGCCGGCCCACAACCTCATCACCTTCGCGCCCGACGGGGCGCGGGGCATCACCGCCCATGTCAACGGCTGCCAAACCGCGTCAGCTTAATCTCGACGAGCTCCTGCGCCTGAAGTGGCTGCTCGGCGGCGCGCTGGCCCTGGTATCGCTGTGGACGATCTTCTTCCTCGACGTCGAGGCGCTGGGGCTGGTGGGGGTGGCCGGGGTGGTGATCATAGCCGTGCTGGTCTGGCCGCAGCTGCCGGGCCGGCTGCCCCCGCTCATCTGGAAGCTCTCGGTACCGGCCATTGTCGTGACGATGGCGGCGGATGCGTATTTCAGCCCCGACACGCTGCCCGTGCTCATCCGCCTGGCCATCCTCCTGGTGCTTTACCGGACGGTGGCCTACCGGAGCAAGCGGGAGGATCTGCAGTTGCTCGTGCTGGGCCTGTTCCTGATCGTGGTGGCGGGCGTGCTGACGGTTTCGCTGGGTTTTGCGTTCCTGCTGCTCCTGTTCACGGCCTGCGCGCTGGGATTCCTCTTCATCATCAACCTGATCGAGGCCACCGAGACCGGCTCGGTGCGCACGGCGGAGGCGGAGACGGCCTGGACCCGGCTGGGCTGGCGGAATTTCCTCGGCCGGCTGCGGGCGGTGGCGGACTGGCGGTTGCTGGTGTTTGCCAGCGGGCTGTTCGCGACGGTGGTGGTGATGTCCGGGTTGCTCTTCCTGGTCATCCCGCGCTTTGAGATGGCGAGCGGCTTCTTTCTCGACCGTTACATCACCCGCAAAAGCCGGTCCGGCTTCAGCGACACGGTGAAATTCGGCGATGTGACGGAGCTGCTGCGCGATGACAGCGTGGCGATGCGCGTGGACCTGACCGACGCCAGCGGCATCCGGGAGGAGCCCTACTGGCGCCTGGTCGTGCTGGATGAATACAACCCCACGGGCTTCAAGGTTTCCGCCGGACTCAAGGGCGAACTGATCCGCGGCCAGCGGATCATGCAGCAGCTGCGCGGCCGGCCCCTGGGCCGCCCGGCCAATGAAGTGGGCGGCGTGTGGACCTTTTATATCGAGCCGGGGGTCAGCCGGTTTTTGCCCCTGCCCGGCAGTTACGGCTTCCTGCGGATGCGCGATCCGGTGCCGCTCCAGACGAGTCCGGGCAACCGGCTGGTGGCGTTCCGCACCGAACCGATGACGATGACCGCCTTTCAACTGGATGCGGTCGAGTTGGCGCCGATGCTGACCGATGCCCGGTTTCCCCTGCTGCTGCGCCAGGCACAGGCCGATCCGCTGCGGGCGGACGATCAGTTCAAGTATGACCCGCGGCTGACGCTGCGGGGCCCGGAAGGTCCGGGCAACGAGGCGGTCTTGCAACGCATCGTGGCGGAGGTCACCGGTGGCGCGGCGCTGCCGGCCGACGAATTTGCCCGCCGGGCGACGGCCTGGCTGCGGGCCCGCCATGCCTATACCCTCTCGGTGAAAATCCCGAAGGGCGAGGGGAGCGACGACCTTGTGCGCTGGCTGGATTCCAACGAGCCCGGTTTCTGCGAGTATTTTGCGGCCGGTTTCACGGTGCTGGCGCGGGCCGCCGGACATCCCGCCCGGGTCGTGGCCGGATTCCACGGCGGCGTGCTCAACGGTTTTGAGAATTACTTCATGGTGAAGAATTCCAACGCGCACGCCTGGGCCGAGATTTATGATGGCAAGGCGGCCTGGCTGCGGGCGGACCCGACGCCCGGGGGCGGCACGCTGACGACGCAGAACAACGTGGGCGGGTTGCAGCAGGAGCAGGACAGCAGCTGGTCGGCGCGCGTGGACAGCCTGCGGGTGCTCTGGTACCGGCGCATCGTGAACTTTGATTCGCGCCAGCAGGTGCAGATGATCGAGCAGGTGAAGACGTTCACCACCGACTCGGGCTCGGCGCTGAAGCTCCGGCTGGAGGCCTTTGGCAAAAGCCTGAAGGAGTGGCTGGCCCGACCGTGGGATGCAGGGCGCATCGTGCGCTCACTTGGGTTGGGCGCGGGAGCCGCCGGCTTGGGCTGGCTCCTCTGGCGGCTGGCGGGCCGGGGCTGGCAGCGCTGGCAGTTCTGGCGCCGGCCGGCGGAATACGATCCGGTGCGGCGCACAGCCGGCAAGTGGCTCGGGCGTCTGCGCCCGCGGATGGATCAGGGCGCGGTCATCGCCGAGCTGCAACGCCTGCGCTACGGCCGCCGGGAGACGTGGCCCGAGCCGCGCGCGGTGTTCCGCCGGGCGAAGCAGGCGAGGAAAACGGCGAGAAGGTAAGGGGGTCGTGATGTGCCGAGGGTAGGGCGCGGACTCCGTTCCGCGCCGTGTCGGTGAACGGAGTCACCGCCCTACTGATCAGGTTCCCACACGTAAGGCCAAAGGTCTGCCGAAGCAATGAGACTGGCCCGCACGGGATTTTGTCTGATGTAATCCGCCTTCTCCTCGTGGCTCTCATCGCTTCTCAGGCGATGCTCAAAGAAGTCTCTCTGCCATTCGATGTGATACTGCTTTGCCAGGTAGTGCTTCCATGAGCGTATGACCCGTTGCATTGACTCGACCTTGGGAAACGAGATCAGGGCATGCAGATGATCAGGCATCAACAGTAACAAATGGACATGCCAGCGGGTTTGTTCGTGGTAATATTGGGCCGAATCGAAAAGGGCCTGGGCGGTTTTGGGATGGCAGAATTGGTTCTTTCCCCGATGGAGCGCACAGAGTGTCACAAAGAAAATCGGCCCACCCCTGACCCAGCCGGGCACCACATGATTGAATCCTTTGCGTTTGGGTGGTGGCATTTGGTGTATTCGGCGCGGAACGGAGTCCGCGCCCTACCAGCATGAGAAAATCACTTCACCTGAAAATTGATCGGCTTCGCCACGGGGCGGTCCTGCTTGTCCTTCCAGGCCTGGAGAATGGCGTGCGCGACCGGGGCGGCGTAAACCCCGCCGCCGAAATGGGTGTCGTTTTCCGCGCCTTCCAGCACGACGGCAATGGCGATCTGGGGATTTTCCACCGGGGCGAAGGCGACGAGCCAGGCAAGGTCGATGCGGCCTTTTTGCGCGGTGCCGGATTTGGCGGCGCCCCGGAGTCCGTCCACGCGGGCCAGCCGGCCGGTGCCGATCTGGTAGCACTGCTCCATGCCTTCGAGAATGGCGTTATAGTCGGACGGGGAGAGCCCGATGGAGGCGGTGTGCTGGGCGGGACGCTTGGGATCGTGGAGGATGGTGGGCTTGGTCTCGGTCTCGCCCCGGGCGAGCGACGCGACCATGCACGCGGCCTGCAACGGCGTGATGAGCGTGTCGCCCTGGCCGATGGCAGTGTTGGCGGTATCGCCGGGATACCAGCGACGCAGATCGTTGTCCTTGTAGAAATTCTGTTTCCACGCCGGTTCCGCAACGCGGGGATGCTGGAACTCAGAAGGCAGCTCGATGCCGGTGGGGTGGCCGTAACCGAAACGCTTGGCCTCGGCGGCGATGAGCTCGGGGCCGGTCTCGAGGCCGTATTTGAAGAAAAACACGTTGCAGGAATCACGGATGGCGCCGCGGAGATCACGGTCGCCGTGGCCGTCGTGATTCCAGCAGGGAAAGCGGCGGTTGCCGACCATGTAGAAACCCGGGCAGATCGAGCGCGACGTCGCGGCGTCGATGGAGCCGGACCGAAGTCCGGCAATGGCGGTGATGAGCTTGAAGGTGGAACCGGGCGGATACTGGCCCTGGATGGCGCGGTTGAGCCAGCCGCCGGATTCCTCGATGGCCTTGGCCTCGTCCTGGGTGAGGCGCGGCACAAAGGTGTTCAGATCGTAGTCGGGCTTGGAGACGAGGACGAGGACCTCGCCGGTGCGGATATCAAGGGCGACGGCGGCGCCGGTGCGGTCCTTGCCCTCCGGGTCCTTCATGGCGGCCTCGGCGGCCTCCTGCAGTTCAATGTCGAGGCTGGTGGTGATGTTGTGGCCCTGCACGGGCAGGCGTTTCTCGACGGGCAGGTCCACCTTGTAGCCGGCGGGATCGACGCGGTAGATGGCGCCGCCGCTCTCTCCCTGGAGCTGGTCGTCGAAGATTTTCTCCAGGCCGGTGCGGCCGACCGAGCCTTTCATCTTGAAGGTGGTCAGGTCCTCGCCGGGAAAATCCTCGACCTCGGGGTCGCTGTTCACCCCGACGTAGCCGAGGGTGTGCGCGGCGGCGGTGTTGAAAGGGTAGTGGCGCGTGCTGGAGGTATAGACTTGGAGGGGGGAAGTGACGGGCAGGCGCTCGATCAGCCGGGCGTATTCCTCGGGGGCCAGGTCATCGAGCAGGACATAGGGGAGCAGCAGGGTCTGGTTGATGTGACGGTTGAGCTCGGCGGAGCGGACCTTTTCGCTGCGGTTGAGGATGAAGTTGATCTGGTCGAGGTAACGCTGGGCGACGGCGCTGCGGGCGATGCGTTCCATCTGGTCGGCGTTGGGCCGCTCGTTCGCCGGGAGCGCGGCGTAGTTGCGCGAGATGGCGCGGTATTCGGCGCGGAACTCCGTGCGGAGACCGGCAAGGTCGAGCACGACGGAGAAGCGCGGTCGGTTGGCGACGATCAGCCGGCCGTCGCGGTCGTAGATGTTCCCGCGCGGGCCGGGGGAAACGACGCGGCGGAGGTTCTGCAGGCGCTCGCGTTCGGTGTAGAGACCGGTCTTGAACAGCTGCCGGTAGGCCAGTCCGCTGGTGAGCACAACCACCAGGGCCACCACCGCGCCGTAAAAGATCATCAGGCGCGGATTGCGGTGGGTGCGGCGTTCGATGAGGCGGCTCACAGGGGGAACTTACACACCCCGGCGCTGCGCGCCACCCCTCTTGATAGAGGGGACTTACGATGCGGCCTTATAAAAATCCCCTCTGGAGAGGGGTGCCCGACAGGGCGGGGTGTGTTGGTGGAAGACATGGAGACAAATCAACGCGCCACGGGGCGGCCGGTCTCGGGGTGGATTTCCGCCAGCTCCATGGCGTGGTCCTGCAGCGCGAGAAACCAGGGGGCGATGACCAAGATGGCGATCTGGGAGAAGAACAGGTCGGCGAAGATGCGCAGCCACGCGTTGGCCGGATGGGGATTGGCCCCGACGAGCAGGAAGGACAGGGCAATGAACAAAAACAGGTTGGCCAGCAGGGCCACGACGATGCCGAAGATGGCGCCTTCGCGCGGGAAACGCTGGCGGCCGTAGAGCACGGTGACGTGGATCAGGGAATAGAGCAGCAGGCTGGTCCCGAAGGGCACGGGCTCGAGTGCATCCACCATGAGCCCGGTGAGCCCGATGGCGATGAGCCCCTGTTTCGGGTCGAGCCGCAGCGCACCATAGGCGATGAGCAGGCCGCCGAGATAGAAATGCACGGCCAGGCCGGCGACATAGTGGTTCGCCAGCCCGGTGAGCCACCAGAGCAGCAGATTGGCCAGAGTGACGATGATCCAGCGGGGGTCGTAACGTCGCATGGCGATTACACACCCCGGCCTGACGGCCACCCCTCTTGATAGAGGGGAATTATCGCAACGGATGTTTTTAATCCCCTCTGGAGAGGGGTGCCCGCAGGGCGGGGTGTGTCGGATAGTTTGGGCGAAAAAGGCATGATCACTCCTCCGGGTTCAGGGGGATGAGCACGGTGACCTCGGTCAGGGTGCCGAGCCGCTGGTCGAGCTGCACCTCGCCGCTCTTGAACAAACCGTCGGCGCTCGGCTCCAGCTGCGTGATGTCACCGATGGTGAGGCCGGGGGGAAACACGCCGCCGAGGCCGGAGGTCACGAGGTGCTTGGAGGCGGACGGGGTGGCGTAGACATCGAGCGGCACAAAGTCCACCGTGCCGCGCGGGGAGCTGAAGGAGTTGTTGAGGCCGCCCTGGTAGCTGATGGGCCGGGTGTCGCCGGCGACCGTGGCGGCGAGGCGCAGGGTGGGGCTGGTGATCAGGTCCACCACGGAGGTGTACCGGTGCACCTCGGTGATGCGGCCGACCACGCCGCCGGCAAACACGACGGGCGCGCCGATCGTGATGCCGTAATTCGATCCTTTGCGGATGACGAGGCGTTGCCACCAGCCCGAGAAGTCGCGCCGGGCCACGCGCGCCGGCTCGAAACGGAAATCGGGCATCGAGGGAATCTTCAGCAGGTTCTCCAGCCGCAGAATCTCGGCCTCGAGAAAGGCGATGCGATCATTGCCGGTTGCATACGCCGCGACGAGGCCGGCGACCTGCTGGCCGGCCTTGAGCAGTTCGTCCTTGGAATGAAGCCGGTTGGACCAGAAGGTCTGGAGGTCGCGCACGAAGGAGTCGGCGACGGTGAGCGGGGCCTGGATCTCGAAGAAGGTGGTGCGGGAAAACGACTTCAGCCCCAGCGGCAGGAAAATCCAGCCGAGCAGAATGAGGCCCAGGGTGACGAACGGGCGGGCCTGGTCGTAGCGTTTGGGGAACACGGCGCGGGCGGCGGAGTGGCCGTCGGAAGAGGCCGGGCTCCGGTCAGAGGTCCGCGGCGATGCGGCGGTAATCCTCGATGTTGTTGATGAAGACGCCGGTGCCGTTGGCGACGGCGGAGAGCGGGTCGTCGGCGACCGTGACGGCCAGGCCGGTCTTCTCGGAGAGGAGCTTGTCCACGCCGCGGATGAGCGAGCCGCCGCCGGCCATCACGAAGCCGCGGTCCACGAGGTCGGCGGAAAGTTCGGGCGGGCAGCGCTCAAGGGTGAGGCGGACGGCCTCGACGATGGCGCCGATGGTGTCGCCCATGGCCTCGCGGATTTCCTGGGAGGTGATGTGGATCGTCTTGGGCAGGCCGGCGACAGAGTCGCGGCCCTTGACCTCCATGGCCAGCTCGGTCTCGAGCGGGTAGGCGGAGCCGATGGTCATCTTGATTTCTTCCGAGGTGCGCTCGCCGATGAGGAGGTTGTAGGCGCGCTTCATGTAGTTGATGATGGCGAGGTCGATCTCGTCGCCGGCGACGCGGATGGACTTGGAAAACACGATGCCGTTGAGCGAAATGATGGCGATCTCGGTGGTGCCGCCGCCGATGTCCACGATCATGTTGGCCGCGGGCTCGTCGACGGGCAGGCCGACGCCGAGGGCGGCGGCGAAGGGCTCGGGAATGGTGTGGACCTCGCGGGCCCCGGCGTGCGTGGCGGATTCCATCACGGCGCGCTTCTCCACCTCGGTGATGCCGCTGGGGATGGCGATGCAGACGCTGGGCTGCGGGAAGGTTTTTCCGCCGTTGGCCTTGCGGATGAAATAGCGGAGCATCGCCTCGGTGATGTCGAAGTCGGCGATGACGCCGTCCTTCATCGGGCGGATGGCGGTGATGCTGCCGGGCGTGCGGCCGAGCATGACCTTGGCCTCGTCACCCACGGCGCGGACGCGGCGGGAATTGGTATAGACCGCGACCACGCTGGGCTCGCGGAGCACGATGCCCTTGTCCTTCACATAGACGAGGGTGTTGGCGGTGCCGAGGTCGATGCCGATGTCGTTGGAGAAAAGTCCCAGCAGTTGGTTGAACATGTGGCGGTGACGGGGTTTCCAAATCAAAGCCGTGCCCGGGCGGAATTGTCAAAAGCAAACTCGTTGGGGCAGCGACATTTCGGCGAGCTACGCCTGCCCCGTATTACTCCTCGTCGCGGCGACGGCGGTCCACCTTCTCGACCTTCAGCTCGTCTTTTGGCAGCACGTTGTCGGCACGCCTGGCGTTTGGGTGCGTTTAGGAAGCCGCAACAAAGGTTTGTATGCAGGCGAATCGTTCGAGTAACTTGTTTAAACGACTTTTTTGGTTCCCGTTTCCTTTCTTTCACCCCTGGGCCGGCCGGTTGCCCGCGGGTAGCCTACCGCCGTCAAAGCCCCCTCTGCCTGCGTCATGCTTTTCCGACCCCGTGCCTTGTTTCCCCTGCAAATGGCGATGCTTGCCGTGGTGATGCCGGGCCGGGAGCCGAAGTTCGCCAGCCTGGGTGTCTTCGTGGACCAGCACTGCCTGGATTGCCACGATGCGGGGGACAAGCGGGGCGGGTTGTCACTGGAGGGATTGGATTATTCCCATCCGCAGGCCAATCCCGAGGTTTGGGAGCGGGTGCTGCGCAAACTGGAGCACCGGCTGATGCCGCCCGTCGGAAAGTCGCGGCCCGGGGAGGACACTTACGAGCACATGACCGGCTACCTCACGGGAAAGCTCGATCGTGCCGCCGCCGCCCACCCGCAGCCCGGCCGCACGGACGCCCTCCGCCGGCTCAACCGCACCGAATACCAGAACGCCGTGCGCGATCTGCTCGCCGTGGAGATCGACGCCACCGCGTTGCTGCCCCAAGACGAGCCGGCGCACGGCTTTGACAACGTGATGATCGGCAATCTTTCGCCGACGCTCATGGACCGTTACGTGAGCGCGGCGCAAAAGGTGGCGCGGCTGGCGGTCGGTGCCTCCGGCCTAGCTCCCGGCGGCGACACCATCCGGGTGCGCCCCGAGGTCACTCAGGAACAGCAGGTCGAGGGCTTGCTGCCCGGGACGCGCGGAGGCGTCCGCCTTCCCCATCAATTTCTGCAGGACGGCGAATATGAGATCAGCGTGCGCCTCGTCCGTGACCGCAACGAGATGGTCGAGGGTCTCAAGCGGCCCGCGCGGGTCGAGTTTCTCCTCGATCGCGAACAACTGGCGGAGTTCACCGTGCAGCCGCCGGGTGATGACAAGAACTGGGAGGGCGTGGATCGGCATCTGGTGCGCCGCGTGACAGTGGCCGCCGGTCCGCACGAGCTGGCCGTCACCTTCCCCCGCGAGCCGGTCGCGCTGTTCGAGACGGTGCGGGAACCCTATGTCTCACGCTTCAATATTTTCCGCCACCCCCGCACGGTGCCCGCCATCTACCAGGTCACCATCACCGGCCCGTTCAACCCGCGCGGGCCCGGCGACACGCCCAGTCGCCGCCGGTTGTTCGCGCCGCTGGCCGGCCTCGGGGCCGGGGCGGACGACGAGGCCCGGGCCCGCGCCATCCTCGCTCCGTTCCTGCGCCGCGCCTACCGCCGGCCGGTGGTCGAGGCGGACTTTCACGGGCCGCTCCGCCTGTTTCAGGAAGGGCGGGCTGAGCAGGGCTTCGACCTCGGGCTGGAGCGGGCGGTCAGCGCCGTGTTGGTGAACCCGCAGTTTCTTTTCCGCGTGGAGCGCGAGCCGGCGAAAGCGCGGCCGGGCACGGTCTACGCGATCACCGATCTCGAACTCGCCTCGCGGCTCGCCTTCTTCCTCTGGAGCAGCGTGCCGGACGACGAGCTGCTCGATCGCGCCGCGCGCGGCGAACTGCGCCGGCCCAAGGTCCTCGAACGGCAGGTGCGCCGCATGCTCGCCGACGGCCGGGCGCGGAATCTCGTCACCAATTTCGCCGCGCAATGGCTCCACCTCCGCGCGCTCGAGGCGGTGAAGCCCGACGAACGGCTCTTCATCGATTTCGACGACAACCTGCGCGCGGCGTTGCGCACGGAGACGGAGCTGTTTTTCGCCAGCGTGCTGGAGGAGGACCGCAGCGTGCTCGACCTCATCAGTGCCGACTACACCTACCTGAACGAGCGCCTGGCCCGGCACTACGGCATTCCGCACGTCATCGGCAGCCGGTTCCGCCGCGTCTCCTTCGCGGACGATCCCGCCCGGCAGCGCGGCGGCCTGTTGCGCCAGGGCAGTCTGCTCACCGTCACCTCCTACGCGACGCGCACCTCGCCGGTGATCCGCGGCAAGTGGGTCCTCGACAACCTCCTCGGCACGCCACCCCCGCCGCCGCCGCCGGACGTGCCGGCGCTGGATGACAACAAGGTGGTTTCCGCTGCACTCCCGATCCGCGCCCGGCTCGCCGCGCACCGGGACAAGCCGGCCTGCGCCAGCTGCCACAATGTCATCGATCCCGTCGGCTTCGCCCTCGAGCAGTTCGACGCCGTGGGTCGCTATCGCACGTTCGAGAATTTTCATCCCGTGGATGCGTCGGGCGGCCTGCCGGACGGCAGCAAGTTTGACGGCGTCGCCGGGTTGGAGGCAGCGCTCCTGGCCCGGCCGGAACTCTTCGCTGGCACCGTGGCGGAAAAGCTGTTTATTTTCGCCTTGGGGCGGGGCGTCACTCCGCAGGACGCGCCCGCCATTCGCAAAATTGTCCGCCAAGCCGCCCCTGACAACTACCGCCTTTCCGCCCTGATACTTGGTCTGGTGCAAAGCCAGCCGTTCCAAATGAGGACCACCCCATGATCATCACGAAAAAAGCCCTGCCCCGCCGCACTTTCCTGCGCGGCCTTGGCGCGACGCTGGCGTTGCCCCTGCTCGACGCCATGTTCCCGGCTGCCACGTCCGCCGCGCTCATGCCGGTCCGCCCCGTGCGCCGCCTCGGCTATGTGTTCATGCCGATGGGCTGCGACCAGACCCGCTGGATTCCCGGCAAGACCGGGCCCCTCGGCGATCTTCCGCCCATCCTCGAATCGCTCACGCCGCACAAGGACCAGATCACCGTCCTCTCCAACCTTGAGTTGCGCAACGCCTATCCCGGTTCGCACGCCACCTCCAACGCCGCCTTCCTCAGCGCCGCCAAGGCGAAACACACCGAGAGTTCCGACTATTACCTCGGCACCACCGCCGACCAACTGGCGGCCCGGCAGATCGGGAGCGAGACGCAGCTGCCTTCCCTTGAGCTGTCCATGGACATGCTCCAGACCACCGGCCAGTGCGACAACGGCTACGCTTGCGTCTACCAGAACAACCTCTCCTGGTCCACGCCCACCACGCCGCTGCCCTCCGAGGCGCACCCGCGGGTCGTCTTCGAGCGGCTCTTCGGCGAGGGCGGCAACCGCGCCGAGCGCCAGGCCGCCCTGCGCCGCCGAGCCAGCCTACTCGATCTCGTCGCCGAAGACCTGGCCGGCCTCAAGTTCGGCCTCGGGGCCGCCGACCGCACCCGCGTCAACGAATACCTCGAGACCGTCCGCGAGGTGGAGCGCCGCATCCAGCGTGCCGAGGCCGAGTCCGCCGCCAACAACCTGCCCGCCGATCTCGAGCGCCCCCTCGGCGTGCCCGCCCTCTACGCGGACCATGCCCGCCTCATGTTCGACCTCCAGGTGCTCGCCTGGCAGGGCGACATCACGCGGGTCATCACGTTCCAGCTCGCCCGCGAGACCAGCAACCGCACCTACCCGGAGATCGGTGTCTCCGACCCGCACCACCCGCTGTCCCATCACGGCAACGATCCCGACAAGATCGCCCGCATGGCCAAGATCAACGCCCACCACGTCTCGCTCTTCGCGTATTTCCTAGACCGCCTGCGCCATACGCCCGACGGCGACGGCAGCCTGCTCGATCACTCGGCCCTGCTCTACGGCAGCGGCATCGGCAACCCCAATGTCCACGACCATACCGACCTGCCGATCATCGTGGCCGGCGGCGGCCTCGGCGGCCTGCGGCATGGCCGGCACATCCGCTACGAGCAGGCGACGCCGCTCGCCAACCTGCACCTGACCCTCCTCGACAAGGTCGGCGTGCACATCGACTCCTTTGCCGACAGCAACGGCCGGGCCAACGAACTCTTCACACCCCTGAGCGTGTGACGACCCTTCCGCTCCGCCCCATGACGATACCGGGTGCTTCGGCCTGGCGCTTCCTGTGCCCACTCCTCGTGGCCGTCCAGCTGGCTGTGACGGCTTTGGCGGCCGCGCCCGCGCCGCTCGCGGATGCCGTCGAAAAGCGGGATCATGCCGCTGTCACCCGCCTGTTGGCCGGGCCTGTCGCCGGCGTGAACGACGCGCAAGCCGGCGGGATGACGGCTCTCCTGTGGGCCGCCGCCAACGACGACCTGGCCACGGCCCGCGCCTTGCTGAAGGCCGGGGCCGACCCGAAAAAGGCCAACCGCTACGGAGTCACCCCGCTCTCCCAGGCCTGCCAGAACGGCAATGGCGAACTCGTCGAACTCCTCCTTGCCGCCGGCGCCGATCCGCATCAGGCGCTGCCGGTCGGCGAGACGCCGTTGCTGACCGCCGCCCGCACCGGCCAGCCCGGCGCCGTGCGCGCGTTGCTGGCGCGCGGGGCACGGGTGGGTGACGCGCTGCCGAACGGCCAGACTCCGCTCATGTGGGCCGCTGCGGAAGGAAACACCGAGGTCGTCGGCCTCCTGCTGAAGGCCGGCGCCGACCTGAATGCCCGGCAGGCTTCGGGCTTCAACGCGCTGCTGTTCGCGGTGCGCAGCGGCCACACGGCCACGGTGCGAGCCCTGCTGGCAGCCGGCGCCGATCTGAACTACGTCACTGCGCCGACGGAGAAGCCCACTGGCAAACAGCCGGTCGCCGGCACCGGCGCGCTGGTCATCGCCATTGAAAACGGCCACTTCGAACTCGCCGCTGAGCTCGTGGACCGCGGGGCCAATCCCAACGACCTGCGTTCGGGTTACGCGCCTCTCCACGTCCTGACCTGGGTGCGCAAGCCCGACATCAGCGAGGACAATGGTGATCCGCCGCCCGACGGCACCGGCAAGTTCTCTTCGGAGGCTCTCATCCGGCACCTCGTGGCCAAGGGCGCCGACGTCAACCTGGTCCTCACCGGCGGCCCCTCGGGCCCGACCAAGTTTGCCCGCCAGGGTTGCTCGGCGTTCCTCCTCGCCGCCGACCGCGCTGACACCGCGTACCTCAAGCTGCTCATTGCGCTCGGCGCCGATCCGAAGGTGCGCAACGTCGAGGGCGGCACCGCGCTGATGACCGCAGCCGGGCTGGGCGCGGGCCCCGACAAGGACGAGGCCGGCACGGAGGAGGAGGCGCTCGAGGCGGTCACCTACCTGATCGGCCTCGGCGCCGATCCCAATCTTGTGACCACCGTCGGTGAGACGGCGATGCATGGCGCAGCTTACGGGCAATTCCCGAGCGTGGTCAGGTATCTCGACGTCCATGGGGCCAAAATCGAGGTGTGGAACCAGCCCAACAAGCACGGCTGGACGCCACTACGCATCGCCGAGGGTCACCGTCTCGGCAATTTCAAGCCGTCATTCGAGACCATCGCGGCCCTGAAGGAAGTCATGCTGGCGCACGGGGTGGAGATCCCGCCGCCGATGGAGCGCGCCAAGCCCAAGGGCTATCAATCCCAGTGAGTGGCGGGCCGCGGCCGCGCTCAGTCCTCGTTCTTCCGGCGGCGGTCGACCTTCTCGACCTTAAATTCGTCCTTGGGGAGGACGTTGTCGGTGACGACGACGGCGACGGGCGTCTTGGTCTTCACCCAGAGCTCGGATTCCTTGAAATACTTGGCGCTGCCGCTCTCGAGGGCCTCGCCGATGGACTTCACGGGGAGGAGCCGGCCGCGCTTCGAGGCGTTGAAATCATAGGCGCCCTTGAAGATGCGGTCGGTGGTGGAGTGGGGGCTGGCGCTCTCCGGGATCTGCACGACCCAGCCGGTGAGATCCTTGCCCGGCAGCTTGCCGGAAGGGTCGGAGAGGAGGACGACGAACTGCTTCTTGGGAGCAGGGGGCTTGATGTCCTCGTCCGCGGCGGGCTGGGTGATCTCGTTCATCGCCTCCACGATCTCGCGGAGGAGGGCGGGGTCGATTTTATGCTTCTTGAGGATCTCGGCGACTTGACTGACTTCAATTTTGGCCATGGGAAAGGCAGGATGAACCACGAAATCCGCGAAAGGACACGAAAAAATCACCAGACCTAATCAAGGCAGCCGGAATTGACCACGGAGGCCACGGATGGCCACGGATAAAGACCCAATCCAGTCTTTCCTGCCTTGATCCGTGGCTAAAGTGAATTGTTCAGTTCTCACTCCGGCCATGTTTCCACTTGCCGATTTCCCCATCGTAGCCTCAGTTGGGCGCACCCCGATTCCCGGCCCGCCCCCATGCCGACCATTACTCCTGACCAGGTTAAATCCGACTATGATGTGATTGTCGTCGGCTCCGGCGCCGCCGGCGGCCAGACCGCCTACACGCTGACCATGGAGGGAGCCAGGGTCCTCATGCTCGAAGCCGGCCGCGATTACGACCCGGTGAAGGAGACGCCGATGTTCCAGACCAACGGCCAGGCACCCCTGCGGGGCACGGCGACACCGGACAAGCCCTTTGGTTTCCACGATGCCACGGTGGACGGCGGCTGGCAGATGCCCAACGAGCCCTACACGCAGGTGTCGGATGATCCGGCGAAGCAGTTCGAGTGGTGGCGCTCGCGCATGCTGGGCGGCCGCACCAACCACTGGGCCCGCCACTCCCTGCGCAACGGCCCCTACGATTTCAAGGCCCACCGTCGCGACGGCCTCGGCTTCGACTGGCCGATGACCTATGAGGAAATCGCGCCCTATTACGACAAGGTGGAGATGCTGATCGGTGTCTATGGCGAGAACAACGGCCTGGAAAACACGCCCGACTCCTCGCCGGGCGTCCTCCAGCCCCCGCCCATTGCGCGGGCCAACGAACAGCTGGCCAAGAAGCACATGACCCCGCTGGGCATCCCGGTCATTCCGATCCATCGTGCCGTGCTCACGCAGCGCCAGGACCCCGCAGTGCTGCCGCCGAAAATCCACCCGGGCAACGCGAAGGCCCAGCGCATCCTCGCGCAGTCCATGAGCGAGCGCGCCGCGTGTTTCTTCGCCACGCCGTGCGGGCGCGGCTGTTCCATCCGCGCCACCTACCAGTCCACCACCGTCCACCTGCCTCCCGCGCTCGCCACCGGCAACCTCGACATCTTGGCCAACGCCATGGTCCGCGAGGTCACGCTCAACGCGCAGGGCCGCGCCGATGGCGTGCTCTACATCGACAAGACCACCGGCACCGAGCGCCGCGCCAAGGCCCGGGTCGTCGTCCTCGCTGCCAGCGGCATGGAGACGGTGCGCGTGCTGCTCAATTCCAAGTCCGCCCACTTTCCCCAGGGCCTCGCCAACTCCAGCGGGCTGGTCGGCAAATATATCATGGACACGGTCGGCGCCAGCATCGGGGCGCAGATCCCCGCGCTGGAGAACCTGCCGCTGCACAACGAGGACGGCGCGGGCGGCGCGCACAGTTACGTGCCGTGGTGGCTCTACCAGGAGCAGATCGCCGGCAAGCTCGGCTTTGCCCGCGGCTATCACATCGAATTTGGCGGCGGCCGCAGCATGCCCGGCATGGGCGCCGGCGCCGGCCTCGAACGGTTCACCCGCGGCAGCTACGGCCGGAAACTCAAGGAGGATGCCCGCCGTTACTACGGCTCGTTCATGTATTTCTCCGGCCGCGGCGAGATGATCCCCAACGAGCAATCCTACTGCGAACTCGACCCGGTGGTGAAGGACATCTGGGGCATTCCCGTCCTGCGTTTCGCCTGGCATTGGTCCGACCACGAATTGAAGCAGGCCGAGCACATGGAGAAGACCTTCACGGAGATCGTCGCCACCATGGGCGGGAAAGTGATGGGCCGCAATGCCAGCCGCCGGCGCATCAACGACAAGTCCGCGATCGAGAAGGGTGGCCGCGTCATCCACGAGGTCGGCGGCGCCATCATGGGGGCCGACGCGAAAAAGTCCGTGACCAACCAGTGGTGCCAGACGTGGGACGTGCCGAATCTTTACCTGACCGACGGCGCGCCCTTTGCCGGCAACGCCGACAAGAATCCCACCCTCACCATCATGGCCGTCGCCTGGCGCGCCAGTGACCACATCCTGGCCGAGCTGAAAAAGGGGAATCTCTGATATGAATCCCTCCGAACTGCCCCGCCTCGACCGCCGCGCCGCCCTCAAATGGATGCTGGCCGCCAGCGCCGCCGTCGCCCTCACCGAGCGTTCGCTGTTTGCCGCGCCCGCCCCGGCCGCCGCGCCCGGCACCAAGGGCTACGGCCTGGACGCCCTCCTCAACAAGGAATACGCGCCCGGCGCCTTCTGGCCGCTAACGATGACCGAGGCCCAGCGCCGCACCGCGGCCGCCCTGTGCGCCGTCATCATTCCCGCGGAGGGCAGCGTGCCCAGCGCCGCGGACCTGCACGTGCATGACTTCATCGACGAATGGATCAGCTCGCCGTATCCCGACCAGCAAGGTGACCGGGAGACAGTGCTCAAGGGCCTCGGTTGGATCGATACGGAGGCCGGGAAACGCTTCGGCAGGGACTTCGCCGGCCTCGACCACGCGCAGAAGTGCGCCATCGCCGACGATCTCTGCCATGCCCCCGACGCCAAGCCGGAGCATGCGGAGGGCGCGAAATTTTTCGCCAAGTTCCGCGATCTCACCACCAGCGGCTTCTTCACGACGCCCGAGGGCATGAAGGACCTCGGCTATGTCGGCAACATGCCGCTGGCCGAGTTCAAGGGCCCGCCCCGCGAAGTGCTCGAGAAACTCGGCTTGGTTTAACATGAACCGCCGCACCGCCCTGAAGCAACTTGCCGTCGCGGGCGCCGCGCTGCCGCTCCTCGGGGCCGCCCGCGCCGTCGCGCTCGAAGCACCTCCCGCCGCCGGCCTCAAGCCTCTTGCCTTCAAGTTCGGCGTCGCCTCCTACACGCTGCGCGGCATGCCGCTGGAGAACGCCCTGAAGGCGGTGAAGCGTGTCGGGCTCGATACCGTCTCCGTCAACCGTCTTCACCTGCCGTGGGAGAATTCGCCTCCGGGCTGGACGGCCCAGTTGGCAAAATTCAAGGCCACCGGCGTCACCGCGACCTGCGTCGGCGTGCTCACGCTCAAGGACGACGAGGCGCAGATGCGCACCGCCTTTGAGTATGTGAAGACCATGGGCGTGCCGCTCTTCAGTTGCAGCCCGGCGCGCGAGGCGCTGCCCCGGCTGGAGCGCTTCGTGAAGGAATACAACGTCCGCGCCGCCATCCACAACCACGGCCCCGAGAACAAGGACTGGCCTTCGCCGCACGAGCCCTGGCAGGCCATCCAGTCGCTCGACCCGCGCATCGGGCTCTGCATCGACGTCGGCCACACCTACCGCGCCGGGGCCGACCCGGCGCAATGCATCCGCGCCTACCGCTCGCGGCTTTATGATGTGCATCTGAAGGACACCGCCGTGCCCGTCGGCACCGTGAAGGACGTGCCGCTCGAGGTGGGGCGGGGGATCCTCGACCAGCGCGGCATCCTCCAGGCCCTGCTCGACACCGGCTACGCCCATACGGTCTGGTTTGAATATGAGAAGGACGCCGAGGATGCCCTGCCCGGGCTCGCCGAGTCGGTTGGCTACATCCGTGGCTTGCTTAAGGGCATGAACGTTTCTTAATTTCACGGCCTTCCCGCCGGTTTCCACGTTTCCTGTTTTCGCTGTCACCCCAACCCCACCCACTACCCCATGAATCCCTCCCGCCTGTTCACGGCCAGTTGTGCCGCCTTGATCACCACCGCCATGAGTTTCGCCATCCGTGGCGGGGCCACGGGCGACTGGATCACCCAGTTCAACCTCACCAATGAGCAGGTGGGCTGGGTCAACGGCACCGCCTTTTGGGGCTTCACGCTCGCGATGATGTTCGGCGGCCCGCTCGTCGACAGCCTGGGCTTCAAACGCATTCTCAGCCTCGCCTTCTTCGGCCACCTCGCCGGCATCCTGCTCACCATCTTCGCCTGGGACTTCAAGAGCCTGTTCTGTGGCACGCTCCTCTTCGGCATCGCCAACGGTTCCGTCGAGGCGGCCTGCAATCCCCTCGTCGCCACGCTCTACCCCAAGGACCAGACCACCAAGCTCAACCATTTCCACGTGTGGTTTCCCGGCGGCATCGTGATCGGCGGCCTGCTGGCCTTCGTCTTCGCCAAGATGGAACTCGGCTGGAAGGCGCAGTTCGCCACCATGCTCGTCCCGCTTGCCGCCTACGGCTCCATGTTCTTCGGCGGCAACCAGCAGATGCCCCAGACCGAGCGCGTGCAGCGGGGTGAGTCCACCGGCTCGATGTTCGCCGCCTGTGTCGCCCCCGGCTTCATCCTCATGGTGGCCTGCATGCTCCTGACCGCCTCGACCGAGCTCGGGTCCGGCCAGTGGATCCCCAACATCCTCGGCCACGCCGGCGTGTCCGGCATCCTCGTTCTCGTCATGATCAACGGCATCATGGCGGTCGGCCGCATGTTCGCCGGTCCCTTCGTGCACAAGCTCTCGCCCATCGGCATGCTGGTCGCCAGCGCGATCCTCAGCACCCTCGGCCTCTACGCCATGAGCCACGCCAGCGGCTCGATGCTCTTCGGCGCCGCCGCGGTCTTCGCCTTCGGTGTCTGCTTCTTCTGGCCCACGATGGTCGGCTATGTCGCCGAGAACTTCCCCAAGACCGGCGCGCTCGGCATGGCCATTATCGGCGGCGCTGGCATGCTGAGTGTCAGCTTCGTCCTCCCCATCATCGGTCGCTGGTATGACAAGGGCATCGTCCTCCGCACTCCCGCCGGCACCACCCCCACGGGCAGCGAGCTGGCCGACATCCAGGCTGCCGCCGGCTTGCACGCCCTCGGCAATGTCGCCCTCCTGCCCGCGATCCTCACCGTCGTCTTCATCCTCATCGCCGTGATGAAGAAGAAGCCCGCGGCGGCCTGAGCTGTCCCATGACTTCCTCCGTCTGTCATTCTGAGCGCAGCGAAGAATCCATCTGGATGCTTCGCGTTGCTCAGCATGACAGGCAGTTTGGTCTGTCCTCCGTCCTCTGACTTCTGTCCTCTGCTCCCTCCCACCATGCCCCGCCCGATCACGCTCTTCACCGGCCAATGGGCCGACCTGCCCCTCACCAAGCTCGCCCCGCTCGCCAGGAAGCTGGGCTACGACGGCGTCGAACTCGCCTGCTGGGGCGACCACTTCTCGGTGGATGACGCCGCGTCGTCGGACAAATACCTCAAGGAGAAGTGGGAACTGCTGAAGGACAACGGCCTGACCTGCTTCGCGGTGTCGAACCACCTGATCGGCCAGGCGGTCTGCGACCTGATCGACGAGCGCCACAAGTCGATCCTCCCGCCCGATGTCTGGGGCGACGGCGAGCCCGAGGGCGTGCGCTCGCGCGCCGCGAAGAAACTCGCGCTGACGGCCAAGGCCGCGCGGCGGTTCTTCAACGCCAAGCCGGGCAATAAGGACAAGAAGGCCCCCGCCATCGTCAACGGCTTCACCGGCTCGTCGATCTGGCACTCGATCTATGCCTTCCCGCCGACGTCGCAGGCGTATTGGGACAAGGGCTTCGCCGACTTCGGCAAGCGCTTCGGCCCGATCCTCGAGGAGTTCGAAAAGCAGAACGTGAACTTCGCCCTCGAGGTGCATCCGACCGAGATCGCCTTTGATATCGCCAGCGCCGAGCGGGCCGTCGCCGCCGTCAAGGGACACAAGCGCTTCGGTTTCAACTACGACCCCTCGCACCTCGGCTACCAGGGCGTGGACTACGTGAAATTCATCCGCACCTTCGGTCCCCGCATCTTCCACGCCCACATGAAGGACGTCTGGTGGGGCCACGGCAACGGGGACGTCGGCGTCTTCGGCGGCCACACCAGCTTCGGCGACGCCCGCCGTGCCTGGGACTTCCGCTCCGTCGGCCGCGGCGACATCAACTTCGAGGAGATCATCGTCGCGCTTAACGACGTCGGCTATGCGGGCCCGCTCTCCGTCGAGTGGGAGGACATCCGGATGGACCGTGAGCACGGTGCGGCCGAATCCTGCGCCTTCCTGCGCAAGCTGGACTTCGCCCGCAGTGCGATCGCCTTCGACGCCGCCTTCGACAAAGAGAACCAATAGCCCAAACCCACCGCGGATAACGCTGATGATCACGGATTGATTCCTGATTTATCCGCGCAGATCCGCGCCAGCTGCGGGAAAATGTATTTTGAATCACCAACACAATGAGTCTTAAAATCGGTATCATCGGCGCCGGCGGCATGGCCAATTATCACGTCCCTGGTTTCCGCCAGGCCGGCGCGAAAGTCGTCGCCCTGTGCGACGTCGCGGAGCCCGCCGCCAAAAAAGCCGCGGAGAAGCACGCCATCGGCCGGGTTTTCACCGACGTGGGCGACATGCTCAAGGCCATGCCGGAGCTCGACGCCGTCTCGGTGATCGTGCCCAACAAGTTCCACGCGCCCCTTGCGCTGCAGGCCCTCGCCGCCGGCCGGCACGTGTTCTGCGAAAAACCCCCCGCGCTCAACGCCGCGCAGATGGCCGAGATGCAGGTCGCCGCCGCGAAGGCGAAGAAGACGCTGATGTTCAATTTCAACAACCGCGCCCGGCCCGAGAGCTACGCGATGATGGACTACATCAACGCCGGCGCCGTCGGCACCATCAACACCTGTCAGGCGAAATGGATCCGCCGCGCCGGCATTCCCGGCTTCGGCGGCTGGTTCACCACCAAAGCCCTCTCCGGCGGCGGCCCGCTCATCGACCTGCTCCACATGGTCGACCTCGGCATGTTCTTCATGGGCTACCCCGAGCCGGCCCACATCATCGCCCGCACCTACAACGACCACATCACCGACAAGGCCTTCAAGGGCCCGTGGGGCATCCCGGATGTCGCCAACGGCACGACCGACGTCGAGGCCGCGGCGCACGGCTTCGTCACCTTCAAGACCGGCCAGGCCCTCAGCTTCCAGGTCTCGTGGGCCGAGATGAATCTCCGCGAGGAGGTTTCCGTCGCCTTCCAGGGCAGCAAGGCCGGCGGTCTCGTCCGCCGCCTCTTCGGCGTGGACGGCATCGACGCCACCGCGATCGACAGCTGCGAGTTCTACGCGCAGGAGCACGGCCGCATGGTCAACCGCAACATCCTCGTCCCGCCTGACGAGACGATGGGCCGCATCCGCTCCGCCGTGAACTTCGTCCGCGCCATCGCCGGCACGGAGCAGCCCCTCAACACGCCCGACCAGGCCCTGTCGCTGATGAAGATCATCGACGGCGCCTATCAGTCCGCCGCCACCGGCAAGCCGGTTGCGCTCTGATTCACAAAACCCAACCTTGCCGCGGATAACACGGATGAAAACGGATTTGATTTCTGCCCTATCCGCGCCATCCGCGGGAAAATCTCCTAATATGAATCTTAATCGCAAACTCCGCATGGGCATGGTCGGCGGCGGCCGCGGCGCCTTCATCGGCGCTGTCCACCGCATGGCCGCCCGCCTCGACGGCGAGATCGACCTCGTTGCCGGCTGCTTCTCCTCCGATCCCGCCAAGTCCAAGGCCTCGGGCGCGGATTTCTTCCTCGCCCCGGGTCGCGTCTACGCCAGCTACGGGCAGATGGCCAAGGCCGAGGCCGCGCTCCCCGCGGACCGGCGCATCGACTTCGTCTCGATCGTGACCCGCAACAACACGCACTTCGCGGTGGCGAAGGCGTTTCTTGAGGCCGGCATCCACGTGGTGTGCGACAAGCCGCTTTGTTTCACGCTCGCGGAGGGCCGGAAGCTTCGCGAGATCGTGCGGAAGTCAGGCTGCGTTTTTGCGCTGACCCACAACTACACCGGCTACCCGATGGTGAAGGAGGCCCGCGAGTGGGTGCGCGCCGGGAAACTGGGCCGGATCATGAAAATCGTCGCCGAATATCCGCAGGGCTACGCGATCACCGCCCTGGAGCAGAAAGGCGACGGGGCCATCTCCAACTGGCGCATGGATCCGTCGGTTGCCGGCATCTCCAATTGCATGGGCGACATCGGCACCCACGCCCACAATCTCGTGCGCTACATCACCGGTCTCGAGATCGAGGAGGTCTGCGCCGAGTTGTCCACTTTCATCCCCGGCCGGCCGCTCGACGACGACGGCAACTGTCTGCTGCGCTTCGCGGGCGGCGCCCGGGGCGTCCTCTTCGCCTCGCAGATCTCGAACGGCGACGAGAACAACCTCAATATCCGCGTTTACGGCACCAAGGGGTCGCTGGAGTGGCACCAGGAGGATCCGAACGAACTCGTGTTCAAGCGCGCCGATGCGCCGCCGGTCGTCTCGCGCCGCGGCAACAACTATCTTTCCCCCGCGGCGCAGGGTGCCACGCGCACCCCCTTCGCGCACCCCGAGGGCTTCATCGAGGCCTTCGCCAATGTCTACCGGGCTGCCGGCGCCGCCATCGCCGACGCCGTGGCCGGGCGCAAGGCCCCGAAAGGCGGCTACGATTACCCCACGATTGACGACGGCCTTGCCGGCATGGCCTTCATCGAGACGGTGGTGAAAAGCTCGGCCCGGGGCGCCAAGTGGGTTAAATTTCCCCGGGTCTAGGCTTCGGCCGGCCCGCAGTTGCAGAACCGCCGGTTATCAGCTGAATGTTTTTAAATGATATGTTTGAGCACGGTGATTTCAGGGTTTTGAATTGTCCGTACATCTGCCATGTTTGTGGCCGAGTTTAGCCCGCCATCGACCGCGACAGTTATTTTCAGCCAACCTCCGCCCATGAATACCCCCCTTACGCGTCGCTCGTTCATCCGATCCGCCGGCCTGGCCTCCGTGGCTGCAGCCGCCTTCCCGCAGGTGTTGCGCTCGCAGACCGCCGGCACCCCGACGCCCAACAACCGCCTCAACGTCGCCTGCATCGGCGTCGGCGGCCGCGGCGAGGCCGCGGTCGACGGTCTCAAGGGCGAGAACTTCGTGGCCTTCTGCGATGTAGATGATGAGCGCGCGGCGAAAACCTACACGACCTATCCGGATGTGCCGCGCTTCCGCGATTACCGGCAGCTGTTCGACAAGCTCGGCAGCAAGATCGACGCGGTCACGGTCTCCACGCCGGACCACATGCACTTTCCGATCGCCATGGCCGCCCTGTCGCTGGGCAAGCATGTCATGGTGGAGAAACCGCTGACGCACACCATCTGGGAAGCCCGCCAGCTGGCCAAGCTCGCCGCCGAGAAAAAGGTTGCGACCATCATGGGCAACCAGGGCCATGCGCTCGAGGGCGCGCGCCTGCTCAAGGAATGGTATGAAGCCGGCGTGCTGGGCGAAGTGGCGGAAATCCACAGCTGGACCGACCGCCCGATCTGGCCCCAAGGCGTGAAGAAGCCCGACCACAGCAAGATGATGCCGGTGGTGCCGGGCACGCTGGATTGGGACCTCTGGCTCGGGGTCGCCCCCGACCGGCAGTATGATCCGGCCTATCTGCCTTTCAGCTGGCGCGGCTATTGGGATTTCGGCACCGGGGCGTTGGGCGACATGGGCTGCCACATCATGGACGGGGCATTCTATGCGCTCGGCCTTGATGCGCCGGTGCGGATCGAGGCGATCAGCGGCCGCGCCAACAAGCTCAGCGCGCCGACTTCCTCGATGATCGTCTATCACTTTGCCGCGCGCGGCACCCGGCCGGCCATCAAGTGGACCTGGTATGACGGCGGCCTGCAGCCGCATCTGCCGGATTTCTGGCCGGACGAACGCGCCTTCCCGGACAACGGCACCCTGCTGGTCGGCAGCAAGGCCACGGTGCTCGCGCCCACCTACTACGAGAGCGTGCGGATCATTCCGGAAGTGAAAATGAAGGAACTGCTCCCGACCCTGCCGGCCAAGACCATCCCGCGCATCGAGGGCGGCCATTTCGCCGAGTGGATCCGCGCCTGCAAGGGCGGGCCCGCCGCCGGCTCCAACTTCGCCTATTCGTCCAAACTCACCGAACTCTGCCTCCTGAGCAACGTGGCCGTGCGGGCGCGCCGCCCCATCGAGTGGGACGCCGCCGCCCTGAAGATCACCAACCTGCCATCCGCCAACCAATATATCACCAAGGAATACCGCCCCGGCTTCGGGGTCTAATCGACTCAGCCTTATCCATTCATGAGCCAGCCCACCACTCCTTCCTCCCCGCCCGTCCGCTGCGAACTGACCGCGGCCTTTCTGCTCCTCCGGCTTTTCCTGGCCCTGCGGGCCCTGATGTCCTGCGTCGAGAAATTCGAATCCGGCGGCAGTTATTCCTTCAGCAATTATTACACCAACATGACGCGCATGGCCACGGGCATCACGGGCGCCTCGTTCCTGCCGTTGTGGGCGACGAAGGCTTTTGCCCTGCCGCTCGGCTACATCCTGGGTGTGCTGGGTGTGATGTTGCTGCTGGGCTTGAAAACCCGGCTGACGCTGCTCGTGATGGGGCTGCTCTACATCGCCCTGGCTTTCGGCCTGATGGCCGTGCAGCAGGGCGATGGTGTCGCCTGGCTCGGGGTCTACCTCGGCCTCGTCGTTGCCGCGCTGGTCCTCGTGCGCCACAACCGCTTCGCCGTCTGGCCCGACAAACATGACTGACCCCGCCGCCGCCCACGAGGCCACCCGCCGCGATTTTCTTTCCACCGGCCTCAAGCTCGGGGCCGCCGTCCTCGTGGCGCCCTATGTCGCGCGCGCCCAGCAGACCGCCGGCCGGGCCGCGCTGAACGTGGCGCTCATCGGCTGCGGCGAGCAGGGCCGGGTGCTGCTGAACGCCGCGCTGAAGATCCCCGACATCCGTTTCCAGGCCGTCTGCGACATCTGGCCCTACAACCGCACCTACGGCGAGCGCCTGCTGAAGAAATTCGGCCATGAGGCCCGGCCCTTCGAGGATTATCAGGAGATGCTCGCGGCGGTGCCGGACCTTGACGCCGTGCTCGTGGCGACGCCGGACTTCCGGCACGCCGAGCACACCAACGCGTGCCTCCGCGCGGGCAAGCACGTCTATTGCGAGAAGCTGATGGCCAACACCGTCGCCAATGCCCGCTCCATGGTGCAGACCGCCCGGGAAACCAAAAAACTTCTCCAGATCGGCCACCAGCGCCGGAGCAACCCGCGCTACCAGCACGCCCGCGCGAAAGTCCTCCAAGAGGCGAAGCTCCTCGGCCGCATCACCAATGTGAACAGCCAGTGGAACCGGAGCGTGAGCGACGACCTGGGCTGGCCGGAAAAATATGCGCTGCCCGCGGCGGCGCTCGAGAAATACGGCTTCGCCAACATGCATGAATTCCGGAACTGGCGCTGGTTCAAGAAATATGCCGGCGGCCCGATCTCCGACCTCGGCGCGCACCAGATCGACATCTTCAACTGGTTCCTGGGGGCCAACCCCACGTCCGTCATGGCCAGCGGCGGCGCCGACTACTACCAGAATCACGAGTGGTATGACAACGTGATGACGATCTACGAATTCGCCACCGCGCAGGGCCCGGTGCGGGCGTTCTACCAGGTGCTCACCACCACCAGCGCCGGCGGCGGCTACATGGAATATTTCATGGGCACCGAGGGCTCGCTCAAGATGTCCGAAAATCCGGCTTACACGAAACTCTTCCGCGAGGCCCGCGCCCCCGAGTGGGACCAGTGGGTCCAGCAAGGTTTCATCCGCAAGCCCGGCACGCCCGACGAAGGCGCCGAAAAGCTCCTGCCGTGGGAAAAGCCGCGCCCCAAGTTCGGGGCCCCCGCCCGGACCAGCGTCGTGGATGTGCGCGAAACGGCGGCGCTCTCCTCGTGGGACATGCCCGTCACCCTCGACAAGGCGATCCACCAGCCGCACCTGGAGAATTTCTTCGACACCATCCGCGGCAAGGCGCAACTGAACTGCCCGGGCGAGAGCGCCTTCGCCAGCGCGGTCACCGTGCTCAAGGTCAACGAGGCGGTCGCCGCCCGCGCGATGCTGACCTTTGCCCCCGAGGATTTCATCGCGTGAGTGTTCCTGCCCGGGTATAATTTCAATAAACCAACTGACATCCAATTCCTGTCATTCTGATCCCGCTACAGCGGGAGAAGAATCCAGCCTTTGTGGGCGGGGTGCCCTCACCCCGCGTGGCATGGCGATCTGCGGGGTGAGGGCACCCCGCCTACAA
>JAYTUA010000070.1:0-2350 GCA_043745015.1 Opitutaceae bacterium | reverse complement strand
CCAGCTGGCCGTGCAATGCGCCCCGGTTGAACTGGCCGCGTTCGTGGCGGCGGCGTGGCAGCCTTTTGCCGCGCGGGCGGCGGCCCGCAGCCTTCGCGTGGCAATTTCGGTGGCACCTTGCACCGTGCCGGCCGACCCGGTGCTGCTGCGGTCGATCCTGGGCAACCTCTTTGACAATGCCGTGGACTACGCGCCGGCGGGCGGAGAGATTGCCATCACGGGCGACGCGACGGGGCGGTTGGGCGTGGCCAATTCCGCCGGAACCGTGACCGCGGGCGATGTGGCCCGGCTCTTCGACCGGTTCTGGCGCAAGGAGACGGCACGCAGCGGGGGTGAACATGCCGGACTGGGATTGAATCTAGCCCAGACATTCGCCGCGGCCATGGGCTGGAGTCTGAGCGTGGCGCTGGAAGGGGACCAGCTGGTCTTTGCCATCAATCCCGCGGGCGCGATGGCGGAATAATGTTGGCGCGGTAATCTTCCAGTAATCTCCGGGATGGTAGCCTCGGCCGGTCCCTCGCCGGCACCATTCCCCATGATTATCCAGAAAATATTACCAGGATTGATCCTCGCCGGGGCACTCGGCCTCGACACTTCCGCGGCCACCAACCTGCCGGTCAGCCGGCATGCGTGGACGGTGGAGGATATCAAACCCCGGCCCGTGCCTTTCACGCCCGGCCGCCGTCCGGACTCAATCCTCTCGTTCGACTTTGTCCACCTGGTCGCCGATGACACGAGAGGCCTGCTCCTGGCCCCGCTCGCTTGGGACCAGCACGACTGGTTGCTCGCGGGCGGTCTGACCGGCCTCGTGCTGGGTGCGTCGGCGTTTGACAATAACATCAGGGCGGAGGCGCAGGAGGGTCGCACGCACGATCTGGACAAGTTCACCAAGAACGCCCAGCGGCTGGGCGCGGAATATTCCTGGCTGATCCTGGGCGGATTCGAAGCCTGCGGTTATATCGGCAATGACCCCAAGGCCCGGGCCGTGGCGATGGATGGCCTGACGGCCAGCATCATCTCGACCGGCATCATCACGCCGCTGCTGAAATTCAGCGCCGGCCGGATCCGGCCCGATCGCGCGGATCACGTTTTTGAATTCAAGCCCTTCAGCGGAAACAATTCCTTCCCGTCAGGCCACACGACCCAGGCGTTCGCGATCGCTTCGGTGATTGCCGCACACTACGACCAGTGGTGGGTGCAGGGAGTCGCGTATGGGCTGGCGGGGGTGGTGGGCTATTCGCGGATCGAACAGAACGCCCACTTTGCCAGCGATGTGGTGGCCGGGGCGGTCATCGGCACAGTCGTCGGCCAAGCGATCGTCAGGCGTCATGCCAAGCCGCGGGCAGGGCAGATGGCTGTCGCCCCGTATCTGGACGGCCGGGCCAGCGGGATTGTGTTCCGCAAGGATTTTTGACCGGCCCGCGATCCGGCAAAAATTACCGCGAATTTGCTCCATTGTAATCCTGCCGTAATCCACCATCCGTTATGATCCTCTCATGTTGAATCATCCGGCCCGGCTCATTCTCTGTCTGGCCCTCGGTGCCAGCTGCGTGCGCGCTGCTTCGCCGGACGACGACGCGGAGGAAGCGGTGCGCGCCACCCGGGCCGCCAAGGCGGCAGGCATCGTCAGCGGCACGGCCGTGGACCAGGCGGGCAAGCCGGTGGAGTTCGTCGCGGTCACCCTGCAAAAACCGGATGGCACCATGGTGCAGAGCACCGTCTCGGACCACCAGGGCCGCTTCACTTTGGAAAAAGTGCCGGCCGGCCAGTACACGCTCGCCTACAACCTGGTCGGCGTGGACGGCCAGGCGACGCCGGCTTTCGTGGTGGATGCAACCCATGCCCGGATCGATTTCAGCGGGCTGAAGGTGGCCGCCGGCACCCTTCAGCTCGAGAAAATGGAAGTGAAGGGCCAGCAGCAGGGCTTCCTGAATTCGATCGACCGCAAGACCTACATCGTCGGCAAGGGAATCCAGAGCACCACCGGCTCGGCCAGCGACCTGCTGCAGAACCTGCCCTCCGTGCAGGTGGACATCGACGGCAAAGTGAGCCTGCGCGGCTCGGAAAATGTCATGATCCTGATCAACGGCCGGACCTCGACGCTGATGGGCCGGAGCCGGGCGGAAATCCTGCAGCAGCTCCCGGCCGACTCCATCGAGCAGATCGAGGTCATCACCAACCCCTCGGCCAAGTACAAGCCCGACGGCACCTCGGGCATCATCAATCTGGTCATGAAAAAGAAACACAACAGCGGCTTCTCGAGCACAGTGAACGCCGCCTACGGCAACGCCGACCGCGCCAACACCGGCCTCGTGCTCAACTACAATCCCGGCCCCTACAATTTGTTCGG
>JAYTUA010000069.1:0-2356 GCA_043745015.1 Opitutaceae bacterium | reverse complement strand
AGGAATCTCGCCTGGTTGTAGCTCGGGGTGACAATGGAGAATTTCGGCTGGCGCGGGTGGGCCTTCGCGGCGGGGAATTTCTCCGGACGCACCGGCCGGGCGGCGTGGGCCATGTGCCCGGGCATTTGGAAAAACATCAGTTCCCTCCAGTCACCGCCGCCCAACCAGAGGGGCAGAAACTGTCGCTGCACCGCCATCGCGCGCATCATCAGGAGCGTCCAGGTGCCGTCAGCCCGGCGGACTTCCAAGCGCGCTTGATGCCGGCCGGCCGGCAGAAGGCCGCGGATTTCAAAACCGGTGAACTCATCCGGAGCATCGGGCCGCGCAGCCAGAACATCCGGCCGGGATAATCCGATTACACCGGAAAGAACCACGTCGGCTATCCGGAGCCTGATTCCGGAAATCGGATATTCCGGTCGGGAGAAGCACCAGCCCCGGCTGATGAGGCAGCGGGGGAGAGCGTCCCACCCGGCCGGTTGGTCGACATAAAATTGCACCGCGGCCTGCGGCGAAGCCGGTTTAGGGGTGACTGGAGCGAGGGTGTAATCCCCCTGCTGCGAATCGAACTGCGGATGATAGAACTCCCGCGGGCCGGGAGCAGCGCTACCGGGGCTGGGGTAGTGGATCAATTTGGTTTCTGCCTCCGGTGCGCTCGTTTGTAGGTCGGGGTTTACCCCCGACAGATTGCCTTGGGTGTCGGGCATAAAGCCCGACCTCCAGCAAACTGACCCACTGCCGGGGCTGGTGGGTTCCTTGGCGGACGCGGCTACCTGCACGCGGGCTGAGGCGCATACGCGGTGATAGAGTCCCCGGGCCCGCAGTTGGGCACAGAAGCCGGGCCAGTCTTCGCCCAAGGATCCGGCGGCATCCGTCACCAGCAGGCGGCGCACGGCGATGCAGGCGGGCGACACCGCATCCACCTCCCGGTTGCAGCGCAATGTGCCATGATAGCCATCACTCCCGGGATGGAAGCCACGCATGAGCGAACGTGACCCGGCCTGGCCGGATTCATAGACCCGGCCCTCGGCAGACACCAGCAGCGGTGCGACACAACCGGAGTCGGGGAGGGCGGCGAGGGCCGCCAGTTCCGTCAGGCAGGCCTCGTTGATTTTCCGTGGTTCGGCGGACAGCAACACGAGGACATCCGCCGTACTGGCGGCTGCGGCCTGGCGCAGCGCAGTCATGATCGAGGCCGGATCGGGGACTTGGATTATCTCCACCGTCGGGGTGGCGGGATTTTCCAGCCGGACCCGATGTCCGCCGAAGGGACGGGCCGTCCGCCAGTCTCCCCGCCGTCGCAGATGGGCCTGCACCGCGTGGGCCTGTTTTTGATCCATGTCGCCCTTGACGTTGCCTTGCAGAGCGCTCGAACCCGGCGACTGGCGCCAGTGATAGAGAATGCGCGGGATATGGCCAATCCGCTTGGTCCGTTCCGTCACCCGGAGAAAAAACTCGTAGTCCTGAACACCGTCGAAGGCGGGATCAAAACCACCCGCGGACCGGGCCACGCTCGTGCGCACCCCGAGCGCATGGCCGATATACATGACCCCGAGGAGAAACTCGGGCGAGTAGTCGGGTTTGAGGAAAGGTATGATCCGCTTGCCGTCAGCCGTGATCTTGTCCTCGTCGGAGTAGAGCGCATCCCAGGTCGGCTCCCGGGCCAGTCGGAGGGCAAACTCAGCGAGCGCGTGCGGCCGGAGCAAATCATCATGGTCCAGCAGCACGACAAATTCTCCGCGGGCCATGGCCAGGGCGTCATTCGTGGCGCGGCTGATGCCCCCATTGCTGGCCCGGGTCTGGACCCGGATGCGGGCATCGGTGGCGGCCAGCCGGTGGAGAGCGTCGGTGAGACCGGGCAAACCCGAGCCATCGTCAACAATGCACAGCTCCCAGTGCGGGTAGTGCTGGGCCCGCACGGATCCGATGCAGGCGTGGAGGTAGGCTTCCGGTGTTTTATAGACGGGAAGCAGAACTGACAGGAGCAGGCCGGGCGACTCGCCGGCGGAGGCCTGAGATGGAGCGGGGTCGGGATCAAACTGCGCCGCCCAAGCCGGGTAATCTTCCCAGCCCAGGGCGCCGCCGGGCAGGTCGGCGGCGGTCAGGACATGAAAGGGGACCAGGGTGCCATGATCAATCACGGCACAAAGAGTGAGGGGGAAAATTTCCGGACGCGGGCTGATGGTCAGGGCAAAGCCCGAGCGCAAGGCCCGGGGCTCGCCCGCGAAGTGTTGCTGGACATCGGGCCGCTCGACCGGCTGGGCCAGAGCCACGCGGCCGGTACCGCCCAGGGCGATTATGGCCCGCAACCGGCTGGCATCGGGCACATGGCACCAACCGGAGAGCAGGGCCGCCTTGC
>JAYTUA010000068.1:0-9154 GCA_043745015.1 Opitutaceae bacterium | reverse complement strand
TTTGGCTGCACCGTGGCGGGCATCGAGCGCCAAGGGGTGATGGTGGGCAACCCGAACGGCGGCATGATCCTTTATCCCCGCGACAAGGTGCTGCTGCTGGGTGACCCTGCCCAAGTGGCCGCGGGCAAGGAATACCTGCAGCAGGCCTCGGGTGCGCCCAGCACCTCGACCTTCGATGAGGTGCGCATGCAGGCGGTCGAATTGCCGCCGGGCTGCGGGCTGCACGGCCGCACTCTGGCCGAGATGGCGCTCAGCCGCACCTACGGCCTGCAAGTGGCCGGCATCAACCGGGGCGGGCGGCGCATCCTGAATCCCGCTGGCGACGAGAAACTGTTTACCGGCGACGATGTGCTGGTGCTGGGCAGCCCCGACCAGATCGCAGCGTTCAAGGCCAGCCTGCAGAAGTGAGGTGAATGCAGGGCCGTTGCTAGAGAATGGACCGCCAATTGCGTGAGCACTTCGTCGATGCTGACCAGTCCGAGCTGGACGGGCAGGCCCTTCAGAGCCTCGGTGCGCATCAACCGCTCTTGCTCCTCGAGGCGGTTGACTTCCATCCGCAAGGCGGACAAGGCTTTGTCTACATCTGCGAACCAACTGCCCAGAACTTTTGTTGGCTGTAATATGAACTGATAACCACTGACTGTTACTGTTAGAAAACTGGATTATCGAATTACTTTGGACGCCGGGGTAGGGGTTTAATCTTCACAGCCGAGCTCCACCCCAGCCCTCCCGCGCTGTCGCAGGGAGGGCTGGGGGTTATCACATGAGAAACTCCGAAAAAATCAGCCCCACCGCCTACGCCACAGGTTATATGTGGTATCGCCTCGGCCTCTCGCACGAGGTGCTGGCGACCCCTCGCGGAAAACGGCTCGACCGCCTTTTTCAGATGCTGCTCGTCGCGTTGCGGCCCATCGGCGGCATGCCCTTCGACGACCTCATGCTGGCGCGCCACAAGGGCATCGACAGCATCCTCACGCGCGCCATTGAGGCCGGCCGCGTCGGGCAGGTGATCGAGATCGCGGCGGGGCTCTCCGGCCGCGGGCTGCGCATGGCCAAGCGCTACGGCGGGAAGATTCTCTATCTGGAAACTGACCTGCCGGCGATGGTGGCGACCAAGCGCGGCCTGCTGGGAAAGGCGGGCCTGCTCACTGAAAAACACGCCGTGGTCGAGCTCGATGCCCTGGCGGACTCCGGCGTGCGCTCGCTGGCCTCGGTCGCGGCCACGCTCAATCCCAACGTCGGCACCGCGATCATCACCGAAGGGTTGATGAACTACCTGGACCCGCCGGTGGCGCGGGCGCTCTGGGCGCGCATCGCGCTGCACCTGCAGCGTTTTCCCCACGGCCTGTATCTCTCGGACGCCTACCTGCGCACCGGGAACACCAGCCTCAACGTCACGATTTTCCGCAAGGTGCTGGCCGGCTTCGTGCGCGGAGGCATGCACGTGCATTTCGCCTCGATCGAGGACGGCCTGGAACTGATGCACGAGGCCGGGTTCCAGCAGGCGACTATTCACGACCCGCGCAGCCTGCCGGAGACCTGCGTGATCGCGCAGCGCCCGGGCGCCCGGCGCGTGCGCATACTCGAAGCGAGCCTCTCACAGGGGCAGTGACATGGGCGGACACGATACCAGCCCGCCGGCGCCGTTCCATTACCTTCCGGGCAAAGACACGGCGAACACGCGCAGCCGGGCCTCCTTGCCGCGCAGTTGCTGCGGTCCCATGTCTTCCAGCGCGTAGGCTTCCGTCCCCTGCATGCGCTTGAGCGCGTCCTCCGACACCAAGTAGGGTCGGCCAAGCGTGCGGGTGGCGTTCTCGATCCGCGACGTGGTGTTCATCACGTCGCCATTGAAGACGATCGCGCGCCGGCTGCCGCCGGTCTCGCCCGTGACCACTTCGCCCGCGTGCAGCGCGGCGCGCAGCCTGGGGATCGTGCTGAACTCGCGCTCGAAATCCGCCGCGGCGGCCGCGACCGCCGCCTCGATGGCGAAGAGGCAGGCCAGCGGCCGCGCCCCGCCGCGGCCCTCCGCCAGCTTCCAGGTCACGATGACCTCGTCGCCCACGTATTGGACGACGGCCCCGCCGTTTTGGTCAATTGGGTCGGAAGCGAGCAGGAATACCCTGCTCAGGTAGTGGTGCACCGAGACCGGCCCGAGGCGCTCGGCGACCGGCGTCGAGCCGACGATGTCCACAAACAGGGAAAAGCGTTCCTCCGTGCGCGGCCGGCGGTAGCGCCCGAGCACGATGTCGCGCATGGTGCGCTCACCGACCAGCAGCGTCGCCTGGCGCAGCACGACCAGCAGGAACACCACCAGCGTCGTCACGGGGATCAGCAGCCTCCGCGGCAGGTTCGACTCGAGCTGCGCGGCCAGCAGCTGCGCCGTATCGGCATCGACGGTGAGCAGGGCGAGGTTCGGCCCCAGCCGGCCGCCGACCACGGCAACGACCACCGCCAGGTAGGCCGCCGTCTTCACGGCGATGGCGACGAGGAACGGCGCCCGCGCGAGCGCCCGGCCGAGACGCGTGCGCGGCAGAAAGGTCTCGGCGCCGCCGATTATCGCCATCAGAGCAGTTACGTCGATCAACCCTGACATCGCGCCCAGCCCCGCCCCCAGCAACGCCGGCTTCATCGCCAGGCCGCCCATCGCCAGGCCGAACACCACCCCGACCACCGCCGCGTAGAGCAGGCGATCGGTGTAGATCCGCCATAAATGCCGGTTCAGCGCCATGTCGCCTGATGCCTAGCGGGCGTCAGCCGCTGGCGCAAGTTGTTACGCCCGGCGGCTGATTCCGCCAAAGAAAAAGGCGGGGTCAGCGACCCCGCCCTACAAAACCAACAAGCCGCTTCAGTTGTTGCCGGGTTTCTGGCCGGCGTCGGGCTTTTTCTCGTCCTTGTCGTCCTCGCCTTCCTTGGCCGCCTTCTTGAATTCCTTGATGGACTGGCCGAGACCCTTGGCCAGGGCGGGGAGCTTGGCGCCGCCGAAGAGCAGCAGCAGAATGATCAGGATGATGATGAGTTCCGGGCCGCCGAGACCGAAGATGCCGAGGAGGGGAAACAGGGAGAGAGACATGGGGACAGGCTAGTTTGAGGGCAGGTTGAGTAAAGGCCGAAAGCAGCGTTCAGTTCTGCGGGAAGAGGGCCTTGATGAGCGGGCCGCCCTGCTTGATGAACTGCGGCGGGATCGCCGGCGGTTTCTTGAGCAGATTCTGCGGATTGTCGATTTGTTCCGCATCAAAGAAGCCGTGCAGCTGCCGGATGCGCGTCGGGTGGCGCATCTTGCGGAGCGCCTTGGCCTCGATCTGGCGGATGCGCTCGCGGGTGACCTTGAACTGCTTGCCGACCTCCTCGAGCGTGCGGCTGTAGCCGTCCACGAGGCCGAAGCGCAGCGTGAGCACGCGGCGCTCGCGCTCGGTGAGCGAGTCGAGCACGTCCATGATCTTTTCGCGCAGGAGCGAGAACGCGGTCATGTCGTAGGGATTGTCCGCGGACTTGTCCTCGATGAAGTCGCCGAAGCTGGTGTCGTCGCCGTCGCCGACGGGGGACTGGAGCGAGATGGGCTGCTGCGCCATCTTCATGATCTGCTGCACGCGCTCGACGGGCAGGTTCATCTCGTCGGCGACCTCCTCGGGGGTCGGCTCGTGGCCGAATTCCTGCAGGAGCTGCTTCTGGACCTGCATGACCTTGTTCAGCGTCTCGATCATGTGGACCGGGATGCGGATGGTGCGGGCCTGGTCGGCGATGGAGCGGGTGATGGCCTGACGGATCCACCACGTGGCATAGGTGGAGAACTTGTAGCCGCGGCGGTATTCGAATTTCTCGACGGCCTTCATCAGGCCCATGTTGCCCTCCTGGATGAGGTCGAGGAAGGAGAGGCCGCGGTTGGTGTATTTCTTGGCGATCGAGATGACGAGGCGCAGGTTGGCCTCGACCATCTCGGTCTTGGCCTTGTGGGCCTCGCGGATGTGGCCGCGGGCGACCTTGAGCGTGTCCATCAGCGCCTGCGGGGCGATGCGGAGATCGGCCTCGAGGTGCCTGAGCTTGTGGTTGACCGAGCGGACGTCGATGGCGGCGTCCTTCTTCGACTTCGGGTGCTTGGCGCGATGGAGGTCGTGGAAGCACTTCTCAAGGTCGTGGATCTTCGGGCGAAGTTCGATGAGGAAATCCTCGAAGACCTTCAGCTTGAAGAAATATTTGACGTAGCACGCGCGGAGGACGTTGTCGCGTTTCTTGAAGCGGATGAGGGCGTTCTTCTTCGTCTTCTCGTCGCGGGCCTTCTGGGCGTCGGCCCAGGCCTCGGTGGCGATGGCGTCGTTGCTGCGGGTGGTGGCGACGAGCTTCTCCAGGTTCTTGAAGTAGGCCTCGCGGCTCTCGATCTTCTTGTCGATGACGAGCCGGTCGAAGCGCTCGGTGCGGAGAAGGAGTTTTTCGCCGAGGTCGGAGAGGTGCTTGCCGACCGGCCCGAGGGCGAAGAGGGCGGCGAGGGCGTTGATCTCGGCGGTTTCGATGCGCTTGGAAATCTCCACTTCCTGTTCGCGGGTCAGCAGCGGGACCTGACCCATCTGCTTGAGATACATGCGGACCGGGTCGTCGAGGATGTCGTTGTTCGACGTACGCGACTCCTCTTCCTCGGCCTCCTCCTGGCGCTGCTTGTAGTTGTCGACTTCCTGCGGATCGAGGATGTCGATCTCAAGGTTCTGCAGGACGGAGATGACGTTCTCGATGTCCTCGGGGTTGTCGACGGACTCGGGGAGGGCCTCGTTGATGTCGGCGTAGGTGAGGTAGCCCTGTTCCTTGGAAAGGCGGATGAGGTAGCGGATCTTGTCGTTGAGATCGCCGGAGAGGTTCTCGAGGGCCTTCTCCTTGAATTCCTTGGTGGCGGCGTCCGCGGCCGAGGCGACGGCGGCGAGGGGCGCGCTGTGCTTGGTGGGCTCGGGATGCTTGGGATCGACCGCGGGTTTGGCCGGTTCAGCGCTGTGCGGCTTAGCCGGAACGCTCTCTTTGGCGGGCTTCTTGGCGACAGGGGCAGGCGCGGCGGGCTTGGATTTGCTCGGCATAACGTGTTTAAGGTATCCCGGATGGGCTACGGCGCAAAGTCGTTGTGTCCAACTGCCTCAGGAAGCCACCGAAAGTTTCGGCGGATTGAGGAGTTGACGGGTGATTTCGGCGCGCTGTTTCAAGAGGGACGGTAAGGTCGGGTCACCTATCGCGCCTTTCGAGGCTATTTCAAGTTCTATTTGTTGCTTCTTGGGCTCCAAGAATCGCTTCTGCAAGTGGCGCAGGCCTTCGTTGGCAATTTTGGTCCAATCCTCCTCGCTCGGGGCCTGAAAAAGCATGGTCGCAGCCAGTGACTTTTCCTCTTCTGTCTCAAGGAGTTGGTCGAGGCTTTCGCGGCCGTTCCAGCCATTGTGCTGCACCTCCGCCAGCATCCGGTCGAGCAGCCGGCCCGCGAGGCCGGTGATGTCGATCCATTCGTGCGCCAGTTGCGTGCTGATGGCGTGCAGCAGCTGCTCATGGTGCAGGCAGATGTAGAGCAGGTGTTCCTCATAGCCTTTGGTGTGAGCGTCGTGGCTAGCCAGTCCCGCTGAAGGAGCCGAGGCTCTAGCTAGGAATGCTCGTGGGCTCTGAGGGAGCGCAGCAACCCCAGCCGTTACTTTCATTTCATTTACGAGGGTGATGATATTCTGGATCCGCAAGAGCCCAGAGCATTCCTCGTAGTAGCCCTGCCTTGCTATCTGTGATTCAGATTGTTCAACAATTTCTCGGACTTGTTTCAGCGCGTTTACTTTCGCTTCGGTAGTTGCGGAATCGGGATTTGATAGGACTGCGCCGCACGCAAATTGCATAGCCGATTTTGAATCGCGCTTCACCTCGTCATAGGCCGCGAGGCCGCGCTCGAGAAACAACAGGTCGGGGTCGAGCTTCTCCGCGCCGGCGAGCATCAGGAAGGTGACCTCGAGCCCGGCCTTGAGCGCCATCGGCAGGAAACGCAGCGCGGCCTTCTGCCCCGCGCTGTCACTGTCGAAGAAACACTCCACTTGCGCGTGATAACGCCGCAACAGCGCGAGCTGGCCCTCCGTGATCGACGTGCCCTGCGGCGCGATGGCGGTCTTGAGCCCCACGCTCCAGCAGCGGAGCGCGTCGAGCTGGCCCTCGACGAGGACGAAGGGGTGGCCCTCGCCGGCGTGCGTGCGGGCGCGGTCGAGGTTGAACAGCAGGTTGCTCTTCGTGAAGATGGGCGTCTCGGGTGAGTTGACGTATTTCGCCTCGTGCGACGGATCGTCCTGCGGCGTCAGTTCCAGCTGGCGGGCGGTGAACGCCACGATGCGCCCCTGGTGGTCGCGGATCGGGATCATCAGCCGGCCGCGGAAGCGCGGACGAATGCCGCCGAGCGTCGGCACGACGCCGTCGCGGATGAAGAACAGGCCGCACTGCCGCAGCGCCTCCTCCGAGAATTTCCGTTTCAACATCGCCGCGCCGAGCCCGCCATCCTCGGGCGGGGCGAAGCCGATCTTGAATTCCTCGCCAAGCTCGGGCGTGAACCGCCGGTTCTTCGCCCAGTAGTCGCGGATGAATTCCCCGTGCGGCGTGGTGGCGAGGAACGCCTGCCGGTAGTGGTCCGCCGCGAGGTCGTGGATGTCGAAAATCTCCTGCCGGAGCGAGCGCGATTCCTTGGTCGGCCCGCCGGAACCCTCCTCGTATTCGAGCGGAAAGCCGAAGCGCTGGGAGATGGCCTCGACCGCCTCGGTGAAGTGCAGGCCCTCGGTCTCCATCACGAAAGCGATCGTGTCGCCGGCCTTGCCGCAGCCGAAGCACTTGAAAAAGCCCTTGTCGGCCGAGACGTTGAAGGACGGCGTCTTTTCCGAGTGGAACGGGCACAGGCCCTTGAAGCGCCCGCTGCCGGCCTTCTTCAGCGCCACCACGCGGATGACGACATCGTGGATGTTCACGCGGTTCTTCAGGTCGCGGATGCTGTTGGCTTTGATGACGGGCACGGCGGAGGGTAGGCGACGCGAACTGTGTCTTTCGCAAGCGGCGGCGGGAAGATTAAACTTTTATCCGCTGGTGGGGTCTGTCAAGGTGCGCGCCCGCCGTCTCCGGCCCGTCCGCACGAAAACCACATGCGATTCCTCCTCAAGCCCACCGCCCTTGCCTTAAGCCTCCTCGCCGGGACCGCGCTCCGCGCCGCCGCGCCCGCCCCGCCGCCCCCGGCCGTCTGGGAGCATCGCCTCGCGGACTTCAGCGATGGCGACTACCGCTACGCCGTCGAGCAGCTGCTGCAGGACTTCGAGCAGTCCTCCGGCCACAAGCTCGTGCCGGGGACCAAGAAGAAGGTCGGCCTGAAAATCTACGCCGACTCGGGCCCGGGTCTCGCCACGCCCTTCGGCCTGGTGCGGGGGGTCATCAGCGCCCTGGAGAAGCGCGGTTTCGCCAGTGAGAACATCTTTTTGGTCGGGCTCAATCCGTTGCGGCTGCGGCTGACGGGATATCTCCCCTCGTATTCCACCGGCACCGTGCCCTTCCCGGGCCATCCGGTTTATGTGCTCGAGTCGGGCAAGTTCTATGATCCGGCCTGGTTCTACGACAGTCCGCTGCCGGCGCGCTTCGATTCAATCCTCAACGATCAGGCGGTGAAAACCGCCGCCGGTGGCAAGGCCACGACCACCACCGAGGAGGACCGCAAGAGCTTCCTCGCCACGCCGCTGTTCCTCGATGCCGATTTCTGGATCAACCTGCCCGTCGTCACCGACCACCCGGTGCTGGGCCTCAACGGCGCGCTCGTGAACGCCACGCTCTGGAACGCCAGCAACACCTTCCGCTTTTTCAAGAGCCCCGCCACCGCGCCCGCCGCCGTGGCCGAGATGGCGGCCATCCCCGAGTTGCGCGAGGGCTGGGTGCTCAACCTGGTCAGCCTGCAACTCTACCAGTTCATCGGCGGGCCGTATTTCAACTCGCTCTACACCGTTTCCGAACCGCGCCTGTGGATGAGCACCGATCCGGTGCTGCTCGATTCGCTGATGCTCGAGCGGTTGAACGCCGCGCGCAAGCGCACGGGCTTCGATCCCATCTCCGAGGACGACGCGCGCGTGCTGGAGTTCGCCCGGCAGTTGGGGGTCGGCTCGACCGACACCGCCCACGCCGTGTGGCAGCGGTTGGGCGCTCGGCCGTAAGGCGGCTTAACCGAGCGAGGCCCGCAGGGCCCGGGCCTCGGCCGCGAGTTCCCGCGCGGCGGCGAGCAGGTCGGGGGAGGCCGGCATGGAGGGCGTTGGGTAGGGCGCGGACTCCGTTCCGCGCTGCTGCGGCGAAGGGACTCGCCGCCCTACCTCCTCCGGGTCGCCGAGGCCGCTTTCGCGGAAGTGGCGCAGGCGCGCGAGGATGAGGTCGCGGATCTCCGCACCGTTGGTGACACTGTGAAACAGTCCCAGGTGCATGTCGTCCTGGCCGGGCTTGTGTTCGTTGCCACTGCCGCCACCGGCCGACTGCACCTTGACGTCCGAGAGGCCGAGCAGGCGCTGGACCGGACCCTGCGAGACCACGACCTGCTGGATATTGGCGAAGCTCATGGTGGATTCCGCGACTTTCCAGACGCCGTGGCGGATGCGCAGGCTGCGGTCGGTGACCATGTACCAGCGCAGCTCGTAATCCAGCCGGGCGATCAGGTAGGTCACGGGCAGCTGGGCGAAGTAGGCGAGGATACCGGCGATCTTGAGAGTCCACAGGAGCGGGAAGGCCCACCACGGCAGTCGCAGGGCGATTTCGCCCAGCTCGCGCTTGAACCCGGCCCAGCCGCCTCCCCGGCGCTGCTTGCGCGCACCCCCGCCGGCGCCGACCTCCCGGCCGGCCTTATCCATCGTCTTGACAAACGAGTCCATGGTCAGCGGAGGATCCGTCAGGCGGATTGGCGGCAGTTCTTTCACCGTCTTGGCAAACGAATCCATGGTCAGCGGTGCGGCGGGTTGCGACCGCCGGCGGGCATCAGCCTCGCTTTCAACGTCAATGAACACGCCCAGCCAGAACACGATGCCGGCAAAGGCCAGCAACTGGGTGACGCCCCAGCCAAACAATTTCAGCTTGAAAAGATTTCGTCCGGCGCGGAAGACACGCAGCGAAGCCGGGTCGCCGTGCGGCGGCGACGGCTCGTGCGGCACCTTGAGCA
>JAYTUA010000067.1:0-32518 GCA_043745015.1 Opitutaceae bacterium | reverse complement strand
ACTTCTCGGCAATCTCGGCTACCGCGCCGATATCGCCAGCGACGGGCTCGAAGCCGTCGCCGCCTGCCACCGGCAGACCTACGACATCGTGTTCATGGATGTCCATATGCCCGAGCTCGACGGCCTCGACGCCAGCCGCCGCCTGCGCGCGGAATTCGGCGACCGCTGCCCCCACATCATCGCGATGACCGCCAGCGCGATGGAAGGCGACCGCGAGATGTGCCTCGCGGCCGGCATGCACGACTACATCACCAAACCCGTCCGGGTGGCCGACATCAAGCGCGCGCTCGCCGAATCACCAGCGCGCGCCGGCCCGACCGCACAATAAAAAACCTCCGGCGCCAGCCGGAGTTTCCTTTGTTCAGGCGGAAAATTTCCGCGCAAAAAAATTTCGCGGCGAAATTATTTCCCGGCGGGCGCGGCGGCCGGTGCGGCTGGCGCGGGCGGCGTCGCCTTGATCTCGAGCAACTCGACTTCGAAGATCAGCGTGGAGCCGGGCGGGATGCCGCCCTTGGCCTCATCGCCATAGGCGAGATGCGGAGGGACGTGGAGTTTGATTTTGCCGCCCTTGTTGATCTTCTGCAGGCCCTCAGTCCAGCCGGGGATCACGCCCTCGAGCGGGAATTCCGCGGGCTCGCCGCGCTGCACGGAGCTGTCGAACACGTTGCCATCGATCAGCGTGCCGGTGAAGTGGACCTTCACGGTGTCGGACGCCTTCGGAAACGCGCCCTCGCCCGGCTTCACAATCTCGTAGCGGAGGCCGCTGGGCAGCTCGATCACGTTCTTGTTTTCCTTGAGCTTGGTGAAGTAGGCGGTGCTGACGGCGAGGCTCTTCGTCTGCGCCTTCGTGAGAAATGCGGCCTGCTTCTTTTGCATGAACTCGTCCATGAGCGGCCCGATTTTCTCGAGCTCGAACGGCGTGTCCTTGCCCGCCGCGGCGGTCGAGATGCCCTTCACAAACGCCGCGATCTCGGCGGGCGTGAACTCGAGCTCGGTGAGCCCGACGCGCTTGCCGACAAACCAGCCGAACTCCTCGACGATTTGCGCTTCTGCGAAAGCGGGCGCAGCCGGAGCGGCGGCGGCGGGGGCCGCGCCGGGCGTGAGGCCCGGGACGGTGATTTTGGAGTCCTGCGCGCGCCCCGCGGCCAGGCCGAGGGCGAGGAAGGAAAACGTGAGGGTGGATTTCAGTTTCATGCGTTGAGTTTGAGGCTGCCTAGAGTAACGGCGGAGGGAGTTTTGTGCCGTAAAAGTTGTCGGATGTGCCAGCCGCCCCCGGTGAATGCAATCAATTACTCCCGCCGGTCTCGCCTTGTCTCACGCCCCACACCCCCTCATTCCTCCCGGTCCAAAAAATGAATCCCGATCAATTCTGGACTAGCCAGGACGGCCAAATCCTCACCGTCAAAAACAAGGACGAGCACACCGTCTCCCTCACCCTCGCCTTCTGGCCGCGCCACCCCGCCGAGTTCGAGGCCCTACAGGTCCGCCTCGCCTCCCTCCGCTTCACCGAGCGCAGCTCCCTCGCCCGCATCGGCATCGAGATGCTCGTCACCGCCCCGGCCCATGTCGCGGGCAACCGCATCGAGCTCGAGGCCGATGCCTTCATCTACGATCCCAGTTTCCCCAACGCCCCCTACTGGAAAAAACTCCTCCGCATCGGCTCCCCCGTCGGCCGCCTCTTTTACGCCCCCGCCGCCGCCAAACTCAATAGCCTGGAAATCTGGGACGCCATCAAGACGAACCGCCTCAAACTCCCCAACACGATCAGCATCGACAGCCGCGGCAGCGTTTTCCTCACCCCCCACCAAGTCAGCTACACGCTCAACCCCAAGCTCACGCGCCTCAGCTTCGAGCGCGTCGTCAGCGGCCTCGCCAGCCGCGGCTTCCTCGACAAAGTTCAGGTCCGCCACGACGCCTCGCCGCTCTCCATTGCGCCGCGCTCCGGCATCCTCACGAGCTGCTCGATGTATCTAAAGGAGCACTTTGTCGTGCTCAACCCCGGCCCCGGCAACTTCGGCATCCACACCAGCGCCGTCCTCCTCGACCCGATCAAGACCTTCGGCACGAACGTCATGTTGGAAATCTACAACACCGGCGACCAGCCCGTCGTGAACCCCGTCGTCTCCGTCGAGATTTACCGCGCCCCCGAGGCCGACGACCCCGAGATGAAGTCGCTCGCGAAAAAACGCCAGCGCCTCCTCGCCACCGCCGCCAACCTCTACCAGTGCCTCGATCACAATCCGCCCCGCGACAACATCGAGGCCCGCCCCAAAACCAAAATCACCGTCCGCGGCCAGAGCGGTGCGATGGAAAACCGCGCCGTCGTCGTCCGCGCCAACGAAGACCTCCGCAAATTCCTCGAAGGCGAACTCTGCCCCGTCGGCAGCCGCACCCTCATCCAGGCCCTCGACGCCGCGCCCGCCGACGCCGACACCCTCGTCACCGACTACTTCCCCGACCTCCTCGAAAACATCGAGCTCATGACGCGCATCGGCGACGTGAAGTTGAAACGCCTCGTCTTCCGCAAACCCTCGCGCACCCACGGCTACTTTTTCTCGAGCAACGCCCACGCCCGCCTCGATATGTTCGATAGCATCGGCCTGAAAGTTTACTGGTATGACGAGCTGACGAAGGAGCTCTACACGCACGTCTATAAAAAGGAGCACGGCTTCTTCGTCCGCGAAGAGATGGCCCGCAAATTCCAGGAAGCCACCATCCTCGCCTTCTACGGCTCCGCCGTCGGCCTCGACCAGGCCGACACCGATCGCATCTCCTCCCTCGTCGAGAAACTCACCAGCTTCATCGGCAGCAACCTCGGCGTGCTCACCGGCGGCGGCGGCGGTGTCATGCGCCTGGCCACCGATCAGGCGCGCAGCAAAGGCGCGCTCACCGGCGCCTGCTTCCTCGAACTCGAGGCCCAGCCCCCCGAGCTCGGCGTGGATTTCTTCAACACCTTCCAGGAAAACTCCCGCCACTTCCGGCAAAAATGGTTCGAGGCCGCCGATTTTTGCATCTTCAACGTCGGCGGCGTCGGGACCCTCGAGGAAATCGGCATCGAGCTCTGCAACCTCAAGCTCGGTATCCGTCCGCGCGTCCCCTACGTCTTCTTCAACGCCAAGTTCTGGGGCGATCTCCGCCGCCAGGTCCGCGCCATGATCCGCGACAAGCGCGCCCCCGCCTGGATGCAGGACTACATCCTCTTCACCGACGATCCCGACGAGGTCATCGCCTTCTACCGCAAGACGCTCAAGGTGCTCTGAGGGATTATGACCTCATCGGCGGCTTTACGCCGCAGTCATCCGTCTCCATCCGTCTGATCCGTGGCTAACCAACTCCCCTCCTCCGTCCTCATCGTCGGCTCCGGCGGACGCGAGCACGCCCTCGCCAAGGCGCTCGCCCAATCCCCGGCCAAGCCGCGCCTGCTCTGCGCCCCCGGCAACGCCGGCATCGCCGCCGACGCCACCTGCTTCCCCGTCGCCGTGGACAACATCGCCGGGCTGGTCGCGCTGGCGCAGCGCGAAAAGGTGGAGTTCGTCGTCGTCGGCCCCGAGGTGTCGCTTTCGCTCGGACTCGTCGATGCGCTGATGAAGGCCGGTATTCCCGCCTACGGCCCCAAGGCCGACGGCGCCCGCCTCGAGGCCTCGAAGATCTACACCAAGGAAATTCTCCTTAAATATAAGATCCCGACGGCACCTGCTGCCTTCTTCGACGATTCCGGAAAAGCCAACGCTTACATTCGCTCCCGTCCCGCCCCCATTGTGGTGAAAGCCGACGGCCTCGCGGCAGGAAAGGGTGTGATTGTTGCTCAAAATCACGCCGAGGCCGAAGCCGCGGTTCGCTCCCTGCTCGCCCTGCCGGGCCAATCCAAAATCGAGAATCTTCGCTCGGCGACGGCCGGGACAAATACCGTGCCCGCAGCAGCGGGCAACGGTGCAAAATCCAAAATATTGGTGGAGGACTGCATGTTCGGCGACGAGACCTCGATCCTCGTCGTCGTGTCGGGCCGCGACTACGTCATTTTGCCCGTCTCGCAGGACCACAAGCGCATCGGCGATGGCGACACCGGCCCCAACACCGGCGGCATGGGCACCTATTCGCCCGCCGAGGTCGTCACCCCGGACCTGCTCGACCGCATCGACCGCGAAATTGTGGAACCCTCCGTCGAAGCCATCGCCTCCGAGGGCATCGCATTCCGTGGCACGCTCTTCATCGGCATCATGCTCACCGCCGACGGCCCGAGCGTCCTCGAATACAACACCCGCTTCGGCGACCCCGAGACCCAGGTGGTGCTCCCGCGCATCAAAAGCGATTTTCTCGCCCTGCTCTGGGCCGCCGCCCGCGGCGAACTGCGCGGCATGACACTCGACGTGCGACCCGACGCCGCCATCTGCGTCGTCATCGCCGCCAAAGGCTACCCCGACACCTACGCCAAAGGTGATCCGATTGTCTTGCCTCCCGCCGCAAGCCTCCCGCCTCAAACCTTCATCTACCACGCGGGCACGGCGAAAAATGCCGCCGGCCAGATCGTGACCAATGGTGGCCGCGTGCTCGGCGTCACCGCGCTCGCCCCTACGCTCCGGGAGGCCGCCGACCGCGCCTATGCCGCCTGCGAGCAGATTCAGTGCGTCTCCAAGTATTACCGCCGCGACATCGGCGCCCGGCAACTCAACCGCCAACCATGAAACCAACATTACCTGTCATCCTGAACGCAGTGAAGGATCCATCTGTTGTGGGCGGGGTGCCCTCACCCCGCGAGCCGCAAGCCCAGTCATGGATTCTTCGCTTAGCTCAGAATGACCTGCTAGGGTTGCCTGTCCTGCGGCTTGGGCTCTGTCTTCTGTTCTCCACTCTCGGTCCGCTGGTTCGCGCCAGCGAACAAACCGATCTCGGCCAGGGTCTCGGCTACCTGCGCGTTCACATCCTCGATGAAGCGCTCAAGCCTGTCGCCGGCACCAGCGCACTGGTGCTCGACCTCCGCCGCGCCATGGCCAGCGACGTGTCAGTCGCGGCCTTCCAGGCCGCATTGGTAGGGCGCGGAGTCCCTTCCGCGCCGCTGTTTATTTTGGTCAGCCCCGACACCCCCGCCGCCCTCGCCAGCGCCTTGAAGGGCGGATTGATCACCCTCGGCATCAAGGGATCCTTGCCCGAACCGCAGGTCGTCGTGGACCAATCGCCCGAGGATGACCGCCACGCTTACGACGCCCTCGAAACGGGCACCGCCCTCGCCCAACTTATATCGGGCAAGATCGAGAAGGAACGCTTCGACGAGGCCTCGCTCGTCCATGAATTCAAGAACGGCAATCACGACGCTTTGCCGGGCGACCGGCCCGGACAAATACCGGCCGGTCAGCAGACCGGAACGGTGCCGCCCGCCGTGCCTGCCCTCCGTAGCTCAGGGAGCGAAGGAGGGAGCCCAGTCGCCCGGCTGACCGACCGCGTCCTCCAGCGCGCCGTGCACCTGCACCGGGCCCTGCAGGCGCTGAAGGCACGCTGACCGGGGTCTTTGATGTGGGGGGGCTTTATGCCCCGACGAAAATCAGGTCGTGATCCCACTGTCGGGGCATAAAGCCCCTCCCACACTTACGGCAGCCTAGGATTTTTGATCTGTCCCCATTTGACGCCGCCAGCGGCGTGATCACTCTGCGTTTCCTGTCTTGGCTGCTCCCTGCTCACCGTTTACTGCTCACTCATCGATGTCTTCTCCCGGCCACATCCTCATCGTCTGCACCGGCAACATCTGCCGCAGTCCGATGGGCCAGGGTCTGCTCGCCCACGCCCTCTCCGCCCAGCCCGAGCCGTTGCGCAGCCTGAAGGTCATCTCCGCCGGCGTCGCCGCGCACACCGGCGAGGCCATCTCCGAGAACTCCGTCACCGCGCTCAAGAAGGTCGGCATCGACATCAGCGACCTGCACAGCCAGGGCCTCAATCAGGAGATGTTGAACGGCGCCCTCGCCGTCTTTGGCATGACCGAGTCGCACCTCTCGATCATCCGGTCCCGGGCCCGGCCGGCCCCGGTTAACCTCCATCTCTTCCGTGAGTTCCTGCCCGCACCCGCCATCAAGGAGATCGGCGATCCCTACGGCGGTCCGCTCAAGCTCTACGAATCCTGCCGCGACGAGATGGTCGAGGCCGTGCCGGGCCTCATCGCCTACCTTAAGACCATCGTCCCGAAATCCGACGCAAGGTAGGCCCCGATACGTGGGAGCGGCGGCAAGTTCGCCGCAGTGCCGTAACCGGCCGACCGATAAACCAAGCTTGTCCCGCCCGATGAAATGGCTAGGTTGCCGACATGAGCTTCGCCGATCTCAAGCCGCAGATGGAGCAACTGCCCCATGACCAAATGGTGCAGGCGCTGGCCTTCCTCAAAAGCCGCTTGCGGGCCGACAGCCCGGCCAACCGGGAAGAACTGGCCCGCCGCCACACCGAGATGGAATCCGGACGCAAGGTGAGCTGGGAAGACCTGAAACGACAACTGGGCCTGTAGTTAGCCGTGGCCCCCTACGCACTGGTGTTGCACGAAGAGGCGGCGCGCCGCCTGGCCACCGCATCCCGCACCGAGCAACGACAGTTGGGTGCCATCCTGGATGAGTTGAAAGGCTCGCCCTTTCGCAAAGGGGATTTGCAGGAGCAGGACGCCCAGGCGCGCGCCAACGAGATTCTGGTCAGCGGCAACTGGCTGGTGACGTTCTGGGTCGATCACGCCGTGCGCGAAATCCGCATCGTGCGACTGGAGTCGGCCGAGGACTTTTAATCCCAACGCGGTTGACCCCGCCTCGGGGCTCTCGCGGCTCAATAGACCAGAATCAGGACGACCGACTGCTGGGCCTTCGCGACCATGTCCTCGAAATTCGGCTTTGCGCTCGGCTGATTCGCCTCGGGCGTACTGCTGTCCAGATATGGCTCCAAGAGCGCGAGGGCGTAGGCACTCTTTACCGCGTAGCCGACATTCTGCGGGAGGTCGCCCGTCGCTTTGGCCGCTTCCAAACCGAGCTTGGCCAGCACGACGCCGATGAGATTGCCGTTCTCGTCGAGCAAGGGACCGCCGGAATTGCCCGACTGCACGGGTGCGCTGATCTGCCAGCTGCGCGGATCATCGCCGAAGCCATTGAGACTGCTGATCTCCCCACGCGTGAGCTTGGGGCTGAAGCCCTGAAGACCGATGTTGGGAAAGCCGATGGTAGCAACGACCTGTCCTAAACGAATGCGCCGGGAGGACGTGACTGGCATGGCGGCATAGGTGCTGCCAGCAATCTTGAGCACGGCCAGATCATTGGATTCATCGACGCGCACCACTGTCGCCGGCTTGGTGCCCTGCGCGGTGATGACGCTGACCCTCGCGGCATCAGCCACGACATGTGCAGCGGTCAGGATATACCCCGAAGATGAAACAATGGCACCGGAACCGCTGGATTTGGGCATTTGACCTCTTTCTATCTGCGCAGGTGAGCCCGTGACCCCACCCTCTCTAGCGCGCGCTTTGTTCGCCTCAATTTGCTTCAAGATTTCCTTGCTACGTTTCTGCGCTACCAACGCTGCTTGTGGCCCAAGGCGGCGCTCAAGAGCATCACGGTTTTCGACCGCGAACTCGAACCCCGAGATGGCGCTGATATTATACCACGCCAAAGCTTCGATCTCGTCCTTCAGCACGCCTTCACCGTGAGTATACTTAGCACCAAGTGCGCATTGGGCTGCGACATTTCCTGACTCGGCAGCCATACGATACCAATTTACGGCTACAACCGGGTCCTTGGCCACACCCTCACCACGCGCATACATCCAGCCGAGATTTACTTGGGCCGAATCATCTCCTTGCTCGGCGGCTTTGCGATACCATTTCGCGGCCTCCGCCAAGTCAGCAGCCACGCCCTCGCCTTTTTCATAGCTCCACCCGAGATTGAATTGTGCGGTGACGCTCCCTTGCTCGGCGGCCATCCGATACCACTTTACAGCCTGAGCCGCATCTTTAGCAGTGCCTTCGCCGGTGGCGAACTTTACTCCGAGGTTAAATTGAGCTGGGACGTGCCCCTGTTCTGCGGCTTTACGATACCACTTCACAGCTTCGATTGGGTCCTTGGATATATTTTGTCCAAAATCATATTTTTCGCCAAGGATGTATTGGGCTGGGGCGTTACCTTGCTCGGCAGCTTTATGAAACCATTTCAGAGCTTCCGTCGGGTCTTTAGTCACACCCATGCCGGTGTCATAGCTCACGCCGACGTTCACTTGGGCAGCGGCATCACCTTTTTCTGCTCTGGCGAGAAGCTCAACGAAACCCTCAAGCTTTGCCGGTTTAGCCTCTTGCGCCAACGCAACCAGACCCGTGAGTGTAACAAGGATCAGCGTAGCGAACTTCATGTGCTACAGGCATGAGCTGCGCCCGCTCATGCGTCAATCCCCACACTGACTGTTCATCGAGCTTACCCTGGATCAGGAATAGACGATTTGAGTTAGATCACTGCCTACTCTCCCTTTTTACTTCACAGACCACCCAGAAGCCTTACTTTTGAGTTTCAAGTCCAACTGTTCAGCCAATAAAATTAATTATGCCCACTACCATCGCGATTATTAAGGGAATGGCAGCCAAGGCCACAGAAGAGGCCACAACTTATCAGGAGGCCAAACCCCATCTGCGCGATGCGATTTGGACGATGTGCAAAATGATTCATGAACAAGAAGAGAAGATTAAGTCTTTAGAGGCCCGGCTTTCAAAGCCGCGCCCGTCAGTTACGAACTAATCTTATAGGGCGTCTAAAAAGGTAGGGCGCACCGGCCCGGTGCGCCGTTCAGCGAAAGCAGGCCACAGGTAAATCGCGGCAGACCTGGCCGGTCCGCCCTACCACCGAGACCTTTTTAGACGCCCTCTAAGTAGATAAAACCTGCTTTGTGGTTCGTTAAAAAGCTCACGGCCACGGTGTGACACGCTTCGGGCGGATTTCGGATTGCGGATTGCCGATTAGCGGACTGCCTTTGTTGGCCTGATTCGAAAATCGAGTACCGAGCGAAGCGACATCCTCATCCAAAATCTATAATCTATCATGTCCTTAAACGCCGCCCCCCTCGCCCAGCTCGATCCCGAAGTCTACGCCGTCATCGCCGGCGAGCTCGCCCGCCAGCAGAGCCACCTCGAGCTGATCGCCTCGGAAAACTTCACCTACCCGGCTGTGATCGAGGCCATGGGCTCGGTGCTCACCAACAAATACGCCGAGGGTTACCCGGGCAAACGCTGGTATGGCGGCTGCGAACAAGTGGACAAGGTCGAGGTGCTTGCCCTCGAGCGCGCCAAGAAACTCTTCAACGCCGAGCACGCCAACGTCCAGCCGCACTCCGGCTCCCAGGCCAACTTCGCCGTCTACACCGCCGTGCTCACGCCCGGTGACAAGATTCTCGGCATGAATCTCAGCCACGGCGGCCATCTCACGCACGGCAACCCCGCCAACTTCTCCGGCAAGCTCTACAACTTCTGCCAGTATGGCGTCCGCGAGGACAACGGCCTGATCGACTACGACGAACTCGCCGCAATCGCCCTCCGTGAAAAGCCCAAGATGATCACCGTGGGCGCCTCCGCCTACTCGCGCATCATCGACTTCGCCCGCATGGGCGAGATCGCCCGCTCGGTGAACGCGCTACTCTTCGCCGACATCGCACACATCGCCGGCCTCGTCGCCACCGGCCACCACCCCTCGCCCTTCCCGCACGCCGATTTCGTCACCACCACCACGCACAAGACCCTGCGCGGCCCCCGCGGCGGCCTCACGATGTGCAAGGCGGCGCACGCGAAGGCGATCGACTCGGCGGTGTTCCCCGGCGGCCAGGGCGGTCCGCTGATGCACGTCATCGCCGCCAAGGCCGTGTGCTTTGCCGAGTGCCTCAAGCCTAGCTTCAAGGAATACTCCGGCCAGGTGATCAGGAACGCCCGGGCCCTCGCCGCCGCCATGACCGCGCGCGGCTACAAGATCGGCGCCGGCGGCACCGACAACCACCTCATGCTCGTCGATCTCCGCGCCAAGTTTCCGGAGCTCACCGGCAAGGTCGCGCAGGAGACCCTCGATAAGGCCAATATCACCTGCAACAAGAACACCGTCCCCTTCGAGACCCGCTCGCCCTTCCAGGCCTCGGGCATCCGCCTCGGCTCGCCCGCCATGACCACCCGCGGGATGAAGGAAGCGGAGATGGACGAAATCGCCGGCCTGATCGACGGCGTGCTTGCCGCCGTTGGCAAACCCGACGAAGCCGCCGTAAACGCCATGACCAAGGTGAAAGTCATCGCGCTGACCTCCAGGTTTCCGCTGCCGTACAAGCTGTGAGATAATCGCCCGGGCCAGGGCAACTGATATTGTGGGCGGGGTGCCCCCACCCCGCGAGTCATCATGCACCTGCCACACCTCCAGCCATTCGAGAAGCATCCACTCTACTTCTTCACCGCTTGCACTGAAGACCGTCAGGGCGGATTGGCATGCCAATTGGTGTTTGATGAATTGAACGGCCTATGGACCCGTTCGGCCAAACACGACAACTGGTATGTCGGCCGATACGTGGTGATGCCTGATCATGTGCATTTCTTTGCCATGCCGGGCAGTGGAGCGAGACCGCTATCCGATTGGCACAAAATGTGGAAATCCGTATCGGCCCGGACACTTTGTCGTGAGCTCAACCTGGTGCCACCACTCTGGCAGCCCGATACCTTCGATCATATATTGCGGGATAGGAAATCGTATGAGGAAAAGTGGCACTACGTTCGTGAAAATCCGCACAGAGCCGGGTTAATTCCCGATTCAATCCAATGGCCCTGGCAGGGAGAGATTCACGATTTGGGGATTTCATAACGCCGATCCGCGGGGTGAGGGCACCCCGCCCACACCTCAAGGGTTCGTCCCCGCCTCAATTCCGCCGAATCCTATTTGCGCGGGCGCGGCTTTCGGTCAACGTGACGGCCTTCGTGTCCACTCCTGCCGTCCAGTCTCCCGCCCCCAAGACTCTTTCCCTGGGCGTCATCTTCCTGACGCTCTACATCGACCTGATCGGCTTCTCGATCTTCTTTCCGGTCGGCCCGGCCATGCTCGCGTGGTATGTGAACAAGGAGAGCCAGAGCGGCATCCTCTCGACGCTGGTCAACCACCTCCAGACCCTCGCCAGCGCGGCCCACGCCTCGAACCTCGCCACCGGCGCGCTCTTCGCCGGGGCACTCGGCTCGGTGTATTCGCTGATGCAATTCATGTTCTCGCCGGTCTGGGGCGCGCGCTCCGACCGCGTCGGCCGCCGGCCCGTGCTGCTGCTCACGATCGCGGGCAACGCCTTCAGCTATCTCCTGCTGTTCTTCAGCGGTTCCTTCCTCCTCTTCTTCGCCGGCCGCATTCTCGGCGGCATCATGGGCGGTAATCTCGCCGTCGCCATCGCGGCGGTCTCCGATGTCACCACCCGGGAGAACCGTGCCAAGGGCATGGGCCTCGTGGGCGTCGCCTTCGGCCTCGGCTTCCTGACCGGCCCGGCCATCGGCGGCCTCACCGCCTCGATCAACCTGCTCGACCGCTGGCCCCGCCTGGCCGCCTACGGGGTGCACCCGTTCAGCGTGCCGGCCGCCATCGCCTTCGGGCTCTGCCTCGTCAACCTGCTCTGGATCCAGGCCCGGTTCCGCGAGACCCTGCCACCCGAGTCACGCGGCTCCGACCTCACCCTGCGGGAGCGCAATCCGCTGCACTCCCTGATCCATCTGCCGGATCCCGCCATCCGCCGCGCCAACCTCGTGGGTTTCGTCGTCACCTTCGGCTTCAGCTTCTTCGAGTCCACCATCAGCTTCTTCACGGCCGATGCCCTGCACTACACCCCGCGCGACCTCACGCTCATCTTCATCAACATCGGGCTCGTCTCCATCTTCACCCAGGGTGTGCTGGCCCGGCGCTACGTCCCGCAGCTCGGGGAAAAATTCTCCGCCGTGGCCGGCATGGCGCTCATGGCCCTGTCCTTCGCCGGCATCGGCTATGCCATCGGGGTGGCTCGGTCCGCCCCGCTGCTCTACCTGATGCTCACGCTCAGCACGATCGGCTCAGGTTTTGCCAACGTCGCCCTCTCCTCGCTCATCTCGCTTTACGCCCCGCCCGAGGAACAGGGCAAGGTGCTCGGCATCTACCGCTCCCTCGGTTTCCTCGCCCGCGCCCTCAGTCCGGCCGTGGCCGGCTGGCTCTTCTTCAACTCCGGCGGCACCGTTACTTTCGTGGTTGGCAGCGTCATTCTCCTCGGCTCGGCTTTGCTCGGCTCCGGCCTGCCGCGACCCCATAAATGATTTTGGATTTTCGATTCTCGATTTTCAATCGGCCGGCCCGTTGGGCGGTCGCCAGTGCTTACGGCTTGCTGCTTATCGCTTACTGCTTGCTCAGCACCGGCTGCGTCACCAGCCCCGGCCGCGCCCCCGCCGCCACCCGCATCGAGCCCCAGCCGGTCCGCGTGCCGGCCAGGATCCTCTCCCATTTCTTCCTCGTGGAATCCCCGCAGGCGGACGGCAAGACCTACCGGTTCATGGTCGATACCGGTTCGTCCGTCACCCTCGTCTCGCCCGCCCTCGCCGCTGCCCTCAAGCAGAAGGAGAACCGCAAGACTCCGCCCCGCACCCAGCCCGTGCGCGGGGCCAACGGCCGCGAAGTCGAGCTCCCGGCCATCACCCTCCGCCATTTCCGGCTCGGCGAGGCGCACTTCGAGCGCGTCCCGGCCATCGTCTACGACTTTTCCGAGCTCTCGGCCCATCTCGGCTTGTCAATCGATGGCGTCGTCGGCTTCCCGCTGTTCCGCGACACCCTCCTCACCCTCGACTACCCCGCCGCCCAGCTCGAGATCGCGCCCAACCCCGTCGTCGCGCCCCCGCCGGTCCGCCAGCCGCGCACGAGCATCATCCCCTACAACCGCGAGCGGGCCACCCCGCACATCCCGGTGCAGATGGACAACGAATCCTTCTTCGTCCTCATCGACTCGGGCAGCGACGGCGGTCTCGCGCTGAATCCCGCCGGCCTCCATCCCCGTTTCACCCACGGCCCGCGCATCGGCATGATCGTGAGCTCGCTCGACGGTGACAAACGCCAGTTCGTCGGCCGGCTCGAACAGAACATCACCATCGGCACCCAGCTCGTCTCGCAGCCCGTCGTCGATCTCACCGAGCAACTCTCCTCCCTCGGTGGCGAATTGCTGCGCCACTTCCGGATCACCTTCGACCAGCAGCGCCACCTCGTGACCCTCGTGCGCAACACCGACGGCCCCGTGGCGATGCCCGGCCGCCGCAGCACCGGCCTTTCCTTCCGCCGCTTCCCCAATTACTGGCGGCTCCTCGCCGTCGTGCCCGACACCCCCAACAGTGCCCTGCCCGTCCAGCCCGGCGATCTCTGCGTCCGCATCAACGGCGAACTCGTCGAGAAATGGACCTTCGAGCGCTACGCCGAGGTGGTGCAGGCCGCCCCCAAGATCACGTACACCTTTCTCTCCGGCACCAAGGAAACCGACTACGAGGTGGCGGTGTTCGAGCTGGTGCCATGAAGGAGGGCCAATCCCGCTATCAGGGTGTGGGAGGGGCTTTACGCCCCGACGCCTTCGAACGAGTCGCGGCATAAAACCGCTCCCACATTCCGAAAAAAAACGGAGCTCAGCTCTTCCTCAGCAGGAACGCCCCGGCGCCGTCGTGGCCGTCCTTCCACGGCAAGGCCTGCACACTGCGCTCCAGCTTGAACGGCCCGCCCGCGCGACTGTCGAAGAAACCCTTGAGGACGCTGTCGTTCTCGTCGGCGTCGATGCTGCACGTGCTGTAAACCAGCCGGCCGCCGGACCGCACCAGCCGCGCCGCCGCGTGCAACAGCTCGAGCTGCTGCTGCCCGTGCCGGGCGAAGTCCCCGTCCTGCAACCGCCACTTCACGTCGATGCGGTGGCGCATCACGCCGGTGTTGGAGCAGGGTGCGTCGAGCAGCACGGCGTCGTATTCCTCGGGCAGGTTGAGGTTGCGGTAGAAAACGGTGTTCACTGCGGTCAGGTTGGCCTGGATCAACGCCACCTCGACGCCCTTGGGGGCTCGCGCCAGGTTTTCTTTCAACCGCACGAGGCGGATGTCGGACTTGCCCGGCGGCGGCGGCTCGTCGAGGGCGACCACCTTGCCGGTCTTCATCAGGTCGGCGATGAACAGGCTCTTGCCGCCCGGCGCCGCGCAAGCGTCGAGGATGGTCTCGCCGGCCTGCGGCGCGAGCAGCTCGATGCACAGCCGCGTGGACGGGTCTTGCAGATAAAGCGCCCCTTCGTTGGCCAGCCGGCGGACCTCGTCCCATTTGCCGGCCTTCACTTCGTAGAAACCGGACCATCTGGTTGGGGCCAGAAATTCCGGGACGGGCGCTTCAGTGCGCCAGCGCGCATAGACCGGCGCGGGTTGCTGGTTCCATTCCAGCAGCTGGCGGGTCGTCTCGGCGCCGAACTGCCGCGTCCACCGCGCCACCAGCCACTCCGGGTGGGCCAGTTCGGTCGCCATGTCCGCCGGCTTTTCCGCCAGCCGCCCCGCCATTTTCCTGGCCACCGCATTGACCAGCCCGGCTTCCTTCGGGCTCGCGAACCCCTTCGCCCGCTCCACCGCGTGGTGGATGACCTTGGCCGTCAGGTCGGGACCGCCTTCCAACAATTCAAAACCGGCAATCATGAGCACCGCTTTCACTTTCCCGCGCGGCTCGCGGGTCATCAGGCCGGCCAGCGCGGCCTCCAGCCGGCTCGCCCAGCGCACTACGCCGTAGAAAAGATGCTGCGCCCGGGCGCGTTCCTGCGCGGTCAGGCTTGGCGCAAGTCCTTCCAGCAACGCATCCACGCGTTCCGACCGCGCGAGCCAGCGTTCCACGAGACCGGCGGCCGCCACCCAGCCGCTTAACTGGGGTTTGGGTGTGTCCGAGGCTTTTTCCAAACCCTGTTTGACATCATGCATCATTGTCGCCTCAACTAATCGGTTCACCGACTCGATACGCAATTATGAATTCCGAAGCCATCTCCGCGATCCTCAGCAAGCACTCCGCCCTCAAGGCGTCCAAAGCCAAGTTGGAGGCCATGGAACCCGGTGCTTACGTGGTCCACCAGAGCTGGGGCTTCGGCCAGATCAAGTCCTATGACGAGGCTGACCTGAAGCTGATCATCGATTTCAAGGGCAAGAAGGGCCACCGCATGGACCCCGCCTTTTGCGTCGGTAGCATGGAAGTCCTTCCCGCCAAGCACATCCTTGCCCGCCGGGAGACCGAGCCGGCCAAGGTCAAGCAGCTCATTGAGGACGACGCCGTCCAGCTCGTGATCGACACCCTTTCCGCCTACCCCAACCAGGCCGCCAGCGCCATCGAGCTCGAAATCGTCCTCACCCAGGTGATCGGCGAGGAGAAGTTCAAAAAGTGGTTCTCCAACGTCAAAAAGCAGCTGATCAAGGACCCGCGCGTCGGCGTCCCCGCCAAGAAGACCGACTGTTACATCGTCCGCGACGAGCCCGTGTCCGCCGAGTCGGAGATCATGGAGGAGTTCACCAACACCCGCTCCGCCCGCCGCCGCATCTCCCTCGCCGAGGATCTCCTCGCCGCCTCCATCAAGGAAGAGTCCAAGCAGGCCCTCGGCCAGGTGCTGAACGGCATCACCGAGGCCGTGCGCGACAGCAACCAGCTCGACGCCTCCGAGCGCCTCTACGGCGCCTTCGTCCGCGATGAACTTGCCAAGATCCTCGGCCACGCCAATCACTCCGCCAACCCTGCGCAATCCGAGCTCATCAAGGAAGTCCGCGGCCTCACCGCCATCGCCGAGAAGATCCCGGTCCACTTCCAGTCCCGCTTCCTCGACCTCGTCAAGGAGACGCATCCCCTCGAGTGGCGCGAGATCGTCTTCGCGCTGCTGAAGACCTCGCAAGGCAAGTTCACCACCGAGTGCATCAACTTCCTCATGGAAAACGGCCAGGCCGACGAGCTCGCCGCCGCCCTCAACCGCTGGAAGTCCGAGCAGAACCTCCGCGCCCCCGTCCTCCTCTGGATCATCAAGAACCGCCACTCGAAGAAGTTCTCCAAGCTGCTCCACAACCTGATCACCCCCCGCCTCCTCGGCGCCATCTTCTTCGCCATCGATTACGAGGCCCTCCAGTCCGCAGGCACCCGCCGCATCCCGCTCGGCGAAGCCCTGAGCGACGACACCGACCTGATCTCCGACCTGCTCGCCGCCGCCGACACCGAGACCGCCCGCGATCTCGGCAACAGCCTCCTCCTCAACCAGGGCTTCGAGGAACTGACCAAGAAGTCCCTCCTCGCCCGCTTCATCAAGCTCTTCCCCTCCCTCCAGACGCTCGTCTCCGGCGAGACCATGACCAAGGACGAGCAGTTCCTCGTCTCCCGCGATAGCTACGAGAAAAAGCGCGTCGAATACGAGGAGATCGTCACCAAGCGCATCCCCGAGAACTCCAAGGCCATCTCCGTCGCCCGCGAACACGGCGACCTCAAGGAAAACTCCGAGTTCAAGATGGCCAAGCAGGACCAGTCCGTCCTCATGGGCCAGAAGGCGCAGCTTGAGCGCGACCTCGCCCGGGCCCGCATCACCGATTTCAGCGAAGCCAGCACCGACTCCATCAGCGTCGGCACCATCGTCGATCTCCGCGACGTCGCCAACGGCAAGGCCGTCCGCTACTCCGTCCTCGGTGCCTGGGACAGCGATCCCGACGCCCACCGCCTCGCCTACAAGACCCCGCTCGGCCAGGCCCTCATGGGCAAGAAGGTCGGCGAGCACGTGAAGCTCAAGATCGGCACCACCCACCAGGAGTTCCAGATCGCCGGCATCACCCGCTACGTGGACGCGAAGAAAAGCTGAGTTGTTTTGTGGGCGGGGTGCCCTCACCCCGCGATTCTACAGGCCGCGCCCCTCGCGCGGCCTTTTTATTTCTCCGCCGTGGCGGGCCCGCGTCCCTGCGGGCCGTTCTTGTAATGCCGGCTCTTTCTCCCCATAGATCGGGGCCGCATGACCGACACTTGGGACAGCCTCAAAGTACTTTCCGACCCGACCCGGCTGCGCCTGCTCGCGTTGCTCCTGAAGGAGGAGCTCTCCGTCGCCGAGTTGCAGGAGATCCTCGGCATGGGCCAGTCCCGCATCTCGTCGCAGCTCGCGCTGCTCCGCCAGGCCGGCTTCGTCACCGACCGCCGCGACGGCAAAAAAGCTTTCTACTCCCTCCGCGCCGGCCTGCCGGCCAAGCAGCTCACGCTCCTCCGCGCCGCCTGCGATTCCGTCGCCGACCTGCCCGAGTCCGTTGAGGACCGCACGAGCCTCGACCGCACGCTCCACAAGCGCCGCCAGCACTCCGAGCAGTATTTCAACCTCATCGCCGGCAAGCTCGGGAAAAATTACTGCCCCGGCCGCTCGTGGGAAGCCCTCGGTCACCTCGCTCTCCGCCTCGTTCCCGCCATCACCGTCGCCGACCTCGGCGCTGGCGAGGGCCTCGTCTCCCAACTCCTCGCCCGCCGCGCCGAGCGCGTCTGGTGCATCGACAATTCGCCCAAGATGGTCGAGGTCGGCACCGAGCTGGCGAAGAAGAACGGCCTCGCCAACCTCACCTACAAGCTCGGCGATATCGAGTCGGTGCCGCTGCCTGACAAGTCCGTGGACCTCGCCATCCTCTCGCAGGCCCTGCACCACGCCAGCCACCCGCAGACCGCCGTCAACGAGGCTCACCGCATCCTCCGGCCCGGCGGCCAGCTCCTTGTCCTCGACCTTAAGGAACACGACTACGAGAAAGCCCACGAGCAGTTCGGCGACCTCTGGCTCGGTTTCAAGGAAAGCGCCCTGCACGGCTTCCTCAAGACCGCCGGCTTCCAGAAGGTCGAGGTCAACACCGTCTCCCGCGAAGCCAACGAGCCCCGCTTCGAGACCCTCCTCGCCAGCGGCGTGAAGGGTGGACAATAATCGCGGCCACCCGGGATTCACCGGTCGTCCACTCCCGCTTCCCCGTCCGCTTACTTCGAACCCACCGGTCCGAGCTCGTAGCTGATGCGGCCCTCGATGATCTCGCGCAGGGCGACATCCTCGGGGGCGAGCTTCTCCAGCGATTCCACCAGGGGCCGGCTGCCGCGGCGGAGCTGCTTCACGCGGCGCGACACCACATTCACGAGAATGTAGGGATCAGTGATGATTTTGGCGGCGGCGTGAAGGTATTCGTCTCTCATGGACGGTCAGCTTGCCCACCGCCGGGGCGAAACACGACGCCTATTTTTTCGGCCGGTGCATAGCGCGGCCAACCAGTTCGCCGGCCACCGGGTTAGACCGATAATAACACCCGGGCGCTACACCGACACCCATGCGGCTATTCGATCTTCATCCGCTCGTTGTAGAACGCCTCGGCGAGCGCGTAGGTTTTCTTCGCGTCGGTCTGCTTGAGCGCCTCGACCGCCAGCGCCCGGGCATCGCTCATTTTCATGACGCGCACCAGATAACGCACCGAGGGCACGAGGGTTGGTGTCATGCTCAGTTCGTCGATCCCGAGCCCGAGCAGCAGGGGCGCGTAGATGGCGTCGCCCGCCATCTCGCCACACACGCTGACCTTGATCCCGCGCGCGTGCCCGGTGTCCACGATCATCTTCAGGATGCGGAGCACCGCCGGGTGCGTGGGATCGTAGAGGTGGGCGATGCGGCTGTTGCCCCGGTCGATGGCCAGCAGGTACTGGATCAGGTCGTTGGTGCCGATGCTGAAGAAGTCGCTTTTCTCCGCCAGCACATCGCCGGCCAGGGCCGCGCTGGGGATCTCGATCATCGTGCCCACGCGCATCTTCTCGTCGTAGGCCTGGCCGCGCTCCTTCAACTCCGCCCGGGCCTCGGCCAGCAGCGCGTTGGCCCGGTCGAGTTCCTCCGGCCCGCTGATCATGGGATACATCAGCTCAACGGTGCCGTGGGCGCTGGCCCGCAGGATCGCCCGCAGCTGGTTCTTGAACAGGTCCGGGTTCTCGAGGCACATGCGGATGGCGCGGAAACCGAGGAAGGGATTGGCCTCCGGGCCGATCAGCCCGGGGTCCCCGGGCAACGGCTTGTCGCCGCCCACATCCAGCGTGCGGATCGTCACCGCCGCGGGCGCGAGCCCCGTGACGATTTCCTTGTAGGCGGCATATTGCTGCTCCTCGGTCGGAATATTTTCCGCGCTGAGAAAAAGGAATTCCGTGCGATAGAGCCCGACCCCGGCGGCGCGATAATGCTTCACCAGGGCCACCTCCTCGGGTTTCTCGATGTTGGCGCGGAGCATGACCGCTACGCCGTCCAGCGTCTCGGCCGGCAGCGCGTTGGCCGTCATCAGTTGCGATTCGAACGACTCCTTCGCCTTCTGGATCTTGCCGTAGCGGAACAGCGTCTGCTCCGTCGGGTTGACGATGACGATGCCGTCGTACCCGTCGACGATCAGCCAATCGCCATCCGTGAGCCGGGTGGTCAGGCTCTCGGCCCCGACCACGGCGGGAATGTTCATCGAACGCGCCACGATGACGGCGTGGCTGGTGCGGCTGCCGGCATCGGTCACAATGCCCAGGGCCGCGCTGCGGTCGATGCCCGCCGCCTCGGACGGCGAGATGTCGTTCGCCACGATGATCCGCTTGTCCACCAGCTCGGTCAGGCTGCCGGCGGTCTGGCCCAGCAGGACGTGCAGCACGCGCTTGGCCACGTCCTTGAGGTCGGCGGCGCGTTCCCGCAGGTATTCGTCGTCGATCTCGGCAAACGCCTGGATGTAGCGCTGCGCGACGGCATTGAAGCAGGTCTCGATGTTCTGGCCGGACTTTTCAAAATCCCGGATGGTCTCGCCGATGAGCGCCTGGTCCTCGAGGACCATCTGGTGCGCGTCGAAGATCAGCGCCTCCGCCTCGCCCAGGTTTTTCGTCACCTCCTCCTGGATCTTCGCGATCTGCTGCCGCGTGATGAGCAGCGCCTGTTCGAACCGGGCGATCTCCGCCCCGCGCTTGTCCGGCTCCACCGTGTAGCGCGGCACCTCCAGTTCGCTCTGCAGGTAGAGAAACACCTGTCCGTAGGCGATGCCCTTGGAAGCGGCCATGCCCTGGACGGTGTATTCGCTTTTTTGGGGAGTGCTCATGCGCGGCGGCGCGGCGCGATTAACAAACCACCGCGCGACCCGGTCAATGCGGAACTAGGCATGCGCAAGCCGAAGGGCGGGCCATGAGCGTTGATGGCCCGACCCGGCGCGCACCGAGGGCGTCATCAAAACAGCCGGGCTTCCTGCACGAACGCGCCCGGCCCCCAGCACTCGCGGATCCGCACCCCCAGCGGGCCCGCCACCTGATCGTCACCGAGCAGCGCGTAGCCCACGCTGCCGCTGCCGCTCATCCGCGCGGAGACCCCGAACTCCCGGTGCAATTTCTCCAGCAGCACCGGCAAAGCCGGGTATTTTTCAAACGCCGCGGGCTCCATGTTGTTGCCGAGAAGTTCTTCCGCCGGGGCCTTGCCGCCGAGCCACGCGGCCAGCCTGGCCTCCGCTTCGGCCGCCGGCAGGTAGTCCGTGCCCCGAGCGATCATCCGCTGATACGCCCACGGCGTGTTGATGCCGAAGCCGGGCTTGAAGAGCAGCACGCGCCGGCCGCGCAACCGGGCCGCGGCCGGGTCCGGCAGCGGCTCCACGCGCTCGCCCCGCCCGCGCATGACGACCGGTTCGTGGCGAAGAAACAGCGCGCAATCCGACCCCAGCGTCGCCGCGACGCCGGCCAGTTGCGCTTCGGCCAGCAAGCCGCCCGACAATTTATTCAATGCCCGGAGCGCGGCCACGGCGTTGCTGCTGCCCCCGCCCAAGCCCGCGCCCATAGGAATGCGCTTGGTCAGCCGGAAATGCACCCCGCCCTTCCAGCCGCTCGCGGCCCGGAAAGCCTCGGCCGCCTTCAGCACCAGGTTGCTCCCATCCACCGGCACCGCCGGATCGTTGCACTCCAGGGTGAACTGCCTGCCCTCCGAAGCCTTGGCGAAGGAGGGACCTCTTGCCTCGGCCTTGAGCTCGTCGCCGAAGTCCAGCGGCGCCACCACGGACACCAGATCATGGAAACCGTCCGCCCGCCGGCCGGTGACGGCGAGGAAGAGATTGATCTTCGCGGGGCTGAAAAGGGTAACATCCATGAACCTTGGCCCACTAATGCACACTAATGGGCCTCAATCCTAGTCCAAAAGCCTTGGCCAATCAGACTGCTGTAGGTCGGGCTTTATGCCCGACAATCGACTGCCTGACGTCGGGGCTAAACCCCGACCTACCAAACAGACCACGCTGCCATAATCCTCCCTCATTTCTCTCTTTGATTAGTGTCCATTAGTGTCCATTAGTGGTTCCTCCAAATGCCCTGCGACCTGATCCTCGCCCTCGACGTCCCCACGCGCGAAGCCGCCGCGCCGATCCTCCGCCAGTTGCGCGGCCAGCTCCGCTGGGTGAAACTCGGCCTGCAGCTGTTCACCGCCTACGGCCCCGACTACGTGCGCGAGGTCGCCGGGATGGGCTTCGACGTCTTCCTCGACCTCAAGCTCCACGACATTCCCAACACCGTCGCCAAGGCCGTCGAGTCGCTCGGTCCGCTGCCGATCAAGATGCTCACGTTGCACACTTCCGGCGGCGGCGAGATGATGCGCGCCGCCGTCGCCGCCCAGCAGAAGACCAATCCCCAACTGCTCCTCCTCGGCGTCACCGTCCTCACCTCGACCGACGCCGCCGGCCTCAACGAGATCGGCGTCACCGCCTCGCCCGCCGACCAAGTCGCCCGGCTGGGCCAGCTGGCCAACGCTGCCGGCCTGCGCGGCCTCGTCTGCTCGCCCCTCGAAGTCGGATTGCTCCGTCGCACCCTGCCCGCCTCGATTCAGCTCATCACGCCCGGCATCCGTCCCGCCGGTGAATCCGGCGGCGACGACCAGAAGCGCGTCATGTCACCCGCCGATGCCGCCCGCGCCGGCTCGAGCTACATCGTCGTGGGCCGGCCGATCCTCTCGGCCGCCGACCCGGCCGCCGCCGCCCGCGCCATCCTCGCCGAACTCTCCGGTTCGTAATTTTCCCGGCTCTCAACTCTCAGCCCTCAACTCTCAACTCGTCCCCATGAGCCGCACCGCCGCCATCCTCCTTGCCGCCGGCAGCAGCCGCCGCATGGGTGGCGCCCTGGCCGACAAGATCCTCGCCCCGCTCGGCGGCAAACCGGTCTTCGCCCACTCCGCGGCCACTTTCTTCCGCAGCGGCGTCGTGGACTTCTTCGTCGTCACCTACCGCGACCAGCACCAGCTGGTCGAGCTCTCCGCCTACGCGCCCACCCCGGCCGTCTTCGTCCCCGGCGGTCCCGAGCGCCAGGACTCCGTCGCCGCCGCGCTCGCCGAACTACCGGATGACATCAGCCACGTCTTCATCCACGACTGCGCCCGGCCACTGGTCCGCGAGGAGCAGTTGCTCGCCCTTTACAAAATCGTCCGCCGCGAAAAAGCCGTCGTCCTCGCGCATCGTGTGACCGACACCATCAAGGAGCACCGCGGTGAGGGCCGGCTGCGCTCGCTTGACCGCCGCCGCCTCTGGGCCATGGAGACCCCGCAGGTCTTCGACCGGAAACTCATCGACCGCGCCTACGCCCGGGTCGCGGCGCGGAAGCTCCGCATCACCGACGACGCCGCCGCGGTCGAGTTGCTCCATCATCCGGTCGCCCTGCTGGAAAACCCGCACGCCAATCCCAAGCTCACCACCCCGGCCGACCTGCCGTACCTGGAGTTCCTGCTGTCCGAGCTTAAAGCTTAAAACTTACCGCTTATGCCTTCTTTCCGCATCGGCCACGGCTACGACATCCACCGCACCATCAAGGGCCGGCCCCTCGTGCTCGGCGGCGTGACCTTTGCCACCGACTTCGGCCTCGACGGCCACTCCGACGCCGACGCCCTCACCCACGCCATCTGCGACGCCCTGCTCGGCGCCGCGGGCCTGCCCGACATCGGCCACCAGTTTCCCAACACCGACCCGGCCTACAAGAACGCCAACTCGCAGGTGCTGCTCCAGAAGGTCATCGCCGCTTTGCGCGAGCGCGGCTGGTCGCCGGTGAACATCGACGCCACCCTCATTGCGGAGAAACCCAAGATCGCCCCGCGCCTCGCCGAGATGAAGGCGGTGCTCGCCAAGTCCACCGGCCTGCCCGCGGACGCCATCGGCCTCAAGGCCACGACCAACGAGGGCAGCGACGACATCGGCCGCGGCCTCGCCATCGCCGCCCACGCGGTCGCATTAATTCAGAAACTGTAGGAGCGGCTTTATGCCGCGACCACCGATGCGCCGCCTCGCCCCCTGCCTTCTGACCTCTGTCGTCTGCCTGCTGTTCGCCTCCTGCGCCAAGCGCGAGACCGACGTTACCCGCGGCATCCGTGATCAAGTGCTGCACCGCGGGCTTGCCGCCGATCCCTCCGGACTCGATCCGCACCTCATCACCGGCCTGCCTGAGATCAATGTGGCGTCAGCCCTCTTCGAAGGCCTGGTCGGCGAGGATCCGGTTGACGGTCATCCCGTGCCGGGCGTGGCCGAACGCTGGGAGACTTCCGCCGACGGCCTGACCTGGACCTTCCACCTCCGCGCCAACGCCAAATGGTCCACCGATGAACCCGTCACCGCGCAGGACTTCGCCAACTCCATCCAGCGCGTCCTCACCCGTTCGCTCGGGGCGGACAACGCCGCGATGCTCTTCGTCCTCGCCGGGGCCGAGGCCTGGCATCAGGGCGGATCGACCAACTTCTCCAGCGTGGGTGTTCGGGTCATCGACGCGCGGACCCTGCAACTCACCCTGGTCCATCCGGCTCCTTATTTTCTGACCCTGCTGTCCCATCCCATCTGGTATCCCATTTATCTGCCGGCCTTGATGAAAGCCGGCGGCGCCACGCAGCGCAGCACCGATTGGACGCAACCCGCCACCTTTGTCGGCAACGGGCCGTTTGTCCTCAAGGTCTGGCGGCGCGGCGAACTCATCGTCGCCGACAAGTCCCCGACCTACTGGGATGCCGCCACCGTGCGCCTGAACTCCATCCATTTCCACCCGGCCGCCGACGTGGACGGCGAGGAGCGCGCCTTCCGCGCGGGACAGTTGCACATCACCGAGTCGCTGCCGGTGGGCAAGGTCGAAAGCTACCGCCGCAACTACCCCGACTTGGTCCGGATCACCCCGTTCCTCGACACTTACTTCTATCGTCTCAACACGACGCGTGCGCCACTCAACGACGTTCGCGTCCGTCGCGCGCTCAGCCTCGCGATCGACCGGGTCGCTATCACCGAGAAAATCACCCGCGGCGGCCAAACCCCCGCCCGCGGCTTCACCCCCTTCGGCCTGGGTGGTTATGCTCCGCCCTTTGCACTGGGTCGCGATCTGCCCGAGGCGGGCCGGCTGCTCACCGAGGCCGGCTTCCCCGACGGCCGGGGCCTGCCGCCGCTCGAGATCATGATCAACAGTTCCGGCAACCACCGGATCATCGCGGAGGCCGTGCAGCAAATGTGGCGGGTGATCGGCGTGCAGGCCGAGATCAACAACATGGAGCAATCCTCCCTCTTCGCCAAGCGCCGGGCCCTCGACTACTCCGTCCTGCGCTCGGAATGGGCGGCGGATTTCGCCGACCCCAAGTCCTTCCTTGATGTTTTCCGCGGCGGCTCGAGCAACAACCACACCGGCTGGAACAGCCTGCCATATGATGCCCTGCTCCACGCTGCCGACCGCACCGCCGGTCCCGCGGAACGCGCCGCGCTGCTGCAAGAGGCCGAGACCTTGCTGCTCGAACAAGCGCCCATCATCCCGCTCTACTATTTCACCACCGTGCGGCTGGTGCATCCCGCTGTGCGCGGCTGGCATGCCCTGCCCCTCGACCGCCACCCCTACAAGCATGTCTGGCTGGAGAACTAACTCTGTAGCGGCGGTCTATGACCGCCGAGTCGGCGCTCATAGAGCGCCGCTACAGTATTTTGTCTGTCTTCTGACCTCTGTCCTCTGTCTTCTATCCTCGGCCTGTTCGAAACGCGCCGCTGCGCCGCCAGCCCAGGTCCTGCGGATCAGTCAGCGCAACGAACCGGCCACGCTCGACCCACAGCTCGCCACGCTGCCCGATGAATTCTTCATCATCCGCGCGCTGGGCGAGGGCCTGCTCACGCCCAATCCCGACGGCGGCGCGCCGCTGCCGGGTACCGCCGAGCGCTATGAAGTTTCGCCCGACGGCCTCACCTACACCTTCCACCTGCGTGCCAATGCCAAGTGGTCCAACGGCGATCCGGTAACGGCTTTAGACTTTCATGCTTCCTATCTTGAAACACTTCACCCTATGCGCGCCTCGCCCAAGGCATCGCTTTTCTTTCCTCTCAAGAACGCTCGAAAGTTCTACGAGGGCAAACTGAGCAGTGCTTCCGAAGTAGGTGTGACTATGATCGACAAGCTGACTTTGGTTCTCAGCTTGGAAAATCCTAAGGCTGATTTTCTCTCGATCGTCGCCAGTGGCCCGTGGATTCCTCGCCACCGAGACAATATTGGCTGCCTGAGTATTGGTCCGGAGAATGCGACCACACGACTATCCAACGGTCCGTTCACCCTCGCCGAATGGTCCCCCAACCAGCGCATCGCAGTCCGGAAGAACCCGCGCTATTGGGATGCTGCTGCTGTAAAGCTGGACGAAATCCACTTCCTCGCCTTCGACAACGGCGACACCGAGGAGCGCGCCTTCCGCGCCGGACAGCTCGACGTGACGATGGGTGTGCCCGCGCCGAAGCTCGACCCCTACCGCGAAACCAAGCCCGCCATCCTGCACACCGTGCCGCTGCATGAAACGCGCTACCTCGCCGTCAACACCACCAAGGCTCCGCTCACCGATGTTCGGGTGCGTCGCGCGCTCAGCCTCGCCCTCGACCGGAAAACCCTCGTCGAGAAAGTCCTGAAGGGCGGCCAGCAACCCGCCTTCACCTTCGTCCCGGCCGGTCTTGGCGGCTACCAGCCCGGCACCATGCTCACCGAAAATATTGCCGAGGCTCGCCGCCTGCTCGCGGAAGCCGGCTTCCCCGGCGGGAATAATTTTCCCAAGCTCGAACTTTCCACCTGGGGTGCCAGCACCACCGTGCTCGAAGCCGTCCAGCAACGGTGGCGCGACACCCTCGGCATCGAAGTCGCCTTGCTTCAGCGCGAGGCGCGCACGCACCTCGCGGCGCTCGCCGCCGGCGACTACGACATTGGTTTCGTCACCGCGATCCCTGACTACGACAGCCCGGCCGACCTGCTCGCCCATCTCACCAGCGGCAATCCCGGGAATTATCCTCACTGGCAAAACCCCGCTTTCGATCGGCTCGTTGCTGGCGCCGGCCTGCCGGAAGCCGAAAAGCTGCTGCTCGTCGACCTGCCCGTGATCCCGCTCTACTTCAACGCCAAGAACTTCCTCCTCCGTCCCACCGTCCACGGCTGGCGCGAGGACGCCCTCTGGACCCGCTACTACAAAAACGTGTCGCTTGACGGAAAGTAGAGAGTGACGGTGCAGCGGAGAAAAGCTTCTCGTCACTCCTCCCTTTCACTTTCATTCTCACTCCTGATGTTCCGCTTTGTCGTCCGCCGCCTGCTCCAGACCATCCCGGTCCTGTTCGTCATCATCACGGCGACTTTCTTCATGGTGCGCTTCGTGCCGGGCGGCCCGTTCACGGCGGAGAAGGCCATCCCGCAGGAAATATTGAAGAACCTCGAGGCGCACTACGGCCTCGATCAGCCGCTCTGGCGCCAGTACCTCACCTACCTCGGCCGAGTCGCGCGCGGTGACCTCGGCCCGTCGTTCAAGTATCCCAACCGCACGGTCAACGAGATCATCAGCGCCAAGCTGCCCGTGTCGCTCGAGCTCGGCGCGCTGGCCCTCGTCATCGCGCTCGGCCTCGGCCTCACGCTCGGCGTGCTGGCCGCCGTGCGCCGTAACACCTGGCTCGACTACCTCGCCAGTTCGGCCGGCCTGCTCGGCATCTGCGTGCCCACCTTTGTGCTCGGTCCGCTCCTCGTGCTGTTCTTTGCCATCCATCTCGGCTGGCTCAACGCCTCCGGCTGGACCGAATGGAATCTCCATACCTACGCGTTAGGAACAATCCTGTCCGACCGCATTCTTCCCGTTCTCACCCTCGGCTTCGTCTACGCCGCCTACATTATGCGGCTGACCCGTGGCGGCATGCTCGAGGTGCTCAACCAGGACTTCATCCGCACCGCCCGCGCCAAGGGCGCCTCAGAGTCCCGCATCGTCTTCCGTCACGCCCTGCGCGGGGGCCTGCTGCCCGTGGTCGCCTTCCTCGGGCCCGGCATCGCGGGCATTCTCACCGGCTCGTTTGTGATCGAGACCATCTTTCAGATTCCCGGCCTCGGCCGCGAGTTCGTCAACAGCGCCTTCAACCGCGACTACACGATGGTGCTCGGCACGGTCATCCTTTACGCGGCGTTGATCGTCATCTGCAACCTCGGGGTCGATGTCGTCCAGGTGTGGCTTAACCCGAAGCTGAAGTTCGAATGAGCGGCTTCATCACGAAACACACGGAATACAGTAAAATGAATCCTGCGACCTCCTCTTCTCCTTTCGTGTCTTTGGTGTGTTTCGTGGTTCCTCTCCCATCCGTGTTCATCCGTGTCATCCGTGGTTAAAAATTCTTCTGTCGTGGAATCCGGTTCCTCACCGTGGCGCGATGCCTGGCATCGGCTGCAGCGCAACCGGCTGGCGGTCGCGGGCGGCGTGATACTGATCCTGCTGGCCGCGGCCTGCATGCTCGGTCCGTTGATCAGTCCCTTCGATTACGCGGCCCAAAACCTCGACAACACCTTCGCCCCGCCGGGCGCCACGCACTGGCTGGGCACGGACCAGCTCGGCCGCGATCTGCTGGTGCGCGTGCTCCAAGGCGGCCGCATCTCGCTCGGCGTCGGCCTCTGCGCCACCTTCGTCGCGCTGACCATCGGCGTGGTCTATGGCGCCGTCGCCGGCTACCTCGGCGGCCGCATCGACGCTGTGATGATGCGCCTGGTGGACATCATCTACGCGCTGCCCTTCACGATCTTTGTCATCCTGCTCATGGTGTTCCTGGGCCGGAACATCGTCCTGCTCTTTGTCGCCATCGGCGCGGTGGAATGGCTGACGATGGCCCGCATCGTCCGCAGCCAGATCATGTCCCTGAAGAAAATGGAATTCATCGAGGCCGCCCACTCGCTGGGTTACAGCCCCGCCCGGATCATTTTCCGCCATCTGCTGCCCAACGCCCTCGGACCGATCATCGTCTATACCACGCTCACGATCCCGGCGGTCATGCTGCTGGAGGCGTTCCTCAGCTTTCTCGGCCTCGGGGTCCAGCCGCCCATGAGCTCGTGGGGCACGCTGATCAAGGACGGCGCGGAGAAGATGGAGGAATACTGGTGGCTGCTTGTGTTCCCCGGCGCGCTGTTCTCGCTCACGCTTTTCTCCCTCAACTTCCTCGGCGATGGCCTGAGGGATGCGCTCGACGTCCGCTCGGCGAAAGACTGAAGGATTGCTTTTCAGCAATTGTAGGAGGGGCTTTACGCCCCGATTGCTTGCTCTCGCCATGAGGGTCGGGGCATAAAGCCCCTCCTACAGCTTTGATCAGCCGAATCCGGTCGGAACCTCCGACCGCGGTGCGTGACCGATAATTTTCCGTCTGGCCTCTGTCCTCTGACCTCTGTCATCTGTGCTCCGCCCCATGCTCCGCCGTTTCAAACCCTACCTGCGCTACCTCAAGTCAAACCGCGGCACGCTGGCCGCGGCGATTTTCTATGGCCTGGTCTTCGGTCTGGCCAGCGGGTTGGGCTTCCCGGTACTGGTCAAATACGCCTTCCCTCCGATCTTTTCCCGTGGCGAATTCCCTTTGCCCTTCAACACGATCCTACTGATCACCGGCTGTGTGCCGCTGGTCTTCCTGCTCCGCGCCGTCAGTGGCTACCTCAACAGCTACTACGTGCAGTTGACCGGCCTGCGCATCCTTGAGGGCGTGCGGCTCGACTACTTCAGCAAACTCCAGCTGCTGCCACTTTCCTTCCTGCAGCGCAAATCCAGCGGTGATCTGGTCGCCCGGGGCACCTCCGACACCGCGCAGTTGCAGTTTACCCTCTCCCTGGTCGCGGACGATGGCGTGAAGCAGCCGATGCAGCTCCTCGGCGCCCTGGGCTTCCTCGTGGCCCAGGCTTTTGTCACCGATGGCGCGCTTTTGGTGCTCGTGTGTCTCGCGGTGGTGCCCGTCACCGTCCTGCCCGTCCACTACATCGGCAAGAAGATCGTCAAGCGCGCCCTGCAGGTGCAGAATCAGATCGGCGACATCTCCTCCCATTTCGTGGAGAATTTCTCCGCGGCCCGCGAGGTCCGGGCCTTCGGCCTAGAGCAGCGCGAGATCGAACGCTTCGGTCAGTCCACCAGTGCGCTCGTTATCGCCCAGATGAAGACCGTGAAATACGCCAAGGCGCTGACCCCCGCCATCGAGATCCTGTCCGGCGCTGGCATCGCCGGCACCCTGCTCTTCGCCTACTCGGCCGGCGTCAAGTGGGACACGTTCTTTGCCATCATCATGGCACTCTATCTTTGTTACGAGCCGATCAAGAAGCTCGGCTACCTCAACACCGAATTGAACCGCGGCACGGCGTCGATGGACCGGCTGGAGTATGTCCTCAACGAGCCGCTGACGATCGCCGACCCGGCGCAACCCGTGCCGGTCACGCGCCTGCGGGGGCACATCGCGTTCGAGGATGTGACTTTTGCCTACGGCGACAGTCCCGCGCTGCAAAAGGTCAGCGCCTCCATCCCCGCCGGCACGGTCTGCGCCCTCGTCGGACCCAGCGGCGCGGGCAAGAGCACCTTCGCCAACCTCGTGCCGCGCTTCTACGAGACCGGCTCCGGCAAGGTCACCATCGACGACCTCGACGTCCGTTCGGTGAAGCTTTCCGACTTGCGCCGCAACATCGCCCTCGTCTCGCAGGAGCCCGTCCTCTTCAACGACACCATCTATAATAACCTCGCCCTTGGGAAGGCCGGCGCCTCGCGCGAGGAGATCATCGCGGCCGCGAAGAGCGCCCACGCCCACGAATTCATCGAAAAGCTGCCCCAGGGCTACGACACCATGGTCGGCGAGCGCGGCTCCCTCCTCTCTGGCGGCCAGAAGCAACGCGTCGCCATCGCCCGCGCCTTCCTCCGCCAGGCGCCGATCCTGATTCTCGACGAAGCCACCAGCGCCCTCGATTCCGACAGCGAGGCCGCCGTGCAGGACGCCCTCCGCCAACTGGTGCAGGGCAAGACTGTCCTCATCATCGCCCACCGCTTCAGCACCATCCGTGACGCGTCGCTGATCCTCGTCTTCGACCAGGGCCGCATCGCCGCCCAGGGTGACCACGCCTCACTCTATGCTGGCAACGCCCTCTACAAGTCGCTGTACGACCGGCAAAACACCGGAGTTTGACCAGGATGATTACGGCTAACCTATCCACACCCACACCCGTCATCCTGAGCGCAGCGAAGGATCCAAGCGGAGATCGGTGCGAACGCCGACCCCATGGATCCTTCGCTGCGCTCAGGATGACGCGAGTAGTGAATCCATCCGTGTTGATCGGTGGAATTCGTGGTCAATAAAATGTCCGCCGAGCCCAAGGAATTTTCGCGCGCGATCGAGAACCTCATCGCCGATCTCCGCCAGGTGCCGGCGGACCGCAGCCGCTCGAAGCGCCGGAAGACCACCGAGGTCGGGTCCTTGATTGACGAGCTGCTGGTCAAGTACCGCATCAGCCACGATTCGCTCGAGCACAGCATCCGCGAGAAATGGCCCGAGCTGGTCGGCGTGGCCAATGCCTCCTACTCGCACCCCCTCGCCGTCGAGCGCAACCTGCTCGTGGTCCTCGTTTCCCATAGCGTCGTCCGCAACGAGCTCTTCCTCCACCGCGAGACCATCGTGGAGAAATTGCGGAAACTGCCCGGCTGCGACCAGATCAAGGGATTCTCACTTCGGAGTAGTTGAGGGCGCCATGATTATTTTCCGATATTTCGCGTCCCACGCATTTGACACCTTGCGCGACTGCGAGCTTTTGACCACAAAGCTGAGCCGCTTTAACGACCCCTTTGAATCGCTGTATAAGATCACCGGCGAGATGACCCTCGATAAGGCACGCGTGAGAATCCGTGATCGATTAAGCACCACTGAATTCCGAAACGCTATTCGTGCACGCCTGCCTGAATTAAGAACAGACGCGGAAATCATCTATTACGTTAATCTGCATCTCGAAACGTTCGCCCAATCCACAGTGGATGGATGGAAAAATTCCGTGAGTCACTCACCGGAAGAACGTGACGCCTTAACGGATGAAACGTTGCGCGGCGTGTGCTTCTCTTCGAGCAGCGTATCTAGCGTCGATGAGATACTGCTATGGTCGCACTACGCTAACAAACATCACGGCGTGCGAATCGGGTTCGAATTTCCAGAAGGCATCAAATCTCCATTTAAAGTTATTTTGATGGAGTACAAACTGGACAGAATCACTATAGACTTCAGCAACGGAACAGACACGAACGAAGTAGACGACGCGCTCGCATCCACATTGCGGATGAAAAGCATTGCCTGGAAATATGAGGGTGAACATCGACTCCTGACTCACCCAACGCTTTGCATAAAAAAATTGCTCGATGATGGCTCTATTGGGCATTTAATGCCTTTTGAGCGGAACTGGGTTAAACATGTAGATTTCGGGCTGCGCTGCACAAAATCCAATATTGATGAATTAGTTGGGCTCCTTGCGAAGGAATATCCTTGGGTAAGTCCCAGAAAGGCTACCTGCCATCATTCTGAGTATTCGATGGAGTATACTTTGATTAACCCTGCCCAATCATAGTTCATACGGTTTCCCATCGGCCTTGTTGGGAGACACTGTATGGCGAGTTAGCTGACTGCTATTAACTGGGAATGTTAAGACTAACGAATCACTATCGTGTCTGCCACTCACGCGCCTCAAAGTTGTAACCATATACTTCCATTAGCATTTTTATTGTCGTATCTCTGTGAGGCATTTGCTGCAGATGACACGCAAGTGCCAGCGTAGAGAACCGTAGCCATTCGAAATATGAATTAAGGAGGTCCTGTTGGCTTCCTATGTTCGATAGTAAAGCAATACTGTATGAGTGGCTTGCAACTGCATATATTAACGCATCCGGAACCCCTCCTGCCTGCAATGGAGCCAATTTCCTGAGCTCCCTCTTTATGAATTTCGTCCCTTCGATCTCAGGTCTTTTCGCGAAATTTCTTTTACCAATGGCAATAGGTACAGTGACAACTAAGACGACCAACAGAATGATAAGCAGCAAAGTCATGCTCGGCTAAGTGGTTAACAGGAGCTATCTAAACTGATACTGAGTGGCTTTTTCAATGCCTCAATTAAATACAGTCCCACTCGTTGCCCGAAAAATAACGCTTGCAGGTCGGGGGCCCGGTTTAGTTAATGGCCGCTTACGTTAGTGAGAGTCTGCTGGTCGCAGGCTCCCACCACGGTCAGTCCGGGCAACCGGACACTAACGGTGC
>JAYTUA010000066.1:0-2383 GCA_043745015.1 Opitutaceae bacterium | reverse complement strand
GCAGGCCGCCTTCGGCCATGCGCTGCAACGTGAGTGCGGCAAGCCTCACCGCCGTCTGGCCGAGTTCGGTCGCCCCGCCCTGCAGGGCGGCGGTGCGGAAGAGGAAATTGAGCACCGAGGCGCGCGGGAATTTCGGCGCGCCGCCAAAGCCGCCCCACTGCGCGTCGTGCGCGTCGTGGAAATACTGGAAGCACTTTTCAAACGCCTCGCCCGCCGCCTCGTGCAACGGCAACGGCCCGCCTTCCGGCCCTGCCTGCCCGCCGCCGTCGGTGGCCTGGCGCTTGAGCGCCGCGACGATCTCCGTGGCGCCGGTCTCGATCTGGTCGCGCTGCTCCCGCCAGTGGCGGGCGATGGCGTTGAGCACGGAGATGAAACCCGGCCGCCCCGGCCGGTCGTCGCGCGGGAAATATGTGCCGGCATAGAACGGCTTGCCGCCGGGAGTCAGCCACGCGCTCAGCGGCCAGCCGCCGTGACCGGTGGTTTGCTGCACGTAGGTCATGTAGACGCGGTCCACGTCGGGCCGTTCCTCGCGGTCCACCTTCACCGGCACAAAGTCGCGGTTGAGGATTGCCGCGACGCCCGCGTCCTCGAACGACTCGTGCGCCATCACGTGGCACCAGTGGCACGTCGAGTAGCCGATGCTCAGGAAAATCGGCTTCTGCTCGGCCTGCGCCCGGGCCAGTGTTGCCTCGCCCCACGGGAGCCAGGCCACGGGGTTGTCCGCGTGCTGGCGCAGATAGGGGGATTTCTCGAGGGCGAGGGCGTTGGGCATGCGCCGCCAAGCTCGCCCATTGCCCGGGAGACGCAAAAATAATCGCCGGCGGCCGGCCGGCCCAACGGGCAGGATTGGGTGCAGGGGAAGCGGTTGCCGCCGGTGCCCGGTGATGAAATTGCGCGGCATGAGCAAAGCCCTTGACGGAGGCGCGGCCGGGCGGCTCACTCGCCGGTTCGCCATGCTGACCATCGCCGACGTTTCCAAGTCCTACGGCACCCGGGAGCTCTTCTCCGAGGTGTCGCTGTTCGTCGCGCGCACCGACCGCTTCGGCCTCGTGGGCCCCAACGGCGCCGGCAAGTCCACCCTCTTCAACCTCATCCTCGGCGAGGAGTCGCCCGACGATGGCACCATTGAGTGGGAGCGGGGCGCGGATTTCGGCTACCTGCCCCAGGAAAGCGCGCCCGTCGGCGATGAGACCGTCCTCGCCATCGCCACCAGCGGCAAGAAGCTCCTTCCGGAAAACGACGATGATTACGACATCGACTGGACGCTCGAGCCGCGGGCCAAGAAAATCCTTGCCGGCCTCGGTTTCCGCGAGACCGACCACGACAAGCAGGCCAAGTCCTTCTCCGGCGGCTGGGTCATGCGCGCCCACCTCGCGCGCCTGCTCGTGAGCGAGCCCGCGCTGCTCCTGCTCGACGAGCCGACCAACCACCTCGATCTCGAGGCGCTGCTCTGGTTCCAGGACTACCTGGCGCGCTACCCGGGCGGGCTGCTCATCGTGTCGCACGACCGCGAGTTCCTGAACTCGCTCTGCAACGGCATCCTCGAGCTCCGCAGCGGCACGCTCAACAAATACACCGGCAATTACGACGATTACCTGAACGAGAAGGACGCCCGCAAGGAACAGCAGGCCGCGCAATTCAAGAACCAGCAGCGCGAGATCGCCCACCTGCAGAAATTCGTCGACCGCTTCGGCGCCAAGGCCTCGATGGCCTCGCGCGCCAAGTCCAAGGAGAAGCAGATCGAGCGCCTGAAGGACGTGGCCGTCGAGGAACCCTGGGAGGACCTCAAGCGCATCAATTTCCGTTTCCCGCAGCCGCCGCGCTCCGGCCTGAAAGTCATCAGCCTCAGGAATGTCCATCAGGCCTACGGCGACCATGTCGTCTACCGCGACCTCCACTACGAAGCCGAGCGCGGCCAGAAAATCGTGCTCGTCGGCCCGAACGGCGCCGGCAAGTCCACCCTCCTCAAGATCCTGGCCGACGTGATCCCGATCCAGGGCGGCACGCGGGAGATCGGCAGCAACGTCGTCCCCGGCTACTTCGCGCAGAACCGCGCCGACAACCTGAAGCTCGACCTCACGGTGTTCGAGAACGTGATGGAACTGCGCACGAACGAGAACCAGCTCACGGAGCAGCAGGCGCGCGCCGTGCTCGGCGGCTTCCTCTTCCGCAAGGACGATGTCCACAAGAAGGTCTCGGTGCTTTCCGGCGGCGAGAAGTCCCGCCTCGCCCTCGCCCGCCTGCTCGTCAACCCGCCCAACCTCCTGCTGATGGACGAGCCGACGACGCACCTCGACATCCCTTCGATCGACGCGCTCGTCACCGCACTCAAGCAATACGAGGGCACGTTCATCTTCATCAGCCACGACGTGTATTTCATCCG
>JAYTUA010000065.1:0-9308 GCA_043745015.1 Opitutaceae bacterium | reverse complement strand
CAGGGAGAGAAAGGTCGTTTGGTGGCTCATGACAGCATGTTACCCGCTGCCGTGAAATCTGTTCCAATGTTCATGAGGGTTTTCAGAGGCTCCTTAATGCTAGCACGCCGGCTATTCCCTGAATGTTCTAGCCACAAACTCGCCGATGTGCTCGGCCAATTTGGGCTTAAGCAGCCTATGCCACATAGAGCGAAGGAGGATACCCAGCTAGCAGTGCAATTGTTCTCTAAACACTACCGCCAACGTCTAGAGGCAATCAATTCCACTGCTTGGGGTGGTGTACGTGATTTGGCCGCGGCGACACCCATCGCAGCCATTCATCAACTGCTATCCAAAGCTAACGCCGTGCGTTATTCTGTTCCTCCATTGCCTGATACAAGCACCTATAAAGAGCTTCGCGGTATACTTGAAGGAATCACCGCGGACCGTGTTATCAACGATCAGGAATTCGCTTTCCTCAGCAAATGGCTTTTTTCAATACCATCCTTTCAGCATACTTCTGCCGCTCCGTTATACGAAGCCGTAGAAAAAATATTAGCCGATGGTAAGATTTCCTCCAAGGAACTAGTCTCACTCGTCGAACTTTCCAATCAGCTTCTCGCAAAGTGAAGCAAGTAACAAGGGCTGACGAGGTCAGCCTTTGTGGTGGCCCTATCTCAAAGCGTCGCGAGGATGTCGTTGAGCGTCTTGCTCGGGCGGAGGGCGGTGGAGGCCTTGGCGTCGTCCGGTTGATAGTAACCGCCGATGTCGGTGGGCTTGCCCTGCACGGCGAGGAGTTCGGCGACGATCTGCTTCTCTGCAGCGGTGAGCTTTTCAGCCACCGGTCGGAATAGTGTCTGGAGTCCGGGGTCTTGGGTCTGGGAGGCCAAGGCTTGGGCCCAGTATAAAGCCAAATAAAAATGCGAGCCGCGGTTGTCGATCGTGCCAAGCTTACGGCCGGGCGACCGGTCGTTCTCCAGGAACTTGCCGGTGGCTTGGTCGAGCGTCTCAGCGAGAACCTTGGCCTTGGCATGCTTCTGCGTGATGGCGAGATGCTCGAACGACGCGGCGAGGGCGAAGAACTCGCCGAGGGAATCCCAGCGGAGATAATTCTCCGACAGGAACTGCTCGACATGCTTCGGGGCCGAGCCGCCGGCGCCGGTCTCGAACAGGCCGCCGCCCTTCATCAGCGGGACGATCGAGAGCGTCTTGGCGCTGGTGCCGACCTCGATGATGGGGAAGAGGTCGGTGAGGTAGTCGCGGAGGACGTTGCCCGTGACGGAAATCGTGTCCTGCCCGGCCTTGAGGCGGACGAGCGTGGCGTGGCAGGCCTCGGCGGGCGGGAGGATCTTGATATCGAGTCCCTTCGTGTCGTGGTCCTTCAGGTATTGTCCGACCTTGGCGAGGATCTGCGCGTCGTGGGCGCGGTGGGCGTCGAGCCAGAAGATGGCGGGCGTGTTGGAGAGGCGGGCGCGGTTGACCGCGAGTTTCACCCAGTCCTGCACGGGAGCATCCTTGGTCTGGCAGGCGCGCCAGATGTCGCCGGCTTCGACGGCGTGTTCGAGCAGGATCTTGCCGGACGCGTCCACCACGCGAATCATGCCTTCCCCGGGGGATTCGAAGGTCTTGTTGTGCGAGCCGTATTCCTCGGCGGCCTGGGCCATGAGGCCGACGTTGGGCACCGAGCCCATCGTCTTCGGGTCGAAGGCGCCGTGTTCCTTGCAGAAATCAATGGTGGTGGCGTAGACGCCGGCATAACAGCTGTCGGGAATGACGCAGAGCGTGTCCCGCAGCTGGCCCGCGGCGTCATACATCTTGCCGCCGGCGCGGATCATGGCGGGCATCGAGGCATCCACGATGACGTCGCTCGGGACGTGGAGGTTGGTGATGCCCTGGTCGGAATTGACCATGGCGACGGTCGGCCCCGCGGCGAAGGCGGCCTTGATGTCGGCCTCGATCTCAGCCTTCTGGACGGCGGGGAGGGTCTGGATCTTGGCGACGAGGTCGCCGAAGCCGTTGCGCAGGTCCACGCCGAGCCGGGCGAAGGTGGCGTCGTGCTTGTCGTAGAGCCCGTGGAAGAACTTGCGCACGACGTGGCCGAAGATGATCGGGTCGGACACCTTCATCATGGTGGCCTTGAGGTGCAGCGAGAAGAGGACCTGGTCGGCCTTGGCGCGGTAGATCTCGTCGCGGAGGAAGGTCACGAGCGCCCACTTGTTCAGGACGGTGGCGTCGAGGATTTCGCCGGCGAGGAGCGAGGTCTTCTCCTTGAGCACCGTAATCGCGCCGTTCTTGGCGACGAATTCCATTTTCACCGTGGTCGCGGCGGGCAGGGTGACCGACAGCTCGTTGGCGAAGAAGTCGTGACGGCCCATGGTGGCGACGGAGGTCTTGGAGTCGGGGGACCACGCGCCCATGGAGTGCGGGTGCTTGCGGGCGTAGTCCTTGACGGCCTTGGGGGCGCGGCGGTCGGAGTTGCCCTCGCGGAGGATGGGGTTGACGGCGGAGCCCATGACCTTGGCGTAGCGGGCGCGGGCGTCCTTCTCCGCGTCGGTCTGGGGCGTCTCGGGGAAGTCGGGAAGCGGGTAGCCGTGGGCTTGGAGCTCGGCGATGGCCTCCTTCAACTGCGGGACGGAGGCGGAGACGTTGGGCAGCTTGATGATGTTGGCCTCGGGCTTGAGGGTGAGGGCCCCGAGCTCGGCGAGGTGGTCGGGCACGCGCTGCGCCGGCGGGAGTTTGTCGGAGAACGCCGCGAGGATGCGGGCGGCGACGGAGATATCGCGCGTCTCGACGGCGATGTCCGCGTGCTTGGTGAAGGCCTGGATGATCGGCAGCAGGGAATAGGTGGCGAGCGCCGGGGCCTCGTCGGTCTTGGTGTAAATGATGGTAGGTTTCACAGGAGCGGTAAGCAGTAAGCTTTAAGCGGGAGGTCCAGCAAAGACACCGGCCTGGCATGGTCAAAGGCATTTCCCGTCCGGAAGGCGCTCCGAAGCGGTCTGAATAAATTTCAATTTTCAGTGTGAGCGCAGCTACTGGGGCAAAGCAGGCTCAAAGACAGGATTTACCGCGGATATGACGGATAGGCGCGGATTAGGTTGAAACAGAATGCAGCAATCCAGTCCTGCCACATCCGCGAGAATCTGCGTGATCCGCGGGAAATTCATGGTCGGGGCATAAAGCCCCTCCTACATTCAAGGCAATTACTCCAGCACGCGTTTGCGCAGGTCGGCGGCGTCGAGGGTTTCGAACAGCTTGATGATGTTCGGAAACCATTTCTCGTGGTAGCCGTAGCCGCCGTGACGCAGTTCGTCGAGGGCGGCGGCGGGCGTCCAATTCTGGAACACGATGCGATACGCCGCCACGACCGACCCCGTGCGGTCGCTGCCATGCCAGCAGTGCACCAGCACGGGCTTGGGGGCGGTGCGGAACTGGCGCAGGGCCGCGACGAGGTCGGCCACCGTGATTTCGTCTGCTTCCATGCGCTGGAGGAGGGGCTGGAAACCGGCCGCGGCGAGGGCCGGTGAATCGGTGTGGTGTTGACGGAGATTAAGGATCGCGGCGATCTTCAGGGCGTGCAGATCGGCGATGTCCGCCTTGCCCGGCTGCTCGCTCCGGTAGAGCTCGGGACTCACGCGGTAGCAGTTCTCGAGCGTGGTGTTGATGAGCGGAGCGGCCCAGTTGACGGGACGTTCGCGCGGAGGGGAGCCGGCCGCGCCGGCCACGCTCAACAGGAGGAGAAACAGGAGAAAGCGCATCCCGACATAATCCACAGGCGATGGTCCGGAACAAGCCTGACTTCACAGGAGAGTTACTGTCGCAATAAAACAGTGACTGATGGGGGAGGGACTTTACGCCCGACTGGTTACCGGTTTGTGTCGGGCGTAAAGCCCGACCTACCCCAAGCTGACCCACGACCATTGGCTGCGATCTCTGATTGAATCCCGGGGAACCTTGTGCGGAGATGACGCACCTTGAATCGAATCCTCCCCCTTCTCCTCGCGGCCCTCGCGTTTCACGGGCGGCTCGACGCCGCCCTCTCATCCGAAGAACAGAAGATCATTGCGCGGGTGGATGAGCACCGCGAGGACTTTGCCCGCGATCTGCAGGAGGCGATCCTCATCGACAGCGCCACGGAGAATCTGGCCGGGGTGCGTAAAATGGGTGAGCACTTTGGCCGTCAGCTGACCGCGCTGGGTTTTGAAAGCCGCTTCGTGGAGCTGCCGACGTCCACCGGCCGTGCCGGGCATCTCGTCGCGGAACACCGGGGCACGAAGGGCAAACGCGTCCTCCTCGTCGGCCACCTGGATACCGTCTATCCCGGCGGCAACTACCGGCGCGAGGGCGACACCGCCTATGGCTCCGGGGTGGCTGACATGAAGGGTGGCGATGTAGTGATGATCCACGCCCTGCGCGCCCTGCACGACGCCGGTGCGCTTACCGACCGGCAAATCATCGTGGTCATGACTGGTGACGAGGAGGCCCCGGGATCGCCCGTGGAGGTGGTCCGCCGGGACCTGCTCGAAGCCGCGGGGCGCAGCGACCTCGCGCTCGCGTTCGAGTCCGCCATCGGCCACACCGGCACGGTGGCGCGGCGCGGCAGCATCACCTGGCTGCTCGAGGTGCAGGGCACGACCGCCCATTCCTCCGGCATCTTCTCCGCCGCCGTCGGGGCCGGCTCGGTGTTCGAGACCGCGCGCATCCTTTCCAGCTTCTACGCGGAGCTGCGGAAACTGGACGGCGTCACCCTCAATGCCGCGATGGTGGCCGGCGGGGCCGACGGGGAACTGACGCGCACCGGCGGCAAGGTGGCGGGCAAGAGCAACATCATCCCGCAACGGACGCTGGTGCGGGGTGACCTGCGGTTTGTGAGCGCCCCGCAGCTGGCCGAGGCGCAGGCCGCGATGCAGGCCATCGTGGGCGGTAATAATCTGCCCCGCACCTCCGCTGTCTTGAAGTTCTTCGAGGGCTATGCCGCGATGCCGCCCTCGCCGGAAAACTACGCACTGCTAGCCCAACTCGACCAGGTCAGCCGCGACCTTGGCTTCGGGGAGATCACGGCGTTTGATCCGCGCGCCCGCGGCGCCGGCGACATCTCCTTTGTCTCGCCCCCGCTGCCCGCGCTCGACGGCCTGGGCCTCGGCGGCAAGGGCGAGCACACCTTGAATGAGTCCACGGACCTGAGCACCGCGCCCGAGCTGGTGAAGCGCACGGCCGTGCTGCTCTACCGCCTGACCCGCTGAGCATCGCCCGGATGAAGCCCAACATCACCCTCGCCGAAACCAGGACGCCCAACGGCGCCCGCATGACGCTGGTCGAGCACGACGGCAGCTACTGCATCCGCGTCAACGGGCAGCAGTTGATGCACTCGGCGGTTTCCACCTCGGAGGTCGAACTGGGCCGGCTGGGCTGCGAGCGGCATCCGAACCGCGGGGCCGCGACGCGCGTGCTGATCGGCGGGCTGGGGCTGGGCTTCACCCTGCAGAGCGTGTTGCAGGGCACCGGCCCGAAGGCGGTGGTGCATGTCGCGGAATTGTTCGCCGAGATCGTGACGTGGAACCGTACGCATCTGGCCGGACTCAACGGGAAGCTGCTGCGCGACAAACGCGTGACTGTATTCGTGGAGGATGTCCGGTCGATCATCCGCCGCGCCGCCCGCGCGCCCTACGACGCGATCGTGCTCGATATCGACAACGGCACCACGGCCATGGTGAAGGAAGAGAACAACCAGCTCTACAGTGAGGGCGGCATGCGGTTGATTGACGCCGCACTCAAGCCCGGCGGGCGGGCCGTGATCTGGTCGGCCTGTCCGGATGCGGTGATTGAGAAGCGACTCACGAAGGCGGGCTTTCAGGTCCGGGCGGTCCCCGCCAAACTTTACGCGCAGGCCAAACGCAGCGCCTATATGATCTACGTGGCAGACAAGCCGGCGGCCGGCCCGGGTGGTCCCGCCCGACCGCCGGGCGGGCGACACCGTTGAGATGAACACCGGCGCGGAAAACAGATCCACGGCCCTGGACGGCCTGCGCGGCGTGGCCGTCCTGCAGGTGGTGATTTTCCATTACTACCTGCTGCAGCCCGATCGAGGCGGATTGGTATCTGCTGCTGCACCGGCTGGGCGGAGTAATCGACGGTCTGACCCTGTTCTTTGTGCTGGCCGGTTTTTTGATCGGGGGAATCCTGCTGGATACGCGCGACACGCCGGGGATGATGCGGGTGTTCTACTGGCGGCGGGCCTGCCGGATCCTGCCGTTGTATTTCCTGCTGCTCGCCACCTACGGCGTGGTCCGGCTCGCGGACCAACACTGGCGGCTGGGGTTTCTGAATTACTGGTATGCGGAATTTCCTTTCTGGAACTACCTCGTGTTCCTGCAAAATGAAAGGATGGTGCGCGATGCGGTGATCGGCGCGCCGTGGCTGGCGGTGACGTGGTCGCTGGCCGTGGAGATGCAATTCTACCTGCTGGCCCCCTGGGTAGTGAAGTATGTTTCCCGCCGCACCCTGCTGGGTTTGTGCGTCGCCTGCGTGCTGGCCGGTCCCTTCCTGCGCAGCGGGCCCCGGCCGTATCTGCTGCTCGACCGGCTGGATGCCCTCGCGGCCGGGGTGCTGCTGGCCGTCCTGCTGCGCCAGGCCGCCAGTCGCGATTTGCTGGCGCGCGGCCGGAGTCTCCTGCGCGTGCTGGTCTGCGCCTATCTGGGCGGCATGGTGGTGCTGCGCGTAACCGGAGTAGCCAGTCCGCTGGCCGAAAGCCTGACGACGACCTCTCTGGTTTATGCCGGCCTGATCTACCTGCTGGCCGATGACTCGCCCTGGCCGTTCATCAAGCCCGCCATCGCGGCGCTCGCCCCGTTCGGGTTGTGGTCGTATTTCATCTACCTGTTTCACACGCCGGTGGACTACCTGTTTGAAATCCTCCAGCCCCAGCGCCTCTGGGCTGAACTGCCCGTGACCGTAGCGCTCGCCGTCCTGTCGTACCGGTATTTCGAGCAGCCCTTGATCCGGCTGGGGCGACGGCTGCATTAAGCATCGCCCCGAGACTTGCGGGGGCGGAGGAGTTGGGTAGGGTCCGGCCCATGCTTACCACCCCCCTGCGACGGCTGATCTGGATCATTATTTTGTTTTTCGGGACGCTCGGACTGGCTGACACCCGGCCGGCCGACGGTCGCTTTCTCTACGTCGCGGTGCCCGGCATCAGGAACTATCTCGAATACGGCGGTCACGGCGTGCTGGTCTATGACATCGACCACGGGCACAAACTCGTGCGCCGGATTCCGGCCGCCGGGGGCGTCGACGAAAAAGGCGTGCCGAGCAACGTGAAAGGCATCTGCGCCAGCGCGGCCACGAACCGGCTCTACGTCAGCACCATCAAGACGCTCCAGTGCTTCGACCTGCTGACCGACACGATTCTCTGGGAACAGACCTACGAGGGCGGTTGTGACCGCATGTCCATCACACCGGACGGAAAGACGATCTACGTGCCGTCATTCGAGAAAGACCACTGGCTCGTGGTTGATGCGCTCGATGGCGCCGTGCTGAAGAAAATCACGCTGAACTCCCGCGCGCACAACACGATCATCAGCGCGGACGGCCAGGAGGCCTACCTGGCCGGACTGGCTTCGCCCTTCCTGGCCGTGGCCGACACCACGACGCACCTGCTCAAGCGCGCCGTCGGACCGTTCAGCGGGGCGATCCGGCCCTTCACCGTCAACGGCCGGCAGACAAAAATCTACGCCAACGTGAACGACCTGCTCGGTTTCGAGGTCGGCGATCTGCGGAGCGGCCGCGTGTTGCAGCGCGTGCAAGTGGCAGGCTTCGAGAAAGGCCCGGTGAAGCGCCACGGCTGCCCGAGTCACGGCATCGCCCTGTCGCCCGACGAGAAGGAACTCTGGCTCGCCGACGGGCACAACAGCCAGCTCCACATCTTCGATCTCACCGAGGGAATGATCCGCCAGAAGCAATCCATTCCCGTGCGCGACCAACCCGGCTGGATCACGTTCGGCCTCGACGGCCGGCTCGTTTATGCCTCCACCGGCGAGGTCATCGATGCCGGGACAAAGAAAATCATCGCCACGTTGATGGACGAAAACGGCGGGCCGGTGCACAGCGAGAAACTGCTGGAGATCGACTTCAAGGACGGCCGCGTGGCCCAGGCCGGCGATCAGTTCGCGATGGGCGGGGTGCGGTGAGCGCTGCCGCGCGGCTAGCGGGAGAGCCCGGCCGGGCTGGCCTGCTTCGGCAGCGGTGACCGCCACGTGGCGGGCGGGGCGGAAACAACCGTGGAAGTGAACGCGCGGGCGGTGACCGGGGACCGCCAGCTGCCCGGCGCGGGCGGACTGCCGGCAAAGCGCGTCATGAATTCGCGCAGATCGGCGGGCACGCTTTTCGGCATATTGCCCACGACCCAGCGAAACAATTGACGGACCTCGCCCTCGACGGCGGGCGGGACGGATTTCGCCGGGTCGCTGCGGGGACGAACCTCCAGGCCGGGCCGCAAATTCTGGCCCGAAACCGAATGTTCGCCAAGGGTGAGCTCGAAGTGGTCCAGCGCCCGGGTGTCCGCCTCGCGCCAGTCGGTGAGCAGGGTCTGGTTGGCCGAGCGCCAGGTCCGGCGGATAAAGCCCGGCTGGCTGCGGCCGGGTCCGGCGGGGGCAAAGGATGCGCCCAGGCTCACGGCCTCAACGAGCTGCTGGTAGGCTTGCTCGGTCTTGAGGTCATCGAACTGGAGCCGCAGGCCGCAGAGTGCATGGCTGGCATAGACCCGGAAGTGCGCGACGGTGCAGGGGATCACCAGCTGGTGATTTTCCAAAGTGAGCCGGAGGGTGGATGCCTCCCCGCGCAGCGTGGTGGCGGCGGGCGGGAGGTAAACATTGAGGCCTTTGCGCGAGACATCGCCGACGCGGCCAGCCCAGTCACAACCCTGACCGCGAACCACCGTACCCTTGCGGACCAGCGCCTCATCGCCGCAGAGGTTGACCAGGGCCTTGAGCGGGAAGCTGGCGCCGACCCGGTGGCGCGGATCCGAGCGCTTGTTGCGCAACCGGGCCAGGAAGTCGCGATTAAAGTGCAGGATGCGGGTGAACAGGGGCACGGCTGGTTGATACCCCGGCGGGCCCGCCCATTCAAGTCCGACCCTGAAAAAGTCGGGTAAATTGACCGCGATTTAGCAAAGCCGACCGCCGGCGTATCACCGCTTGTACCGGAAACGAGTAGCGAACGGATCCTCCCGGACTGAACCGCCGCGTTTTTCAGTCAATGACCTCAAAGGCCGGTTAATTACACGACAAGAGCAGCGGCAATTGGGTTGGGGTTTGGAGTGGTCTGTTGCTGGTTGG
>JAYTUA010000064.1:0-9350 GCA_043745015.1 Opitutaceae bacterium | reverse complement strand
GCCGCCTCCGCGTCCGCTGGCCCAACGGGGCCACAACCGAACAGGTGTTCACTGCGCCGCCGCCGGCCACACTGGTGGTAGTTATACAGTGAGAATGGCATTGGGTTTTACTTTACTGCTCCGATGTCATTCGATTTCTCACCCCTCCACCCCATGAATAATTATTTCCTGCGTCTGGCATTGCTGGCCTCACTGGCGACCACGGTCGGCCTCAGCGCCGAAGAACCCGCAAAAACTTCCGCGGCAGATCCGACCACGATGATTGTGGACCTGCGCGCGAACCCGCCCGGCATCTTCCAATATGGTACGTGGAACGGGAAGCTGGCCGCCGCCAAAAGCGGTCTGGCGGTTTTGGGGGCCAAGGGGGCGCTGGGTGACGGCGGGATGGGGCAGGATCTCCCGGCCCCGGTCGATTATCGCGTTTATAAATACTTCGAGGTCGCGCTCGGAGTGGTACCGGGCAACGAGGTGCCCTATGTGACGATTGCGTTCAACGATGCCGATGGCACGCAATTCACCGCGCGGGTGCTGATCGAGCAACTGGTTCCGGGCCAGCCCGTGTGGTTGCGGGTTAAGCAGGAGGATTTTCGCCTGAACATCCGCGAGTCCGGCAGCGATCCCAACATGGATTGGAGCAAGATCACCCGCTGGCATCTGCAGGGGGACTGGAACACGAAAAAGCCGATGCAGGTGATATTCATCGCCCTCCGGGGCCGCACCTGAGAACCCTTCAGGGGCTGCGTCCGAAACGTTTTTGATACGCGGCGAGCAGCCGGCTGACCTGGTTGCTTTCGACGCGCGGCTGGTTGCGGACCCGGGCGAGCCAGCGCTTCGCCTCCTCCTCGGTACCGGTCGTGATGGCGTTGAACGCAAGGCTGCCGAGGGCGATGGGGTTGCCCGGTTCGGCCTGCAGGGCGCGGGCCATCTCCGCAATCGCCCCGGCCTCGCGGCCCATGGCAAGGTAGAGATTGGCCAGCTCGATGCAGGTATCCGCTTCGTTCGGCCGCAGCTGAATCGAAGTCTGAAATTCAACAATCGCCTCGCCGAGGCGGTTGGCGTGCTGGTGATTGCGGGCGAGCATCAGGTGCAGGCCAGGTGATTGCGGGCAATGCTTCAATCCGTCGGCGAGGGCGCGATCGGCCGCCGTCGTCCGGCCCTGCTGGGCAAGCAGGGCGGTCAGGTTTGCCCAGCCATCGGCGAAACCGGGGGCCAGCTGGGTGCAGCGCTCGAGCTGCTCCTGCGCCTCGGCCAGCTGATTCTGCGCCATGAGAAGGGTGCCGAGTTGGAAGCGGACCGAGACGTCCTCCGGGGTGACCTCAACCGCTCGTTGGAGGAGTTTCAGGGCGGTGGCCGCATCGCCGTGGCGGGCGATGGTGCCGGCCGCAAGCGACAACCGGTAAGGCTCGAAACAATTGTCGAGCAGGGCGTCGAACCAGGGATCCGCCGGGTCACGATAGGCCCCGGAGGCCTTGGCGGTCGCCCGGATCGCGGTCGCCCGCTGGTTGAGGCCGAGCCGTTCATACAGGCTGACGATCAGGTCATAGCCGAGCGCGTAGTTGGTCTTGGCGACGACTTGTTCGAGTCGTTGCCGGGCCCGGTCCCAGCGTCCGGCCTCCAGATCAAGCCGGGCCAGCCCGAGCACGGCGTAGGGATTGTCGCGCTCAAGTTTCAGGACGGCTGCATAGGCCGCCGCGGCCTGATCAGGTTGATTGGCCTTGAGGAGAATGTCGCCGAGGCGCAATTGGGCCGGCAGGTAATCGGGAGCCAGGGCGAGGGTTTGACGCCACAGGCTGATCGCGCTGTCGGTTTCGCCATAGCCGGCGTGAATGGTGGCGTGCAGGTGCGGCCACCGGGGCTCGGTGGGTTCCCGTTGTTCCAATCCCGCATAACACCGGGCCGCCTCGGCCAGGAAACCGTTGGCATGATACAGCCGGGCGAGTTCACGAAAACCCCGGCTCGCGCCCAGGAGGCTGCGCGCGCGAGCCTCGGCGGTGCCGAGGCGTTCGCGCAGGGCGGCCGGCGAGGTGGACAGATCGGGCGTCGCCGGGAGCAGGGCGGCGATTTGCTGCCGGGCTTGGTGTGCCCGCCACCAACCAAGCCCGATCGTGGCGAGAGTAACGACGAGGGCCGCCAGCAGGAGGGAACGGGCCGGGCCTTTCATGGCTTGGGCTCCCGCCGCCAGAGGGTGATGCGGCTCATGGCATCATAGGGAGGATAAATATAAAAACCGCCGGTCACGAGCGAGGGCCGGCCGCTGCCGTCAAAGTCGCCGGCCGTGAGGGTGATCTGATCCTTGGGGGTGCGGGCGAGGGCAATGGGGGTGAATGACTGGCGGCCGTCGTTGCGGAACCACATCAATGAAACGACATTCCGGTTTTGATTGTTCCAGTCCGCGTAAGCGGCCACGGCCACGACGTCCAACGCCCCGTCCCCATCCAGATCAACCACCAGCGGACTGTAGGCTCCGGGCAGGTTGCCGATGCGGTGATAGCGGAAATTGCCGTCGCCCACATTTTCCAGCCACTGGACCCCGTGCCACGGCCTGGGCCCGGGCGTGGCCGACGGCCCGAATCCGTCCCCGTTGGTGAAAACCAGATCGGGCCGGCCGTCGCGATTGAGATCCGCCACCGTCAGGCCGCTGCAGCCGTAGTCCTCGTTGGTGGAACCCCAGATCCGCTTCGTCGCAAAGTTGCCGCCGCCCTGATTCTCGAAATAATAGACCTCCTCCCACTGCTGGGACAGGATGGCCGCGACATCGGGTTTATGGTCGCCGTTGAAATCGGCCACCACGACATTGATGGCGCCGGACAACTCCAGCAGCACGTGGCGGCGATAGGCCCAGGGTCCGATCTGCTCCAGCCAGCTGACCTCGCCCTGATCATACCCAAATTGGGCCAGCACCAGGTCCAGCTTGCCGTCGCCGTTCAGGTCGGCGGCGCGGACATCGGTCACCCGCGAGGTATTCTCCAGCACGACATGCGGGGTGAAGTTTTGATGGCCGTCGTTCTCGAGGATGAACACGGTGCCGATGCGGTCGTTGTTGGGGAAGACGACCGACATGCTCGCCACCAGCACGTCGAGATCGCCGTCGCCATCGATGTCGACGACCTCCGCATGGACCGGAGCCCGCAGGTCTTTCCCGATCACCTTTTCCTCGAACACGCCGGGCGCGGTCTGCCGGAGCCAGACCACGGTGTTGTCCTTCGCCTCGCACGCCAGCAGGTCGGTTTTGCCATCCCGGTCCAGATCGACCGCGCAGACATGGGCAATCCAGGGGGGCTGGCCTGGCACTGTTCCAATGGTCTGCGGGCGCAAGGCCAAGGCGACGGCCGGTTGGGCCGCCGGCACCGGGGGACTGGCGGATTCCTGCCGACTGCAGCCCAGCGCGCCCAGCAGCAGGGCTATGGTCAGGAAAATAATGCCAACAGCGGACAGGGAGGGGAAACGCACGGGATTCATGGGGCACGGACTGGATGGGATCCGGCGGCCGCACCGTAAGGCTGTTCCGTAATGGCTCTGAATCAATGTCATACTGGGTGGAGTGCAGGCCCGGTGCTTAAGTCCGGTTAACTTCCGCCGGATTGTGCCGTAGAAGGACCCAGCCATGAGAAATCGTGATTACACCAAGGAAATAGGCCTCGCTGCGGCGGAACGCCCTGTGCCCATCGCGGCCACCACGGCCATTTTTGTCGCGGTGGTGGTACTCGGTTTGCTTTTTGCCCGGCAGGTGAATGCGCTCCAGACGGTCGTCGCGGAAACGTCCACGCCGGCCCCGGTCAAGGTGAGCAGCCGCTAGGTAGTGGACCCGTTTGGTGTAGGTCGGGCTTTATGCCCGACACTTAACGTTAACGGCAATCTGTCGGGGATAACCCCCGACCTACAAACGATCAGAACCGGTGGTAGAAACCAAATTGACCCACTACCAGCCGCTAACCGGCGGCTCAGATACTCTCCAGCAGCTTGTAGAGGCGGGCGACCATCGGCGTTGCATCCTCGAGCATGCCGGCGGAGATGAGGGCGTTGTCGAGAATCTGCTCGGCGACGAGTTTGGCTTTTTCCGGTGACGCGGTGTGCGTCTCGAAAAGTCGCTTCATCACGGCCGCGCGCGGATTGATCTCCAGGTTCACCTTTTGCGGCAGGTCGGCCCCGTCTTTGTTCATGGCCTTCATCATGCGGCGCATGTGGGCGGACATGAACTTGTCGGCGTTGATCGCCAGCGCGGGGGAGTCCACCAGCCGGTCGCTGGCCTTCACCTCGGCGACGCGCTCGCCCAGCGAGGCCTTGAGCCAGGTGGTGAGGGTCTTGGTGTCGGCCTCGCTGAGCGCGCCGTCGGCCTTGGGCAGGTCGGAGAGCTTCACGTCGCCGTGGTCGGCGGCGATGAGCTTCTTGCCGTCGAATTCCCGGACGTTGTTCATCACGTATTCGTCGACCGGCTCGTAGCAGAAGAGCACCTCCAGGTTGCGGGCCTTGAAGGCCTCGAGGTAGGGGCCGCTCTCGATGGTGGCGCGGTTGGCGCCCACGAGGTAATAGATTTCCTTCTGGTCGGCGCCCAGGCGCGTGACGTAGTCGGCCAGCGAGGTGTGCTTGGTCTTGTCGGTCAGTGACGACTCAAAACGGAGCAGCTTCACGAGCTGGTCCTTGTGGGTGAAGTCGAGCGCCGCGCCCTCCTTCAGGAAAATGCCGAAGTTCGCGTAGAACTTCACGAAGGACTCGGGCCGCTGGGTGGCTTCCTCGTCGAGGAACTTGAGGAAGCGCTTCGTGATGACCTTGTTCAGCTTCTCGATGAGGGCCTTGTCCTGCATCGTCTCGCGCGAGATGTTGAGGGGGAGGTCTTCGCTGTCCACGACGCCCTTGAGGAAGCGCAGCCACTCGGGGAGCAGGTCCTTCGGGGCGGCATCGATGAGCACCTTGCGGCAGTAAAGGGAAACGGACGGCTCGAGGCGGGACATGCCGAGCCGCTCAATGTTCTCCTGCGGGACGAAGAGCAGGGCGTTGATCGCGAGCGGGGCGTCGGCGCTGAAATGCAGGCGCAGGCTTGGCTCCTCGTAGGCGTGGGCCTGGAACTTGTAGAACTCGGTGTATTCCTCCTCCTTGATCTCGTTCTTCGAGCGGAGCCACAGGGCCTGGACGGTGTTGACGTGCTTGCCGTTGAGATTGATCGGGAACGAGACGAAGGCGCTGTAGCGCTCGAGGATTTCCTTGATCCGGTCGTCGTTCGCATAGTCGGCACAGTCGTCCTTCAGCTCGATGACGATCTTGGAGCCGCGACTCAGGCCCTCGACCTCCTCGATCTCATAGCTGCCGGCGCCGTCGCTGGACCAGACATGGCCGGGCTCGCCGGTGCGCCAGGAGCGGGCGTAGACCTTCACCGATTTGGCCACCATGAACGCGGAGTAGAAGCCGACGCCGAACTGGCCGATGAGGCTGGCGTTCTTCTGGTCGCCCTCGCCGAGGGCCTTGAGGAAGGCCTTGGAGCCGGAGTGGGCAATGGTGCCGAGGTTCTCGACCAGCTCGGCCCGGGTCATGCCGATGCCGTAGTCCTGGATCGTGAGGGTCCTGGCCTTGTCGTCGGTCGTGAGGTTGATCTCGAGGGCGAGCTTGTCGTCGTGGATTTCCTTTTCGGTCAGCTGGGTGTGGCGGAGCTTTTCCAGGGCGTCGGAGGCGTTGGACACGAGCTCGCGGACGAAGATTTCCTTCTCGGTGTAGAGCGAATGGATGACGATATCGAGGAGTTGCTTGATCTCAGCTTGGAACTCGAATTTTTGCGGTGTGGCGGTGGGCATGTTGGGAAAGGGAGGTGGGACCCACCTGCGCTCTGGCGAGCTTCGGCGCGGCAAGAATGAAAAGGGCGGCCAACTTAGTGGCCGCCCGTTAAAAATCAAGAGGGCAGGGCAGGAGGTATCGGCTATTTCAGCCGGATGTCGACGATCTCGGGCTTTTTCCTCTCCGACGTCTGGATCAGGATCTCGAAATCCTTGTGGCCCCGGCCGAAGCCGCTCGCCTGGTTGTTGATGTATTGCCGGTAGGCGGTGCCTTCCACCCGGTAGCGCCCGGTCCAGCCTGGCACGGGTTCGGGGTCATTCAGCTGGAGATCGGAGGCGATGACCGCGCCGATGTTGGAGTTGGGGTCATCAACGTAGTTGAAATAGATCCGGGCCTGGGTGGCGGCCACCTTGGCGACCTGCTCGAGCAACTGGTCGGTCTTGGCCGCGGCGGTTTCGGCCTGCTTCACATTGAGGTTCCGGGCGGCCTCGCGCGCCTGCCGGGCCTCATCCTCCGCCGCCTGCTGCCGGCGCTCGGCCTGCTTGAGGGACTTTTCGTATTTTTCCGACTCGTGCGCCTTGGCCGCGGCCACCTCCTCCTTGGACAGGGTGGGGGCCAGGGCCTTGAGCCGGGCATTGACCTCGTCGGGCAGCAGGGACGCCTGCAGGCTGATCAAGCCCTTGTCGGTCAGCAGCAGGGCGGTTTCCGCCGTGGTGTTGAAGCTCTTCACGGCGGCCTCGGTCAAAACGGCGCCATCCTTCAAACGCAGTTCCTTGTAAGGCAGATTGACGTCTAGGACCACAGCCGGAGCCCCGACGGTCAGGGCCAGGGCGAGAGGGAGGAGTAAGCGCGAGTTCATGCGTGCAGCATAGGCCGGTCGGCCGTTTCCGCAAGCCGGGGCTGGTTCAACCGCCGAGGTAGGCGGCCTTGAGTTCGGGGTTGTGGCGGAGCTCGGCCGACGGCCCCTGCATCACGACCCCGCCCGTCTCGAGGACATAGGCATCGTGCGAGATCTCGAGCGCGAGGTTGGCATTCTGCTCGACGAGCAAAATGGTGATGCCGTGGCTCTGGTTGATCTCCACAATCTTCTCGAAGATGGTGCTGATGAGCTTGGGGGCGATGCCGAGCGAGGGCTCGTCGAGCATGAGCAGCTTCGGCTCGCCCATGAGGGCGCGGCCGATGGCGAGCATTTGCTGCTCGCCGCCCGAGAGCGTGCCGGCGGGCTGGGCGAGGCGCTCCTTCAGGCGGGGGAAGACGCTGAACACGTAGTCGCGGGTCGCGGCGATCTTCGCCTTGTCGCGCCGCAGGTAGGCGCCCATGGCGAGGTTCTCATCGACGGTGAGATTGGAAAAGACCATGCGGCCCTCGGGCACATGGCACAGGCCGCGGGCCACGATCAGGTGCGGCGGGAGCTGGGTGATGTCCTCCCCCTTGAAGGTGATGCTGCCGCGCCTGGCGCGCAGCAGGCCGGAGATGGTGCGCAGCGTGGTGGTCTTGCCCGCGCCGTTGGCGCCGATGAGCGTGACGATCCGCCCGGCCTCGATCGTGAACGACACGTCGCGCAGCGCGCTGATGGCACCGTAACACACTTCCAGGTTTTTAACGGAGAGCATCAGGAATTTTCGATTTTCTAATCTCGATTTTCGATTGGCCCAATGAAGCAAATGGAAACCCGGCACCGGCCTTGTTGGCTGGAAATCGAGAAGCGAGAATCCAAAATCAAAAATCTCATCAGTGGTGGGACAAAGATTTCTGGTGGTCCTCGCCGAGGTAGGCCTCGATCACCTTGGGGTCGGACTGGATGTCGGCGGGCGAGCCCTCGGCGATCTTCACGCCGTAATCCAGCACGGCGATGCGCGAGCAGACCCCCATGACGACCTTCATCGAGTGTTCCACCAGCAGGACGGAGAGATTGAATTGTTTCTGCACCTGCTGGATCAGGCGGATGAGCTCGATCTTCTCCGTCGGGTTCATGCCGGCGGCCGGTTCGTCGAGGAGGAGCAGCTTCGGCTTGGTGGCGAGGCAGCGGACGATTTCCAGGCGGCGCTGCTCGCCATAGGGCAGGCTCTTGGCCGGGGCGTCGCGGAAGCGACAGAGGTTGAAGAGGTCGAGCAGTTCCTCGGCGCGCCGGGTGATCGCGGCCTCGTCGGCCCGGAAGGCGCCGAGGCGGATGAGCGAATGCACCGCCGCGGTTTCGCGGTGCAGGTTGCAGGCGACCCGGACATTGTCGAAGACCGAGAGCGAGCCGAAGAGGCGGATGTTCTGGAAGGTGCGGGCGATGCCGCGCTCGACGATCTCGTTGACGCGGAGCCCGGCCAGCGGCCGGCCGTTAAAGATGACGCGGCCCGCCGTGGGCTGGTACACCCCGGTGATGAGGTTGAAGACGGTGGTCTTGCCCGCGCCGTTGGGGCCGATGATGCCGCACAGTTCGCCCTCCCCGACGGTGAAATCGACGGCGTTGACGGCGGTGAGGCCGCCGAAGCGGATCGTGGCCTGCTCGAGTTGAAGGAGGGCGGCCATCAGGATTTCGCCTTGCCGTACTTGAAATTAAACAACCCCTGCGGCCGCGCGATCATCAGCACGATCAGCAGGAAGGAGTAGATGATCATCCGGTACTCGGCGATCGGGCGCAGCACCTCGGGCAGCAGCGTGAGCAAGATGGCGGCGAGAATGACCCCGACGGTGTTGCCCATGCCGCCAAGGATGACCATGACGACGATCTCGATGCTCTTGGTGAAGTCGAAGCCTGTGGGCGTGATGGTCATCTTGAAGTGGCCATAGAGTCCGCCGGCCGCCCCGGCGAAAAACGCGCCGATGACGAAGGCCACGATTTTGTAGCGGGTGGTGTTGAGCCCGACCGCCTCGGAGGCGATCTCGTCGTCGTGCGTGGCGAGAAAGCCCCGGCCGTAGGTGGAGTTCACCAGGCAGGTGACGGTGAAGACGCTGAGGGCGACGAAGGCGAGGACCCAGAAGATCGAGGTGTAGGCCGGGATGCCGTTGAGGCCCAGCGCCCCGCCGAGGAATTCCACATTCTGGAAGATCACGCGGATGATCTCGCCGAAGCCGAGGGTGACGAGCGCGAGGTAGTCGCCCTTGAGGCGGAGTGAGGGCACGCCGACCAGCAAGCCGGCCAGGGCCGCGCCCAAGCCGCCGGCCGTGAGCGCCCCAAGGAAAAGCAGGCCCTGTTGGAGGGCCGTCCCACCCTCCTCGCCGAGCAGCCGGGGCCCGAGGAACAGGGAGACGGCGGCGGCGAGATACGCGCCCACCGACATGAAGCCGGCGTGACCGAGCGAGAACTGGCCGGTGTAGCCGTTCACGAGGTTGAGCGAGACGGCGAGGATGATGTTGATCCCGATGCCAATGATGACGTCGAGGTGGTAGGGATCGATCCGGTCCGAAAAATACGAGATGCCGGCGGCGGCCAGCAGGGCGGCGAGCAGGTAAAGGTGGGGGCGCGGCATGGCTCAGACCTTCTCGATGCTGACCTTCCCCAGCAGGCCGGCGGGCCGGAAGAGCAGAATAATGATGAGGATGGCGAAGGCGATGGCGTCCTTGTAGGTGGACCACTGGCTGCCGTTGACGAAGGT
>JAYTUA010000063.1:0-9489 GCA_043745015.1 Opitutaceae bacterium | reverse complement strand
TCGAATTACTCAAGGACACCGTTACCGCCGCTGCGCCGCTCATCGGCCTCGAGCCGTCGGCTATCCTCGGCTTCCGCGACGAGTATCCCGACCTGATGCCACCGCACCTGAAGGCTGTGGCGGCGACCCTGGCGACAAACGCTCTCCTGATCGACGAGTTCATCGCCCGTGAGGCCGCTGCCGGCCGGATCAAACGCGAGTCTTTTAAATCCGCGGAGTACACCATCAAGCTTCACGGTCATTGTCACCAGAAGGCGCTGTCGTCACTCACCTACACCGTGAAAATGCTCGAGCTGCCCGCCGGCCACAAGGTGACGCTTATCCCGTCCGGCTGCTGCGGCATGGCCGGCTCCTTTGGCTACGAGGCGGAGCATTTCGAACTTTCGCAGCAGATCGGCGAACTCGTGCTCTTCCCCGCCGTGCGCTCCGCCCCGGCTGACACGATTGTCGCCGCGCCGGGCACGAGCTGCCGTCATCAGATCAAGGACGCCACCGGCCGCACCGCGCTGCACCCCGTGGAGATTCTGCACGCCGCGCTGGTTTAGCTCCTTTGGCATTGGCGGCGGCAGCGAGCTCGCTCAACTTATGGGCATGCGCTTTGACTACCCCGCCCGTCGCGAACGCATCGTCCGGGCGCTTGGCCTGACCGATGAGGTGCTGCTCATCGGTGCCGGTCACCCCATCGCCAAACCCGAGATCAGCGACGCCCATCTGCCGTTCATCGCCCACCAGGAATATTATTATCTCACCGGCCACGCCGACGCCCCCGGCGGCATTCTCGCCTACGACCCGCATACCGGCACGTGGGCCTCGTTCGTGCCCGAGGTGACGGAGATGGACCGCGTGTGGGAAGGCCGTGAACAACTCCCCGGTGAACTGCTGCCGAAGTTTTCCGCCTGGTTCGCCCCGCGCCGGGGCCGGCCCGTGATCATGCTCGGCGCTCCCCTCTCCGGCCTCGTGGTGGAGGAAGCCCGCACCACGGAGGTGCGCGAGGCCTACAAGCACGCCCGCCGGCCCAAGGAGCCGGCCGAGATTGCGGTGATGCAACGCTGTGCGGTCGCCACGGCCGCCGGCTACGCGGCCATCCAGCCGCTGCTCAAACCCGGCGTGAGCGAACGCACGCTCCAGATCGAACTCGAGGCGGAGTATTTCCGCCACGGCGCGCAGGTGACCGGCTATGATTCCATCGTCGGCATCGGCGCGCAGAGCGCGGTTTTCCACGGCGCGCCGTCGCCCGACCGGATCGCGAAGGAGGGCGACTTCATCCTCATCGATTCCGGCGCGCAACTCGACCGCTACGTCATCGATGTCACCCGCACCTACGTCGCGGGCCGCCCGTCCGCGTTTCAGCGCGACCTTTATCAGGCGGTGCTCGGCGCCCAGACCCGCGCCGGCGAGAAATGCCGCCCGGGCACCGAGTGGAAGGCGCTGCACTACGCCACGGCCGTGGACCTGATGGGCGGCCTCGCCGCGATGGGCGTGCTCAAGGGCGAACCGCAGTCGCTCGTCGAGCAGGAGGTCCACACGTTGTTCTACCCACACGGCCTCGGCCACATGGTCGGCCTCGGCGTGCGCGACGCCAGCGGGCTGGAGCCCGGCCGCAAGCGCGACGAGCGCCCCAGCCTGCGCAGCCTCCGCATGGACCTGATCCTGCGCGAGGGCTACATCGTGACCGTCGAGCCCGGCTTGTATTTCATCCCCGCGATTCTCAACGACCCCGGCCGGCGCGCGAAATACCGCGACGCCGTCAACTGGAACCTCGTGGACCAGCACCTAGGGATCGGCGGCGTGCGCATCGAAGACAACATCCTCGTCACCGCGGCAACCCCGCTGAACCTCACCGCCGCGATCCCTAAGCGCCTGCCGTGATCCAGCGCTTCATCCCGAGGCCGACAAGGGCCAGCGACAGCAGCGAGCTGACCGGCATGAGGATGGCCGCGAGCAACGGGTTCATGTGCCCGGCCACGGCGAGGCCGACGGCCAGGGCGTTGTAGGCGATCGAGAAGACCAGCAACCACGCCTGTGTGCGCCGCCGCGTCTCGTTGACCTCGAACAGCCGCCGCAGTCCACCGAGACCCTGGCCGAGATAATAGAAATCGGCCTTCCCCGCGAGCACCCTGCGGTGGATGACGGGCGTGCCCCGCGCAAAGGCCGCATCAAAGGCGAGACTGTCGTTCGCCCCGTCGCCCAGCATCAGCGTATCCTGCCGGTCGAGGTCCCGCACCCGGGCGGCTTTCTCCGCCGGCGTCGCCTCGGCCGTCCAATGCGCCGCGGACAGGCCGAGCGCCGTGGCCATCGCCGCCACCTTTTCGCGCCGGTCACCACTGAGAATGTGGACCTGAAACCCTCGCGTCTGCAGCGCGGTGATCTCCGCCGCCGCATCCGCCCGCACCGCGTCGGCAAAACGAAAACGCGCCAGCACCACCCCGTCGCAGGCAAATTCGGTGCCCGCCCTAGTGTCATCTATTATATGACACTTGCCGTCCCGCCAGCCGGGGCGCCCTAGGGTCCAGTTTCCTGAAGCTGCTGCCAGACTGACGCCAAAACCGGGCTCCTCGCTGATCGCTCCGGCCAGAGGCTGCACTCCGGCTGCATCGGTCTGAGCGAGCAGGTTCTCCAGCAGGCTCTGGCTGACGGGGTGGGAATTGTCGCGGACCAGCGTGAGCAGCGCGGCCCGCGCCAGCGGCTCCAGTCCGGCCAGCGCCTCCGGATTGGTCAGGGCGGGCGTCTCGAGGGTGAGGGTGCCGGTCTTGTCAAAAATGATTTTGCGAATGCGGACCAGCCGGGGCCAGAGATCGGCCTCGCGCACGAACACCCCGAAGCGGCGCAGCGCCACGGTCGCCATCTCGTCCACCAGCGGAAACGCCAGGCCGACGGCGCACGGACAGGACACCACCAGCACGGCCGTCACCACCGACCACGTGCGCACGACATCATGCGTGCCGAACCACCAGGCCAGCCCGGCCACGGTCGCCACCCCGATGATGGCGATCAGATACCCGCCGACAATCCACTCCAGGGTGCGGTGACGGAATGCATCACGCGTCGCGGGTCGCAGCAATCGCGCCAGGAGGGATTCCGCCCAGGTCTGCCGGGCCCGCAATTGCACCGGGTCGCGCGACAACATCACGGCCCCGGCCGGCACCCGGCCGCCGGCCCGGTAATCCCGGGGATCGGCCTCGCCCGTGATCCAGGCCGTGCCGAACACCGCCGCGGGCGATTCCAATTGCGCCTCGATCGGCACGACCTGGCCGGACCGGACATGAAACACATCATCCGGCCGCAGACTCTCGACTGGTTGCTCCACCAGCGCGCCGGAGGGACCCGCCACACTGACCCGGTACGGACGCGCCTGCCCGCGGAGCAGGCGTCGCTGGTTGCGCTCCACCGCCACCACCTGGGCCCAGCGCCCGGTGAGCATCAGCAGAATGAAGGCCCCCACAAAATCGAAATAGACGAACTCCTCGCGCCCGCTCATCCAGCCGTAGCATGATCCACCGTAGGCCCCGACGATGCCGAGGGCGATCGGCAGGTCGATGTGCAGCACCCCGCTGCGGATGGCCCCCAGCGCCCGGCCGAGGAAGTAACTTCCACCGGTCAGCAGGCTGAGCGTGGCGAACACCATCGCCAGAGTAGCAAAGAGATGCGCGTAGGGAAACGACGCCTCCATCCCGAAATAGTGCGGCAGGGCGAACAGCATGATGTTCATCGCGAACGCCGCGCAGAGCCCCACGCGGCGCACGAGCTGGCGGCTCTCCAGCACGGCCGGCTCCTCGCCCGGCGGCCCGACCAGGTAGTTGAACGACTGCAAGGCCCGTGCGAAATCCGCCGCCGCAAACCGGTCCCGCGACCAGCGCAGCCGCAGCCGGCCGAGCGGCGCATCCGTCTCGATGTCGAGCGCGCCGGGTTGCTGGTGAAAAACCTTCTCGATCAGCCACACGCAGCCCGCACACGAGATGCCCTGCACCTCCAGCGTCAGCTCCGGGGTACCCGGCACCTGCTCGGCCGACCGGACCATCTCCTCCAGCCACGCATAGTCCCGCGGCTGGAACACCACCGGATCAACCGGGGCCACCACCGCGTCGCGGATCTTGTAGTAGCCCTCCAACCCGTGCTCGTGGACCAGCCGGTACACATAGCTGCAGCCGGCACAGCAGAACCCCGTCGTCCGGGCCGGCTCCGCCGCCAGCGGCGTGCCGCAGTGCAAGCAAAGGTGAACGGGAGCGGCTGACGCGGCACGCAGTCCACGCACTCGCACCGTCGGGCTCTCACCCCCGTTCACCAAGTTTTGGGAGGGCACCGCACTCATGCGCGGCGCCTCCCGGGAAGATTAATGGCGAACGGAAGCAGAGGTGGCGGCACGCAGTCCACGCACTCGCACCGCCGGGGCGTCATACCCCCGTTCGCCAAAGGATTGATTGTGGGCGGTCCCGCGCCGGCGGGATCACCCCGCGGCGCAGCATTCGCCTCGCCGGGTGAGGGCACCCGGCCCACAAAAGAAATTGTTGCATGCTTATTCACGTCAGAAGCAGATGAAGTTGTCCGGGGTCGGCCCGCCGAGCCCCAGCGTGCCGCGCAGCCGCCACACGAGCACCGCCGCCACCGTCAACGCGAGGACGGTCTGCGCCCGCGCCAGCCAGACCGGCCCGAGGCGGACACGGATGAGATGATAGTTGGCCTGGGCCAGCCAGAGCAGCGGCACGGTGCCGAGTCCAAACGCCAGCAGTGTCTCCGCCCCGCGCACGGCCGAGCCCGACAGCAAGGCCAGCGACACCAGGAAATAGAGCGGGCCGCACGGCAGCAGCGGCGTGGCCAGACCGAGGAGGGCGGCGGTACGCACCCGGGGACCGCCGCGCAGTCGCGCCGCCACCGTGCCATAGGCCCGGCCCAGCAGGGGCAGGCGCGGCAGGCGCTGGTCGAAGCGCACCGCCACGGCGAGGAAGAAGACCACCAGCAGCCACGGCAGATACCGCAGCGCATCAGAACCAAGCAGGGCCAGCGGCCAGCGGCCCAGCCCGCCGGCCAGGGCGCCGAGCACCGAGTAGCCGGCGAGGCGGCAGAGATGATACACCGTGCTGACCGTGTGCGGATCGGCGTCACCGGCGCGCGCGGGCATGAGCGCGCAAGCCAGCGGGCCGCACATGCCGGCGCAGTGCAGGCTGGTGACGAGCCCGGCGACCAGCGCCGTGCCGGGTCCGGTGATGCCGGCAAGTTCGCCCATCATGGCCGGCCTCCTTTGGTCGCGAGGGGCACCGACTCAACATTGGCCGAGCGCGCCACATTGAACAAAATGCCCCAGGCCAGCACCAGCAGCAGAAAGCCGGCGGAGACCGAAAGCCATAGTCCCATAGCCCTCGTGTCATTGCGAGGAGCGGAGCGACGAAGCAATCCCGCTGGATCGCCACGGCCGACTGTGTCGGCCTCGCGATGACAATCAGCGTTTGGTGCCGTTTTCACGGTCCTCCTCCTCGAGTAGTCTGGGGTCCGGGCCCATGAATTCGATGGTCCGGGCCAGGGTGTAGGTCCGGTCCGCGTCCTGCACCTTGACGGTGAAATGGAACGGTCCGGTGTAAATCTTGCGGGCGATGGTCAGGACGAGCGGGCTCACCTGCTCGCCCAGGGCCGGGACATGCACCGGCGCGGTGAACCCGCTCTGCTGCACGATGTCCGGCACGCCTTCGGTCGTGACGGTGAAGACCGCCGGGACGGAGCGCTTGTTGACGAGGCGCACCATGAACTGGTCCCGCACATCGTGGCGGTCGACGAAATAGGCGGCCCCGCTCATGCGGTAGACGAGAAAGCTGGCCGGCTTGACCGAGGAGAAGGCGAACGAAGCGACCGTGGTGCCGATGAGCAGCAAGATGCCATAGACCACCGTGCGCGGCCGGAGCCAGCGGGTGCGGCCACCCGCGAACTTCACGAGCGAGTCGTAGCGGATCAGGCCCAGTGGCCGCGCGATCTTCGTCATCACCTCGTCGCACGCGTCGATGCACGCCGCACAGCCGATGCACTCGAGCTGCAGGCCGTGGCGGATGTCGATGCCCGTCGGGCAGACCTGCACGCAGCGATTGCAGGCGACACACGATCCGGCATCGGGGGCGCCGAGCTTGCCCCGCGGTTCGCCGCGCTGCCCATCGTAGCCGATGACCATCGAATGTTCGTCGGTGAGCGCCGACTGGAGCCGGCCGTAGGGACAGATGACGATGCAGAGCTGCTCCCGGAACCAGGCGAAGTTGAAATACAGGAGGCCGGCGGCCCCGAAAACGAACACGAAGGCCATCCAATGCTCGCCGGGCGCATCGTGCATCATGCGCCACACCTCGGGCAGGCTCACAAAGTAACTGAGAAAGAGGTGTGTAATGAACAGGGATGCCAGGATGTAGAGCGCATGCTTGACGACGCGCTTCGCCGCCTTGGCCGCGGTCAGGGGCGCGGCCGTGAGGGCGTGGCGCGCCGGGGCGTCGCCGTCGATCCACCGTTCGATCCGGCGGTACACCTGTTCCAGGTAAACCGTCTGCGGGCAGGCCCAGCCGCACCACAGCCGGCCGAAGAGCGCCGTGAGGAAGAACAGCGCAAAGCCCAGGCCGGTGACGCCAAAGAAAAGCAGCCACGTGTCCTGCGCCGCGAGCGTGTAGCCGAAGAAATGGAAGCGTCCCTCCGCAATATCGAGAAACACTGCGGGATGGCCGTTCACGGGAATCCACGGCAGCACCAGATAGAAGGCGATCAGCCCCAAGCCGCTCCAGCGGCGCGCCCCGGTGAACCGGCCCGCCACATCGGCCGGGTGAACATCGCGCCGCGAACCATCGGTGGCGATCGTCGTGACCGAGTCCAGCGAAGGCGTGAGACGCACCTTCGCGATTTTGGATTTTCGATTTTCGATTTTGGATTGGTCGCTCATGCGTGGGGAGCGGTGGAAAGTGGCAGGGCGGCGAGTCCCTTCGCCGCCGAGGCGCGGAGCGGAGTCCGCGCCCTACCACTTACTTGGGCACCTCGATGGTGATGGGCTCACCCTTCTGATGGTGGCTGAGCACGTACGCTACGACCTCGGCGGATTTCTTCTGGCCGAGCACGGGTTCCCAGGCGGGCATGCCCTTGACGAGGACGCCCTTGGCCACCGTGGCGTAGATTTCCTTCGGCGTGCCGCCATGCATCCAAGCCTGGTCAATCAGGTCGGGGCCCACGGCGGCGGGATTCTCGCCCTTGCCCTTCAGGCTGGCGAGGTGGCACGCCACGCAGAGGGAGGTGAAGGTCTGTTTGCCGGCGTCGACGAAAACGGGATTACGGCTCATCGTCCAGAGGAGGCCGTCGTTGGTCACATCGATGGAAGCAGCCAGCCTGACCGCGGCCAGCTGGGCCAGCTCGGCCTCCACCCGCGACTCGTCCGAGGGCATGACCCGGGCGATCATGTACACGAACCAGAAGACGATGGAGAACGCGATCGCCCCGTAGAGGGTGTAGAGCCACCAGTTGGGCAGGCGCTGGTCGTACTCCTGGATGCCGTCGTACGTGTGCGGCCGGAGCTTGATGCCGGAATCTTGGTCAGGTGGAGGAGGTGGGTTCATGGGGCTGGGTGTAGGTCGGGCTTTATGCCCGATGCGTCGGGGATAAACCCCGACCTACAAACGGAAGGAATTTAGTCGGTTTCGAAGGGCAGGTTGGCGAGCCGGTCGCGCTCAGCGGGCTTCATGCGGGAGGCGCTCCAGCCGGCGGCGAGGTAAACCAGCGACGCCACGGCGAGGGCGACGACGGGAAAAATGAGCTGCCAGTCTTCGTAGATGATGCGGTGGTACATGGTGGATTCTCCTGTTTTCGATTTTGGGTTCGGGATTTTCGATTAGCTGGAGTCATTGCGAGGAGCGGAGCGACGAAGCAATCCCGCTGGATCGCCACGGCCCGCGAAGCGGGCCTCGCGATGACATTCAAGGTTTTCGTATGGTGGTTTCCGGGTTGGCGGGCTGCCACTTCTGGCCGAGGGACTGCAGGTAGGCGGTGAGGGCGACGATCTCCTTGTCGGGCTCGGTGTAGCGGCCCTGATCGCGGAGATCCCGGGCGATCTGCTTCGCCTGCTCATGGGCGAGGCGGTCGATCTCGGCGGGCGACCAGTTGGGGAACGGCACGCCGAGGGTGCGCTGCACCCGGACCTTGGCGGAGAGCGCGGCGTAATCGGTGTTCTGCTCGTGCAGCCAGGTGTAGGCGGGCATGTTGGAACCGGTGGAGATGGCGCGCGGGTCGCGCATGTGATCGTAGTGCCAGGCGTGGTTGTACTTGCCGCCGACGCGCGCGAGGTCGGGACCGGCGCGGCGGGAACCCCACTGGAAGGGGTGGTCCCAGATGGATTCACCGAGGCGCGAATAGTCACCGTAGCGCAAAACATCGGGCACCAGTGTGCGGATCATCTGCGAATGGCAGGTGTAGCAGCCCTCGCGGATGTAGAGGTCGCGGCCGGCCAGCTCGAGCGGGGTGTAGACCGACGCGACGCGGTCCTCGGTCTGGAGCCGGCGCTCGATGGTGAGCAGCGGGATGATCTGGATCAGGCCGCCGACGGCGACGGAGAGGAAGGTGAGGACGGTGAACGGCAGCGCGTTAAGGAGCAGTTTTTCATACCACTCACCCCAGGCGGTGCCGCGCGACTGGAAGTGGCCGATGGCCAGCAGCACGCAGAAGGCCGTGGCGACCAGGCCGAGGAGATTCAACCAGCCGGAGGTGAACATCCAGAGGAAGGCCGCGAGGAGGCCGAGGGTGCTGAACACGACAGGGGCGTTGAGGAACGCGCCGGCGAGGCTCATGCGTTCGGCCGGGACCGGCGGCTCGACATAGACCTCCATCGTGCCGTTGACGGCTGACGCGACGCGGATGGTGCGCCAGACGTTGTAGGCCATGATGAGGAAGCCCGTGAGGTAGAGCGCGCCGCCGACCACGCGCAGCAGCATGAGCGGCCGGATCGAGTTCAGCGTCTCGAGGAAGTTGGGATACTTGAGGATGGTACCGCCCTCGGCCGTGGCGTTGAGCATGAGGCCCTGGCCGAGGCCCGAGGCCCACATGGCCGCGACGTAGAGGAGGATGCCGAACATCCCGAGCCAGAAGTGCAGGTTGGCCAGCGACGGCGAATGGAGCGGCTTGTTCCAGAGGCGCGGGACCAGCCAGTAGAACATGCCGGCGGCCATGAAGCCGTTCCAGCCGAGCGCACCGGCGTGGACGTGGCCGATGATCCAGTCGGTGTAGTGCGCAAGCGCGTTGACGGACTTGATCGACAGCAGCGGCCCCTCGAAGGTTGCCATGCCGTAGAAGGTGACGCCGGCCGCGAAGAACTTGATGACGGGATCGGTGCGGAGCTTGCCCCACGCGCCGCGGAGGGTGAGCAGGCCGTTGAGCATGCCACCCCAGGAGGGCGCCCAGAGCATCAGCGAGAACGTCATGCCGAGCAGCTGGAGCCAGTTGGGCAGCGCGGTGTTGAGCAGATGGTGCGGGCCGGCCCAGATGTAGAGG
>JAYTUA010000062.1:0-2448 GCA_043745015.1 Opitutaceae bacterium | reverse complement strand
CATGGTCAGGAACATCTGTTTCGCCAACGCCCGCGACTACTTCCGGCTCGAACTGGATCCAGCTTACCGCTGAGTGAAGCTCCCGTCCGCCGCGCAGGGAGGCACCCCGTCGCCGGCCCATTCGGCCAGGCCTTCAAAACGTAGAATGCTCGGATGTCGAGTGTCACTTAATACGTGACAGAATATTGGGCGTATTCCATGAAGTGTCACTTAATACGTGACACTTGGATTGAGCCCTCCATACTTTCCCCATGCCTTCTCATCTTCACCCTCGTCTGGCCTTACTAGAGGGACTGGCCGAGGGCCTGGTCTATGCCGCGCAGGAGACCGCCAAGGCCGCCCGCAAGAACTACAAGGAACGGAGCCGGGTGGCGCGGGGCGCCACACTTCGTCCCGGCCTTGAGACGCCTCTCTGGAACGAACTGGCGGCCGAGACGCGGCGGTTAATCCGTCGCTATGGGGAAAAAGCCAATCTGGCCCGCTACCTCGGGCTGCCCCGCCAGCGGGTGCATCAATACCTCATGGACAAAAGCGCCGGGCCGGACGCGGAACGAACCCTGTTGCTTCTCGCCTGGGTCCACGCCCGACGCTCGGGCGCAGCCGTGCCGCTGCCCACGGCCACTTACTCCGCCAGAAAATAATTCCGGCTGGAATTATCGGCGGACACCGCTCAGAGCAACCGGTGCTCCTTCGCCCAGCGCACGAACTCCTGCTCGAGCTGGTCGAAGGATTCGATGACGAACAGCGTTTCTTGGAAGTGCCAGATGTCGTAGGGTTGCGCCGCGAGGGTCTCGGGCCGGTAGGCGACTTTCTTCACCTTGTCCGTCAAACTGTGCAGCGTCTCGCCGGAGGAGGAGATGATGCCGTTGCCGTAGATGCGCGGGCCGCCGATGTTCTGGATCAGGCCGAACTCGACGGTGAACCAGTAGATGCGCGTCAGGCCTTCCTCGACGGCGGGATCCTTGCACGCCAGCGCGGCCTGGCCGATCTTCTGGTAGAAGTTGGCGAAGCGCGGGTGCATGATCATCGGCGTGTGGCCGAAGATGTCGTGGAAGCAGTCGGGCGCCGGGGTGTAGTCGAGCTCGGCGCGGCTGCGGACGTAGTCGGTGCAGGGGAAGATGCGGCGCGCGAGATAGGAAAAGAAATCGTGGGCGTCGAGCAGGCCCGGGGTGCGGGCGATCTGCCAGTTCGTGGCCTGCTGGAGTTTGCGGGAGACATCGGCCAGCGCCGGGATGCGGTCCTTCTCGAGGTCGAGCGCGCGGAGGCCGACGAGGAATTCATCGGCGGCGCGGCCGGGCAGAAGCGTTTCCATGCGGCCGTAAAGCGTGCGCCAGACGTCCTGCTCATCGGCGGTGTAGGCGGGATACTGGCACTCGGCGCCGACCGGCAGGGGCGCGGTCAGCTTGTGCGGGATGCAGCGCGGGTCGTCCGCACCGGTCGGGGTGGAGGTGGGCGTGGGAGTGTTCTGCATGGCCGCAATCTGGCCGCTTCCCGTGCGGAATCGAACGCAAACCGGCTATTTACGCCGTAAGGACTATGGGGCGGGCGGCGAGTTCCTTCGCGGTCGCGGCGCGGGACGGAGTCCGCGCCCGACCACATGAAGCGCCGCCTATGCTCCGCCCATGGGCGGGATGGTCTCACCGGGTTTGGGCTCGGGGGGCCGGGGCTTGCGCCGATCGATGCCGTCCCATTTTTTGGGTGCGGGCGGGCCGACATGCACCAGGCTTTCGGCATAGCGCAGCGGCAGCTTGGCCGCGAGGAAGAGGAAGGGCAGGGTGGTGAACAGGGCCAGGGCGGAGGTGTTGGGCGTCAAGCCGCCGAAGAGGGCGGCGGAGGCAGACATGACGGCGATGGCCAGCCAGATCAGGGTGCTCGCGAGGGTCGGCCAGACGAGCAGCTTCAGCCACCAGCGGGCCGGCCGGTGCGACTGCCAGAGGGCGACGGCGGCGAGCGCGAGCACGGTGCTGAAAAGGAGGATGCCGGACAGTCCGGCGGTGACGATGCTCCCGATGGTGTGGAAGATAGCATCAGGCACGCCGAAGACCTTCGTGATCATGCGGGCGAGCTTGGTGCCGCTGTCCGTCGGGTTGAACGGGTCGTCGGGCTGGTAGAGGCGGGTGAAGCGGCGGTCCTCGATGCGCTGGTAGCGGGCGAGATAGGCGGCGGCGCGCGCCTTTTGCACCATCGGGTCGGCACGCTTCAGGCTGGAGGTGCGGAGCACTTGCGGCTGGCCGTCGGGGCCCACGCCGTAGAATTCCTTGAAATCCTGCTGCAACTGCTGACGGGCGCTGGTCACGTTGGCCGGCTCGGCGGGCGCGAACAGGCCCCAGCCGTATTCGCTGTCCCCGATCCGGTTGGCAAAGACCCGGATGAGCGCGACCGGGTGCTGCTCGAGGGCGACGTAGGTGAGCTGGTAGTTGAGGCGGCTCCAGTAGGGCCCGAAGCCGG
>JAYTUA010000061.1:0-9590 GCA_043745015.1 Opitutaceae bacterium | reverse complement strand
CGCCACCGAGCAGCTGGTCATTGAGAACAAGCTGCTGGTCGAGCAGCGCGACCTGCGCCCCGCCGACACCACCGTGACGTACGGGGCCGCGTTGCGCTACAGTTACGGCTGGACCGTGCAGGACTTCGCCGCCGAGCCCTTCAACCGCCGTGATGTTTCCCGCCCGGTTATCTCCGCCAACAGCCAGGTGTCCGCCGGCACCGACCTGGACCCCAACGGCCGCAACCTCTGGGGCACCGGCCTCGGAGGCAACACGGAGTCCGATCTCTGGCAGGGCGCCCTGTTCGGATTCGCCCGGACGAAATGGACCGAACAGCTGAGCACCCTCCTGTCGCTGCGCGCCGAATCCGTGAATTTCCAGGCCGACCTGCCCGTCGAGGTCGGTCGCGCCACCCTCGCCCAGCGCCTGGCCGCCGAGCGCCGCGGGGCAAAGAACCTCGGTTCCGGCGCCCTGAGCGTCCTGTGGCGCGCGCAGGCTGACACCACGCTCTACGCCTCCTACCAACGCGGCACCTCCCTCCAACCCGGCCAGGGCGGCACGGTGAACAGCAAAAGCAATTTCGCCTCGGCCGAGCTCAAGGAACTCGGTGCCAAGTTCTCCCTGCTCGACGGCCGGCTGTTCGCCGGCCTTGCCGCCTATGAATGGGAAAGCGCCCGTTTCAACGATCGCGAGAACCGCGCCGAGCGCCTGCGCGGCCGCGGAGCCGAACTGGAAATCACCTGGGTCCCTTCGGACCGGCTCAGCGTAATCGCCTCCGCCGGATCGCAGCGCGTGTTCCGGCTTGATCCGCTCGGTTTCCGTGCCCGCTACGGCACGGCGGAACGCATCGCGCTGGAATCGGGCTCGTTCGACGCCGGGGTCACCCCGACGCCCGCGCTCAATCCGCAACTGATCTACCCCGGCACCCCCGAGACGCAGGCCAAGCTCGATGTGGCGTGGCAGCCCACCCCGGCGTGGGGCGTCTCGGTCGGCGCGGTGTGGAGCCACGCCTTCTACCACAACTTCGAGCGCACGCTGGTACTGCCCGAGTCGCTGGTCTGGCGCGGCAGCGTGCACTGGCGGCGCGGCCCGCTGGCGCTGCGCCTGAGCGCGGAGAACCTCTTCAGCGAGGACTACTTCCTCGGGGCCGACCCCAACTTCTCCCACAACGATCTCGTGACCAAGGCGCCGCCCGCGGAAGGCCGGCTGACGGCGACGTGGAGTTTTTGATCCCATCCGGGGCAGGTTTTGACCCCATAAACATGAAGGGCGCCCCCTGCGGGACGCCCTGCATGACCTAACACCAAGCAAACCGTAAGAACTACAAACAATGTTTCGTTACCTACAACGACGCACTGATGTCGTTAGGATAGACGCAGTCGCCGGCAAAACGTTGAATCTTTCTTGCAGGTTTCTTTGCGATAATTCCGGTCCCAAATAATACAGTGCTTAGCTATGATAAACAGCTAGTTAGGTTATTATATGAAATCGAACAAGCAACTGAAAGCAGTTCAAGCCTGGCGATAAACTTAAGAAATTATGCACCGACCCATCCCAATCGCCCGCGATTGTCCGCCCGAAAAATAAAGCCTAGAGGTGGATCTCCGACGGCATCACGAGGCCGGCGGATTTTTCCGGCAGCGGCGACGCCTTGAGCGGATAGCGGAATTGTTTGCCCTCGAAATTGCGGAAGACGACCTCGTCCTCGGTGATCTGCTCCACGTAATCGGGATTCACCGGCACCTTGCCGCCGCCGCCGGGCGCATCGATGACGTATTGCGGCACCGCGTAGCCGGTGGTGTGGCCGCGCAGGGCGCGGATGATCTCGATGCCCTTGCGCACATCCACCTTGAAGTGGGCACCGCCGGTGATGAGGTCCATCTGGTAGATATAGTAGGGCCGCACGCGCATCCGCAGCAGCCGGTGCACGAGGGCCTTCATGACATCGACGTCGTCATTCACACCCTTGAGGAGCACGCTCTGGTTGCCGAGCGGCACGCCAGCGAAGGACAGGCGCTCGCATGCGTCCTTCAATTCCTGCGTGGTCTCCTTCGGGTGGTTGACGTGGATGCTCATCCAGACCGGGCCGTGCTTCTTGAAAATCTCGCAGAGTTCGGGCGTGATGCGCTGCGGCAGGAACACCGGGATGCGCGAGCCGAGGCGGATGAACTCCACGTGCTTGATCGCGCGCAGGCGGCCGAGGAGATGCTCGAGTTTCTTGTCGGAGAGCAGCAGCGGGTCGCCACCGGAGAGCAGGACGTCGCGGATCTCGGGGTGCGCCTCGATGTAGCGGAGGGCCTGCTCGTATTCGGGATGGAAGTTGTAGTCCTGCGCGTTGCTGACGAGCCGGCTGCGCGTGCAGTAGCGGCAGTAGGCGGCGCAGCGGTCGGTGACGAGGAAGAGCACGCGGTCGGGATAGCGGTGCACGAGGCCGGGCACGGGCGAGTGGCCGTCCTCGCCGAGCGAGTCCAGCATTTCGCCGGACGAGATGACCATCTCGTCGCTGCGCGGAATGACCTGTTTGCGGAGGGGGCAGTCCGGATCGTTGCGGTCGATCAGGTTGAAAAAATAGGGGGTGATCGCGAGGGCCAGCTTCTGGTTGGCGAAGAGACAGCCGGCTTTTTCCGCCGGGGTCAGCGTCATGTAGCGCTCCAGCTGCTCAACGGTGGTGATCCGGTTCTTGAGCTGCCACGTCCAATCCCGCCAGTCGGCTGCGGGAATATGGGACCAAAGTCCCTGGCCCTCAAACCAGGCGGTGCGGTCTTCTTGGTAGGACATTGGTGCGGAAGCAGACGTAACTGGTTCACCTTGGGTGTCAAATGGACGAATACCGGCAGCCTCGACCCGTTTGGAACCGTTGGGCCGCGCAGTTCGCTGGAAGGCAGAACGTTGCAAGGCTGGATCGGCAACATTGCCCGCACCTTCGGCACAGAATCCGAATCAGAAATCCCACATTTGTGCCGATAAGCAGAGCGATGCACCGATAGTCCGTCCCAATCATTTTCACCCCCCATGCCTCCGGCACTCCCACCCATCACCAAAAACACCTCCCTCGACGCCAGGATTCCAGCCGCCATCGCGGTTCTGGGCACGTTGGTCGTTTTCGGTGGGCTGGCGTTGTTCAGGTCAGGCCCCGCCGGTCACGGGGATTCCGGGCGGATGACCGGGTACGCCGCCATTTGCGCCGGCCTCACGCTCGCGGCCCTGGCCTACGCCGGCTGGCTCAGCCTGGTAGTGAAAAAACTCCGGGACAAGAACCAGCAGACGCACACCACTCTTGCCCAACTAAAGGCTGTTTGGGATCAGGCCCCGCTGAGCATCATGCTGTTTGATCCGAACGATTCCCAGGTGCCGGTCAAGATTGTCGAATGCAACCCGCGGGCTTGCGAGAAGCATGGCTACCAGCGCGAGGAACTGATCGGTCAATCCATCGACTTCATCGAGGCTAAGCCTTGGACGCACAATGCCCCGAACTGGATCGCGCAATTCCGCCTGAAAAAACGCTTCGAGGGTGAAAGCGAGCACCAGCGCAGGGATGGCTCCCGCTTCTGGATCGAGTATTTCACCAGCCTCCTGGTCATCGACGGCCGCGAATACGTCATCGGCATGGACCGCGACGCCACGGCCCGCAAACTCGCCGAGCAGGCGCTGCGGGCCAGCGAGGATCGCTGGCATCTCGCCGTCGCCGGCAGCAACGAGGGCGTGTGGGACTGGAACCTGGACGACGACTCCATCTGGTATTCGCCCCGCTGGAAAAGCATGCTTGGTTTCTTCGACGATGAGCTGCCCAGCCGCCGCGAGGTCTGGATGGATCGCATCCATCCCGATGACCGGTCCCTCGTCGAGACGGCGTTCGCCACGCACCTCATGCAGAACACGTCGATCCTCCATTGCGAATATCGCATCGTGCACAAGGACGGTTCGTGGATCTGGGCGTTGGTGCGGGGCAAGGCGTTGTTCGGCTCGGACGGTCATCCGAGCCGCATGGTCGGCACCCACACCGACATCACCCACCAGAAGCAGGCCGAGGCCGAGCTGCGCCAGGCCAAGGAATCGGCCGAATCGGCCGATCGCGCCAAAAGCGAGTTCCTCGCTGTCATGAGCCACGAGATCCGCACCCCGATGAACGGCGTGCCGGGCTTCACCAGCCTGCTGCTCGACACCCCGATGAACGCCGAGCAGTGCGACTGGCTCGGCACGATCCGTTCCAGCGGCGAATCCCTGCTCACCCTCATCAATGACATCCTGGATTTTTCCAAGATCGAGTCGGGGCGCATGGAATTCGACCAGCATCCCGTTTCCGTCCACCGGTGCGTCGAGGAAGTCCTCGACCTGCTCTGGAGCAAGGCCAGTGAGAGAAAAATCGAGTTGCTCCACTGGATCGAGGCCGACGTGCCGGAGTGGATTCTCACCGACGGCATCCGACTGCGTCAGGTGCTGGTGAACCTGGTAGGCTACGCCATCAAGTTCACGGCCAAGGGCGAGGTCGAGGTGCACTTCAGCCTGCGCCCGCCGGCCGGCGAACAGCAGTCGCCCCTGCTCGTCATCAACGTGCGCGACACCGGTGAAGGCATCCCGGCCAACCGCGTGCACCGCCTCTTCAAGCCCTTCAGCCAGGCCGATTCCTCCACCACCCGCAAGTATGGCGGCACCGGCCTCGGCCTCGCCATCAGCCGCAATCTGGCCCACTTGCTCGGTGGCGACATCGAGCTCGCCTCGAGCTCGCCCGCCGGCTCCTGCTTCCGCCTGACCATCTCGGCCAATGCCACGGCGGCCGTGGCGGATGACCTGCAGATCCTGTCCCCGCTCCAGTCCACCGTGGCCTTGGAGGGCCGGCGCGCCCTCATCGTGGACGACAACGAGGCCAACCGCCGCATCCTCACGAGCATGTTCCAGCGCTGGGGCCTGACCTGCCTCGGTTTCGAGCACCCCACCGCCGCGATCGAGTACTGCCGCAACCACGATGACTTCGACCTGGCCGTGCTCGACATGATGATGCCCGACATGAACGGCGTGGAACTGGCCGCCCGCCTGCACCAGCTCCCCGGCCGGGAAAAACTGCCGCTCGTTCTCCTCTCCTCGATCAGCCGCGAAGACCTCCGGGCCTTCAACCCCATGGAGCATTTCACGGTGGTCCTGACGAAACCCATCCGGCAGGCTCTGCTGCTGGAGGCGATGCACAAGTCCCTCACCCCGGTCGAGCCGGACCAGGCCGGGGCTTCGCCCACAGATGCGCCCAAGCCGGTCTCCCACCTTGATCCAACCCTCGCGCAGCAGGTACCGCTGCGCATCCTCGTGGCCGAGGACAATGCCGTGAACCAGAAACTTATTTCCGGCCTGTTGCGCCGCCTCGGTTATCAACCCCGGATTGTGGGCCATGGCCTCGCCTGCCTCGAGGCTCTCGGCCGCGATCCCTACGACCTCGTGTTCATGGACTGCCAGATGCCCGAGATGGACGGCTATGAGGCCACCGGCCGTATCCGCCAGGGCGAGGCCGGGGCCCACCACCGCGGCCTCCGGATCATCGCCCTGACCGCCGCCGCCATGGTCGGTGATCGCGAGCGCTGCCTGCAGGCCGGGATGAACGATTACCTGACCAAGCCCATTCAGGCCCCCGAGATCATCCGGATCATCATGGCGACCCCGGCGGCGATCTCCGCCACCGAATAGCCCGAAAGGGCGGGGCGGCCCGCAGAAATACTCGGAAACCGCTTGGCAGCGGCGCATGAACACTTTTTCGTGCGTCATTAATGTCTGCTCCCCCGCCCGCTATTCTCGCCTTGGAAGACGGCAGTGTGTTCCATGGCACCGCCTTCGGTGCCGCCGCCAGCATTGCGGGCGAATGTGTGTTCAACACCTCGATGACGGGCTATCAGGAGATCCTCACCGATCCCTCCTATTTCGGCCAGATCATCACCATGACCGCCCCGCAGATCGGCAACTACGGGATCAACGCCGAGGACGAGGAATCCGCGGCCCCGAAATGCTCCGGCTTTGTCGTCCGCGAGGTCTCGCCCGTCGTCAGCAACTGGCGCAGCGCGATGTCGCTCGATGCCTACCTGAAAAAATACGGCATCCCCGGCATCAGCGAGGTGGACACCCGCGCGCTCACCAAGAAACTGCGCGTGGCCGGCGCCATGAAATGCTGCCTCTCCACCCTGCCGCTCAGCGACGCCGAAGCTGTCACGCGCGCCAAGGCCTGGCGGGACATGGCCGGCAGCGATTACGTCAAGGACACCACCTGCAAGGCGCCCTACGTCTGGCGCGCCGACGACGTCTCGCGCTACAACACCCAGTATCTCCCGGTCGGCACCACCGGCGGCGCCACCCACACCCCGGCGAAGAAATTCAAGGTCGCCGCCTTCGACTTCGGCGCAAAATACACCATCTTCCGCAAACTCGTCCGCCACGGCTTCGAGGTCCATGTCTTCCCCGCCACCGCGACCCATGAACAGGTGCGCGAGGCCGGCGTGGACTGTGTGTTCCTCTCCAACGGCCCCGGCGATCCCTCCGCCCTGCCCTATATCCATAAGACGGTCACGGCCCTCCTGCCCGACTACCCCACGTTCGGCATCTGCCTCGGCCACCAGATGGTCACGCACGCCCTCGGCGGCTCCACCTTCAAACTCAAGTTCGGCCACCGCGGCGGCAACCAACCCGTGAAGAACCTCGAGACCGGCAAGGTCTCCATCACGGCCCAGAATCACGGCTTCGCCACCGACCCAAAATCGCTCGAGACCCGGGGCGCGATCGTCACCGAGATCAATTTGAACGACCAGACGGTCGAGGGCCTGCGCCACCAGGAACTGCCCGTGTTCTCCGTGCAGTATCATCCCGAGGCGGCCCCCGGCCCCAACGACGCCGACCCGCTCTTCGAGGATTTCTACCGGCTCGTTGAGAAGCGGAAAGCGGGGAAGATCTAAAGCTGGTAGGGCGCGGACTCCGTTCCGCGCCGCGGCGGCGAAGAGACTCGCCGCCCTACCCCAACTGCGCTTCGAACTTCTTCGCGTCCTCCGGCGTGTCCACGCCGATGGTGGCGTCAGCCGTGACCTCGATCGCGATCGGATAGCCGTTTTCCAGCACCCGCAGCTGCTCCAGCTTCTCGATCAGCTCGAGCTTGCCGGGTGCCAGGCGCACGAATTTCTCCAGGAAGTCCGCCCGGTAGGCATAGAGCCCGAGATGCTTGAAGCAGGGATTGGCCGCCACCCACGCGTCATCCACCGTCAGGCCCAAGTCCCGCGAATAGGGCATCCGGGACCGCGAGAAATACAGCGCCCGCCCGTTCTGGCTCATGACCACCTTCACCTGGTTGGTGTTATAGAAATCCACCACGCGCTTGAACGGCGTGGCCAGGGTCGCCACCGGGCAATCGCCCTGGATGAGCCGCGCCAGGGCCTGCAGTTGCGCCCCGGTCACCAGTGGTTCATCCGCCTGGACATTGATCACGTAACTGGCCCGCACGGTCCGGTTGGCTTCAGCGATCCGGTCGGTGCCGCTCTGGTGCCCGGCGTCGGTCATAATCGCCCTAAAACCAGCCCCCTCAAGGCATTCAGCCAGCAAGGGATGGTCCACCGCAAACCACAGCGGAAAGTCCGGCGCCTGGGCCGTGATGCGCTCCGCCACCCAAAGCACAAGCGGTTTGCCCTTAATCGGATGCAAAAGCTTGCGCGGAAAACGCGTGGACTCCAAACGGCACGGCACGATGATGGCGAAGGCGGGCATGCGGGGGTCTTTGTGATTGCAAGCCGAGGCACGACCGGCTTTTGCGTTAACCTTTAATCCGACCACCCAGACCGACCGCAATGGAAAAGAGCACTACCGCAGCCGCCAAAACCCTCACGAAGGAGCTCCTCGTCCAGAACAAGATGGGCATCCATGCCCGGCCGGCCGCAATGATCGTCCGGGTCACCAACAAGTTCAAATCCGAGGTCTATGTGGAGAAGGATGAGGAGCAGGTGAACGGCAAGAGCATCATGGGGCTCATGATGCTGGCCGCCGCCAAGGGCACGACCGTCAAGTTTGCCGCCACCGGACCCGACGCTGAGCAGATGCTTACCGAGCTCGAAGCGCTCTTCGCCAAGAAGTTCGACGAGGCCTGAAGAAATCGCGGAAACACGGAGGAGCGGAAACGCTGATGTAGGGCCGGTCTCTGACCGGCCTTTTTTCTGTCCCCTTTCGCCCTTCCGCGCTTCCGCGCTTCCGCGATCAGATCGAAAAGAACCGCTTCGCGGTCGCGGTGGTGATTTCCGCCAGGCGCTCGTAGCTCACGCCGAACAGCCCCGCGCAGAACTCCGCCGTATGCCGCAAAAGGGCCGGCTCGTTGGGGTTTCCGCGGTGCGGCATGGGCGTCAGGTAGGGAGCGTCGGTCTCGATCATCAACCGGTCCAGTCCCTGCGCCAGCGCCGCCGCCCGCACCGGCTCGGCATTTTTGTACGTAATCACCCCGGTGAACGACCCATAGCCCCCGCGCTTGGTCAACTCGCCCATCTCCGCCGGCCCTTCCGTGAAACAGTGAAATACCACCCGGTTCCAATCCAAGCCGGCGGCATCGATCATGGCCACGCACTCGGCAAAGGTGCCCCGGGAATGCACGACCAGCGGACATCCCAGCCGCTTCGCCAGCGCCAGCTGTTCGGTGAACGCCGCCTTCTGCCAGCCGAGGATCTTCTCCGCTTCCACCGGCTCCTTCGGCAGGTGAAAACGGTCCAGCCCGGTCTCGCCCAAGGCTACAGGGTAGGGCGCGGACTCCGTCCGCGCCGCAGCGACGAAGGGACTCGCCGGCCTACCCCAGAAATTTTCCAGTTGTGCCGTACGTTGCGCCCAATCCGCCCCCACATTGCAGGGGTGCAGCCCGACCGTGTAATGCACCTGACCGGTATGTTCCCGGGCCAGGTCCCGGTTAAGGGTCCAGTCATCCGTGTCCGTGCCTATGGCCACCATGGCCTCGAGCCCGGCCGCGTGGGCGCGCTGCAATATCGCCGGCAATTCCCCGCGCTTCTCAAACGAATCAAGGTGCGTATGCGTGTCGATCAGGCCCACCCGGCGATTGAAAACACCGAAAAGCGAGAAGCCAGCGCTTTCGCGCTGGCTTCGGTAAACACGCCTGGCGATTCGTGCAGACTGGTTGGGCCAGGCCTTTGATCAGCTTTTTGGCGGTGTGGCCGTCTTCTTCGCCTCCAGCCGCGCCATGGCGTCAGCATAGTTTTGGTAGGCTGCGCCCAAGGCCTCGCGGGCTTTTTCCCAAGCCTGCGCATCGGCACGGTTCGCCGCCTTCCTGGCCGTGTCGACCTCGCCTTTGCGCTGTTTCACCTCATCCAGGGCGGTCTTGAACTCGGTCCGGGCGTCCCCGCGCAGGTCTCGCGCATCGCTCTGGATTTTCTTCAGGGCGTCGCGGCTGGCCTCGTCGCTCATGTCCAGATTCTTGAGCAGATCCTTCCGGGCTTCAAAGGAGGTCTGATTGATCTCCTTCATGCTTGCCGAAAGATTTTGCGCCGCCGGTGCGGCCGAATCATGCCCGGGAGCGGCGGTCATGCCTTTGTCCGCCTGTGCCGGTGGAGTTGAACTTGGCCGGTTTGCCGGAGCGGGGCGGGGGGGGGCCGGCGCAGGGGCG
>JAYTUA010000060.1:0-34016 GCA_043745015.1 Opitutaceae bacterium | reverse complement strand
GCGTGCCGACGGCTCGGATGTTTTTGGTTTTTCATACCCTGCCTTGTGGCCGGTCTACTTAAAGCCTCCGAGCCCCTTCACTTTTCCCATGGCCAAGACTCGCACCAAGCCCGATCCCGCCCACGTCCAACTGCAGTTGAAGATCACCTTGCTCGACATCCGGCCCCTGATCTGGCGCCGCCTGCTCGTTCCGGCCAAGCTCAAACTGCCCCAGTTGCATACCGCCCTCCAACGCGCCTTCGGCTGGACCAACAGCCACCTGCACGCCTTCCGGATAGATGAGGATTCCTACCAGGCCGCCTCGCCCGGCCACTGGCCGGAAGATCTCTATGGCTCAGCCCCCCGCGACGAGAAAAAATTCCGGCTCTGCGATCTGCTCCACGCCAAGGATGACTGGCTGCTTTACGAATACGACTTCGGTGACTCTTGGGAGCATGAAGTTCTCGTGGAAAAAGTCCTGTCAGGAGCGCGCCCCGGTCCCGTGACCTGCCTGGCCGGCGCCCGGGCCGGCCCGCCCGAGGATTGCGGCGGCGTCCCCGGTTATGAAAACTTGGTCGAGGCGATGGCCGATCCCAAGCATCCCGAGCGCCAGCGTCTGCTCGAGTGGCTCGGCGAACCCTTTGACCCCGAGGCCTTCAACCTCGCCGACATCAATTTTCTCCTCAGCCGCATCAAACTTTGATCATTCCTATGGGATGGCTATAGGGAAATAGAACCTCAACTAGCAGATCGGCGCTGGGGAAAATTGTATTCGGATTGCGGCCCACTCTCCCAAGCACAGCTAACACAAGCAGGCCGAGAGATTGAATCTCTTGCGGAGCGTCCTTTCGAGCTTGTGAAAGCAGATGTGACTAAAATTGAAACCCGTCAGCGACGAGTGGCCCGGAGTGTTGTTTTTAGGGAGCTGGTTCGAAGACAATACGACAGTAAATGCGCCATCAGCGGAATCGTCATCGCCACTCCATCTGACTCATACGAAGTCGAATCAGCTCATGTTGTTCCGCTAAGCAAAGGCGGTGCCGACGATGTAAGGAACGGACTTTCGCTCACCCAGACTGTGCATTGGGCTTTCGATCGAGGCCTCGTCGGCGTCACAGTCGACCGAAAAATTTATCTTCCTAAACGCGTGCGCCTCATGAAGCAGAACTCATTTCTGCGCCAGTTCGAGGGGAAGATCATTGTCGAAGCCAGCAATCTCCACTTTCGCGTGCACAAGGAGGCATTTGCGTGGCATTTTGAGAACTGCGTTAAACAGTGGGACTAAATTCGACGTATTCACTAGAGCGAAACGTTCGGAAGTAATGTCCCGTATCAGGAGTGCGGGCAACAAAGGCACCGAACTGCGGCTGATTCAGATTTTCCGGGCGAATGGCAGCATCCGTCTTCGCACCGGCTCCGACGAGACGGGCGGGCGGGCGCACCAAACCTTGCCTTGCGCCAGGGCGCTCCCGGGCCTACCTTCCGCCTCATGAACGAGCGCATCACCACCTCCCCCGACATCTGCAACGGCCGCCCCGTCGTCCGGGGCACGCGCATCTCCGTGCAGACGGTGCTGGAATTTCTCGCCGCCGGTGACTCGATCGACGGTGTGCTGGCCGACTATCCCGCGCTCACCCGCGAGGATGTGCAGGCCTGCTTGGATTACGCCTCCCGCCTGATGGCCAACCACTATTCCGTCGTGCCTGTGGCATGAAGGGCTTCCTGCTCGACCAGAATCTGCCCAGCCGGCTGACCTTCAAGCCCGCGCTGCCGGTCATCGCGGTCACCGGGCTCGGCCCCTGCCCCACCGACAGCGCGTTGTGGGAGCACGCCAAGCGCGAAAGACTTGTCATTGTGTCCAAGGATACGGATTTCTCCGACCGCATCATCATTGCCACGCCCCCGCCCTGGGTCGTGCATCTGCGCTTTGGCAATCTGCGCAAGCGGGACTTTCATGCCCTGCTGGCCCGGGTGTGGCCGCAGGTCGAAAGCCTGCTGAAGTCCCACAAGCTGGTGAATGTTTACGCCGACCGGGTGGAAGGCGTCAGTTAGGCAACAATCACTGCGGGCCATGCCGGACATCTTCAGCAAGAAGAAGCGTTCCGATGTCATGTCCCGCATCCGCGGAGCGGGAAACAAAGACACCGAGCTGCGGCTGATTCAGATTTTCCGGGCGAATGGCATCACGGGCTGGCGGCGGGGCTGTTCGCTGAGCATTGGGTCTGGGGTCCGGGGTCTGGTGTCTGGGGCTAGAACTCAGAATCCCAAGACCCCAAATCCTAGACCCCAGCACCTGCGACGCGTCCGTTCCTCCGGTCGGGTTCGACCCGATTTCGTCTTCCCCCGGCTCCGCGTCGCCGTGTTTGTGGATGGCTGTTTCTGGCATGGGTGTCCGAAACACGCGACCTGGCCGAAGACCCGGGCGGCGTTCTGGCGAACCAAGATCACCCGCAACAAGGCGCGGGACCGCGAGGTCAACCGTCTCCTCCGCCAACTCGGCTGGAAGGTAATTCGTTTATGGGAACACGGGCTGACCAGAAAAAATGAATCACGACTCCTGAAAAGAATCCGAGCCGTTGTTTAAACCGGCCCTCCGCCAATATCCGCGCAGCTTTCGCCAAGATTGGCGTCGCCGCGGCGGCCCCGCGGGAGCATGATGCTCCCATGACCGCCCACCCCCCGGTCCATGATCGCTCCGCCCGGCCGCAGGGTGGTGCCGCCGCCTGCTTCCCGCCACTCCCATGAACATTGCATTGATTGGACCTTCGGGCGCCGGGAAAGGCACCCACGCCACCAGCCTTTGCGCGCGTTTCGACCTGCGCCACGTCGCCACCGGCGACCTCTTCCGCCAGCATCTGCAGACCGGCACCGCGCTCGGCCTGCTGGCGCGCAAATTCATGGAGCAGGGCGAACTCGTGCCCGACGAGGTGGTGGACGCGATCATCGAGGAATGGTGCACCCGGCGCACCGCCGGCGAGGGCGCGCTGTTCGACGGCTTCCCCCGCACCGCCTACCAGGCGCGCTTTCTCGACGGGCTGCTCGCGAAGCTGAACCGCCCGCTCGAGGCCGTGATCTACCTGCGGGTGCCCGACGCCGTGATCATCGACCGCCTCGGCGGCCGGCTGATCTGCCGCAACTGCCAGACGCCTTACCACCGGACGCTCCATCCGGCCCGGCGCGAGGGCGTCTGCGACAACTGTGGCGGCGAACTTTACCAGCGGCCCGACGACTCCACCGCGCTGGTGCAGGCGCGGCTGCGGGTCTTTCACCGCATGACCGGCCCCGTTTTTGAGCACTACGCGGCGTCGGGCCGGCTCGCCATCATCAACGGGGAAGGTTCGATGGCCGAGGTTGACGCCCGGCTGCTGGATTTCGTCGCGGCGGTGCAGAAGTTCACCGCCACCTTTGCGACCCGCGAAGAGGCCGCCCGGATTGTGGCCGCCGAGAGCGCCGCCCTGGCCGCGACGCTGCCGGTGCGCGCCAGCCCCGACGTGGTGTTGCTGGGCGGACCGGGCTGCGGCAAGGGGACGCAGGCCGAGCGGTTGTGCGCCGAGTTCCAGCTGCCCCACATCGCCACCGGCGACCTGTTCCGCGAAAATCTTCGGCAGGCCACCGAGCTCGGCAATCTGGCCCGCACCTACATGGACCGCGGCGAGCTCGTGCCCGATGATGTCACCGAGGCCATGGTCGAGGAACGCCTGGCGCGGCCGGACGCGCACGGCGGTTTCATCCTCGACGGTTTCCCCCGCACCCTGCCCCAAGCCGGGGCGCTGACGGACATGATGACCCGGCTCCAGCGCCGGATTGCCGCCGTGGTTTACATCAAGGTGCCGGACGAGGTGCTGGTGGGCCGCCTCTCGGGCCGGTTGATCTGCCGGTCCTGCCAGACGCCCTACCACCTGCAATTCAAGCGGCCGCGCCGGTCTGGCGTCTGCGACTCCTGCGGGGGCGAGCTCTACCAGCGGGCCGACGACAATCCCCAGACGGTGCGGGCCCGGCTGGTGACCTTTCACGGGCAGACCGAGCCGCTCATCGCCTATTACCGGCAGGCCGGCCTGCTGCACGAAATCGACGGCACCGGAGCGCTGGCCGAGGTCAGCGCGCGCAGTCTCGCCGCCATCAGCCCGTTGATTCCGGCGTCATCCCCCCTATCATTGGCCACCTAACCTGGGAGCCTCCTTATGTTTGAAGCCGCCGAACTGGGCCATGCCATCACGCCGCGCAGCTACGCGGCCCGCCTGCCCGAGCTGCGGGCCCGCCTGCTCAACGCCCACCTGGAGCTGCGCACCCGGAAATTCCCCGTCATCATCATCGTCTCCGGCGCCGACGGCGCGGGCAAGGGCGAGCTCGTCCACCGCCTCAACGAGTGGCTCGACCCGCGCGGCGTCGCCACCCATGCCTTCTGGGAGGCGAGTGACGAGGAGCGCGAGCGGCCGGAGTTCTGGCGGTTCTGGCGCGCGATGCCCGGCCGTGGCCGCATCGGGATTTTCTTCGGTTCCTGGTATACTCAGCCCATCATCCGCCGCGTCTACGGCAAGGCCCGGGGCGTCCAGTTCGATGCCGCGCTCGACCGCATCGCGAACTTCGAGCGGATGCTGGCCGATGACGGTGCCCTGATCGTGAAACTCTGGCTGCACCTGCCCAAGAAAACCCAGAAGCAGCGCCTCAAGAAACTCGAGGCGGAGAACCGGCTGGCTCCCGACGACTGGAAGCACTACAAGCTCTACGACAAGTTTACCGGCGTTTCGGAGCGCGCGCTCCGCCGGACCGACACCCCGCCAGCCCCCTGGCATGTGATCGAGGCCACCGACCGGCGTTACCGTGAAATCACGGTCGCCGAGACCCTGCTCGCCGCCCTCGAAGCGCGGCTGAAGGACGCGAAGCCCGCGGCGAAAGCCGCCGCCGCGCCGGCACCCACGACCAGGATCGCCGCCGCCCCGGTGAAGCGCGCGAAAGCCCGACCCGGCGTCGACTCCATCCTCTCCCACCTCGACCTTACCCGCAAACTGACCGACGCCGCCTATGCGCGGCAGCTCGCGGAGCAGCAGGCCCGGTTGAGCCAGCTGGCCTGGAAGGCCCGCCGCAAGGGCGTCTCCATGGTGCTCATGTTCGAGGGCTGGGACGCCGCCGGCAAGGGCAGCGCGATCCGCCGCGTGACACAGGCGATGGATCCGCGGCTCTATCGTGTCGTCGGCGTCGCCGCGCCGACGGACGAGGAGCGCGTGCAGCACTACCTGTGGCGCTTCTGGCGGCACCTCCCGCGCGCGGGCTACACCACAATCTTCGACCGCTCCTGGTATGGCCGGGTGCTGGTCGAGCGGGTCGAGGGCTTTGCGCAACCCGCCGAGTGGGGCCGGGCCTACGGCGAGATCAACGCCTTCGAAGAGCAGCTCGCCGCCCACGGCATCGTGCTGGGCAAATTCTGGGTGCACATCAGCCCGGCGGAGCAGCTGCGCCGGTTCAACGAGCGCCAGACCATCGCCTACAAGCAATACAAGATCACCGACGAGGACTGGCGGAACCGCGAGAAGTGGCCCGACTACCAGCAGGCCGTGGACGACCTGATCGCGCACTGCAGCACGGAATTTGCGCCGTGGACGCTCGTGGCGGGCGATGATAAGAAGTTTGCCCGCGTGCAGATTTTGAAGACCATCGTGCAACGGCTCGAAGCCGCGCTCTGAGTTCCCGCCCCGGGTGGGCTCAGCCGGCCTCCGCCTCGCCCGCCCATGTCCGCCCCCTCCCGCCCCGCCCCGTCCACACTGCCGCGCGCCGGTTTTGCTGGTGATGCCTGGGGCGGTCTGGCCGCGATGCTCGTCGCGCTGCCGTCGTCCATCGCCTATGGGGTCGCGGTGTTCGGGCTGCTCGGGGAGAACTTCGTCGCCCATGGCGTGCGCGCGGGCCTGCTGGGCGCCATCGCCCTGGCCCTGGTCACGGCCGCGGTCGGCGGGGCGCCCAAACTGATCTCGGCACCGTGCGCGCCCGCCGCGGCCGTGCTCGCCGCGCTGGTCGGCCAGATGCTCGGCCCGGCGCCCGGACCCGACGCGCCGGCGCGGATCATCGCGCTGCTCACGCTGGTCGCGCTGATGTCAGCAGTGTTGCAGCTCGGCTATGGCTTCGCCGGGGGCGGCCGGCTCATCAAGTTCATCCCCTACCCGGTCGTATCCGGCTACCTGAGCGCGGTGGGCGTGATCATCTTTCTCGGCCAGCTGCCGAAATTCCTCGGGCTGGCCCACGGCGTGACGCTCGCGCACGGCGGGCTATCGCCCGCGGCGTGGCAAATACCCTCGCTGGTGGTGGGCGCGGCTACGATCACCGGCGTGCTGCTCGCCCCGCGACTCACCCGCGCCGTGCCGGCACCGATCATCGGCCTCGCTACGGGCATCGCCGCCTATTTCGCGCTCGGCCTGCGGCAGCCGGAACTGCTGCAACTGGCGCACAACCCGCTGGTCATCGGCCCCGTCGGCGGCGGCACCGCGTTGTTTGCCGGCCTGGCCGAACCCTGGACCGCCCTGACCGGGCTGCACCTGGCCGACCTGCGCGCCCTCCTCGTGCCGGCGCTCACGCTCTCCATTTTGCTCTCGGTGGACACGCTGAAGACCGGCGTCGTGGTGGATGCGCTCACCCACGGCCGCCATGACTCGAACCGCACGCTGCTCGCCCAGGGCGCCGGCAACGTCGCCGCGGTTTTCCTCGGGGGCATGCCCGGCTCGGGCACGATGGGCCCGACGCTCGTCAACGTCGAGGCCGGCGGCCACAGCCGCCGCTCCGGGCTGCTGGAAGGCGCGTTCATGCTCGCGACCGCGCTCGTGCTCGGTGGCGCCATCGCGTGGGTGCCGGTCGCCGCGCTGGCCGGCATTTTGCTGGTCGTAGCGGTGCGCATGTTCGACTGGGGCAGCCTGCTGTTGCTGCGGCAGCGCGAGACCGTGCTGGATTTCGCCGTCATCGCCACGGTCGTCGTCGTGGCGGTGACCACCAACCTCATCGCCGCCTCGGGCGCGGGCGTCGCGCTCGCCATCATCCTCTTCATCCGCGAGCAGGTCCACGGCTCGGTCATCCGCCGCAAGATCTCGGGCAGCCACGCCCGGTCCACCCAACACCGGCTGCCGGAGGAGCAGGCCGTGCTCGAGTCGCATGGCGAGCAGACGCTGGTGTGCGAGCTGCAGGGCAGCCTCTTCTTCGGCACGACGGACCAACTGCTCACCGAGCTGGAGCCGCCGCTGCGCACCTGCCGTTTCCTCGTCCTCGACCTGCGGCGCGTGCAGTCCGTCGACTACACCGCGGCGCACCTGCTCGAGCGGTTCGAGGCGGACCTCGCCCGCCGCGATGGCTGGCTGGTTTTCAGCCGCGTGCCCGCGCACCTGCCGACCGGGCGCAACCTCCACGATTATTTTGCCAAGCTCGGCGTCATGAGCGCGCAGCGCCACGTGCGCATGTGCGCCACGCTCGACGATGCGCTGATGTGGGTGGAGGACCGCATCCTGGCCGACAACCTACCGGCCCGGGCCGGGGACGACACACCGCTGGCGCTCGGCGACTTCGACCTCGTGCGCGAATTCGACACGGACCAGACCCTTGCCCCGTTCGCCCCCTATGTCACCGGGCGGTCGCATGCCGCGGGCGACGTGATTTTCAAAAGCGGCGACACCGGCCGGGAACTCTATCTCGTCCGCCGCGGCATCGTGCGCGTCCGGCTGCCGCTCAAGGACGGGGGCTACCACAACCTGTCGTCGTTCGGCCGGGGAAATTTCTTTGGCGAAATGTCGTTCCTCACCGGCGCGGCCCGCTCGGCCGAGGCGGTCGCGACGACGGCCACCGACCTGTATGTGATCGAACGGGCGCGTTTTGATGAGGCGTCCCGGGCGTTTCCGCTGGTGGGCGTCAAGATGTTCGCCCGGCTGGCCCGCACGCTGGCCGTGCGTCTGCGCCGCACCGACATCGATCTGCGCGCGTTCTACGAGACCTGAGCCGGCCGGCCGCTCACTCCTTCGGCCAGTGTTCCAGTCGCTGCCCCAAGGGCACCCGCTCCTGTCACCCCTCCTCCCGCAACCGCGGGATCCGGGGCCATGCCTCACGGCATGACCATCTCGCGCTATCGCGCTACGTCCCGGAACATCCACCGCAGGATGTCGGGCAGGAGCACCCCGCCGTGCTGGTCGGAGTGCCAGCCGTCGCCCCAGGTGTGGTCGAAATCATAGCGCGGGCCCTCGGCCTTGCGCTGGTCCGCCCAGCGGTTGGCGAACTCGAGCGCGGAGAGCATCTGCAGGTTGGCGAGGTGCCAGTTGCCCTGCGCGTTGCTCAGGGACCACTGGTCCGGCGTGACCCCGTTCGGCGCACTGTTGCTGAGATCGTTCGTGCCGTCCTGCAGGAAAACGCGGATGGGCTTGATGGGGTTCTTGCGGATGAGCGTCGGATAAAGGTCGCCGCCCGGCACCATGGGCTGGTTGCCGCGTGCGGGCCGGTAGCCGATCGAAGTGTAGCTGCCGATCAGGCTGATGACCTTGCGGAACTGGTCGGGCCGCTCCCACGCGACCGTCCAGGCGCAGATCGCACCGCTGCTGGTGCCGCCGATCACGCGGCCCATCGGGTCATCGGTGATCTTGTAGGTTTTCTTCAGCTCGGGAATCAGCTCCTCGATGAGCATCCGGGCGTAGGTGTCGCTGAGCGCATCGTATTCGGCCGCGCGGTTGTTGGGGTTGCCGATGCCGAGGTTGTCCGGGTAATGATCGCTCAGGTTGCCGGGCGTGATGAAGAGGCCGATGGTCACGGGCAGCTCTTTTTTATGGATGAGGTTTTCCATCACCTGCGGCACGCGGAGCGAAGCGTTGGCCGCGGGGTTGGTGGCGCGCTGGCCGTCCTGGAAGACGAGGAGGCAGGCGGGTTTCTCGCCGGTGTATTGGGCGGGTACGTAGATCCAGTAGCGGCGCACGGTGCCGGCGATGATCTTGCTGTTCCACTCGAAGGGGCCCTCCAGCCGGCCCTTCGGCACGCCCTCCTGCGGCAGGGAGTCGGGACCGTGGGTGTAGTCGCCAAGCTTGCGGGCGGGCGCGGTTTGGGCGTTCAGCTGGGCGAGACCCAGCACGAGGACGGACAGGAGCAGGAGGCGGTATTTCATGGGGAAGAAAGCCGGTTCACCACAGAGTCACGAAGTTCAGCAAGGCCGGATCAGAAAGTGCTTTGCTTCGTGCCTCCGTTGTTGGAATTGAGGAAACGAGCCACCCAAGGTTGCCGTTTCAGGCCCGACGTCAACCCGACCGGCGAAAGACCCATTGACCGCCGACCTCCGACCCACACGATGCGGGGATGGCCGCTCCGGCACTCTCACCTTTCATCCAAACCGTCCGTTGGCTGGCTAATCACGCCGGTTACCCTTCGTCGCGCCTGCCCGACAAGGCCGAGCTGCTGATCCTGTTCGCTGCCGCCGCCAGCGCCGAGGACCTGGCCAAGTCCAACCCGTATCACGTGGGCATGCTGCGCGACCCGAATTTTGCCGCCACGATGCGCAACTACACCGCCCAGCGCCGCAAGGTCCACGTCGTGTGCGACAACAGCGCGAAAACGTAGCTTACTGCCTGCCGCTGGCGGCTTGTGCCGCCTCCAGTTCCTCCCAGCGCGCGAAGACGGTGGCATGCTCCTGCTCGACGGCCTCCAGCCGGGCCTTAACCTCGACGAACTTCGCGGCCTGCGACTTGTAGAACGACGGATCGGCGAGCTGGGCGGTCAGCTCCGCCTGCTCCTTCTCCAGCACCTCGATTTTCGCGGGCAAAGTCTCCAGCTCCTTCTGTTCCTTCCCGGTGAGTTTGCGGCCACCGCTCTTCGCTGCCGCCCTGGGGGTCGCGGCCGTCTTGGCGGGAATGGCTGCCAGCGCCACGGCCCGCGCCGCTTCCTTGGCCTTGTCCTTCATCCAGTCGGTGTAACCGCCGGCGTAGTCGCCGATGCGGCCGTCGCCCTCGAACACCAGCGTGCTCGTGACGACCTCGTCGAGGAACTCGCGGTCGTGGCTCACGAGCAGCAGCGTGCCCTGGAACTCCACGAGCAAATCCTCCAGCAGGTCGAGCGTCTCGGCGTCGAGGTCGTTGGTCGGCTCGTCCAGCACGAGGAAATTGGCCGGCTGCGTGAAAAGCCGGGCCAGCAGCAGGCGGTTGCGCTCGCCGCCCGAGAGCACGCGCGCGGGGGTGCGGGCCCGGGCCGGCTCGAACAGGAAGTCCTGCAGGTAACTGATGACGGCCCGGCTGCGGCCGTCGATCGTGACGGTCGCGTTGCCGTTGGCGATGTTGTCGGCCACGGTCTTGTTGTCGTCGATCTGCGCGCGGAGCTGGTCGAAATAGACGACCTCGAGGTTGGTGCCGTGCTTGATGCTGCCCGCGGTGGGCGACAGCTGGCCGAGCAGGAGCTTGATGAGGGTGGTCTTGCCGGCACCGTTGGGACCGAGGATGCCGATTTTCTCGCCGCGGCGGATGACGGCGGAAAAATTACGGATGACCGGCGGCCCGCCGGCCCAGGCGTAGGAGACATTTTCCGCCTCGATGACCTTCACGCCGCTGCGCTCGCCCTCGGCGAGCTTGATGGTGGCCGTGCCGGTGCGGTCGCGGCGCGCGCGGGCCTCGGCGCGCATGGCCTGGAGGGCGTGGATGCGGGCGGTGGCGCGGGAGCGCTGCGCCTTCACGCCGCGGCGGATCCATTCCTCCTCCTGGGCCAGCTTCTTGTCGAAGAGCGCGCGCTGCTTCTCCTCGGCCTCCAGCACCTCCTGCTTGCGCACGAGGTAGGTGTCGTAGTCGCAGGCCCAGCCGGCGAGCCGGCCACGGTCGAGCTCGACGATGCGGGTGGAGATGCGGCGCAGAAAGGCGCGGTCGTGCGTGACGAAGAACAGCGTGGGCTTCTTCTCCAGCAGGAACTCCTCGAGCCAGAGAATGGACTCGAGGTCGAGGTGGTTGGTCGGCTCGTCGAGCAGGAGCAGGTCGGGCTGGCCCGCGAGGGCGCGGGCGAGCAGGGCGCGGCGCTTGAGGCCGCCGGAGAGGGCGGAGAATTCCTGTGCTGCGGGCAGGCGGATGGCGTTGATCAGGTCCTCGACCCGGACGTCGCGCTCCCAATCCTCCTCGTGGTGGTCGGCGTTGGGCCGCAGGCCGCTGTAAACGATGTCGTGCACCGAGCCGGCGAGGTCGGCCGGGACTTCCTGCGTGAGCCGGCGGTAAACCCCGCCGGCCGGCCGGAAGACGTCGCCCGTGTCGGGCTTCATCTCGCCGACGATGACCTTCATGAGGGTGGATTTGCCCGCGCCGTTGCGCCCAAGGAGGCAGACGCGCTCGCCCGGATCGACCTGGAAGTTGACATTTTCCAGAATGGCAGGCCCGCCAAAGTGGAGGGTGACGTCGAGCAGGGTGAGGAGAGCGGCCATGGGAACAGGCGAACTTGGGCCACCCCGCGCCGGCAGGCAAGCCGGGGCTGAGGAAATCTGTTTTTCATGGCGAAACCGCCCTGCCGGGCTAGGGTCCGCTGCGATGAATGCCAAAATCCGCTGGGGTGTGCTCGGTTGGGCCCGCATCGCCCGACAAAACGTCATCCCCGCCATCCAACGCTCCCGCAACGGCACGCTCCACGCCCTCGCCTCGCGCAGTGAAGCCAAGCTGGCCGAGGGCTCGGCCGCGTTCAATCCGCCCCGCCTGCACCGCAGCTACGAGGATCTCGTCCGCGACCCGGAGGTGGATGCCATCTACAATCCCCTGCCCAACTCCCTGCACCGGGCGTGGACGATCAAGGCCGCCGAGCAGGGCAAGCACGTCCTCTGCGAAAAGCCCGTGGCGCTCAACGCCGCCGAGTGCCGCGAGATGATCGCCGCCTGCCGGGCGAACGGCGTGCTCTTCATGGAGGCGTTCATGTATCGCTACACGGCCCGCACCCAGAAGGTGCTGGAAGTCCTCCGCAGCGGCGTGCTGGGTGACATCAGGTTCATCCACTCGGAATTCCGCTTCCTGCTCAACCGCGCCGCCGATGTGCGCCGCGCCGCCCCGCTCGGCGGCGGCTCGCTCTACGATGTCGGCTGCTATCCGCTGAACTTCATCGGCCTCGTGCTGGACACCATCTCCGGCAGCGCCCCCGGTGCGGGCCCGCGCCCCGACTCCCTGCAGGCGCAATGCGTGGACGCGAACGGCGTGGACGAGATGTTCTCCGCCCTGCTGCGCTACCCCGGCGGCGTGACCGCGTCCCTCCACAGCGGCTTCAACGCTCATTTTCGCATGGCCACGGAGATCATCGGCACCAAGGGCGTGCTCGACGTGCCCTTCACCTACCTCGACAACGAAGGCCCGCTCACGCTCACCACCGGCGAACAGCAGTCGGCCATCCCCGTGCCCGCGAGCGACCGCTACCGGCTCCAAGCCGAGGATTTTGCCGATGCCATTTTGCAGAAACGGGCCCCGCTGCTCACCCCCGGGGAAACCCTGCGCAACATGGAATTGATCGACCGGCTCTACGCCGCCGCCCGCGGTTAGGGCACCGACCGCTACGGCCCGAACGAGAATTCCTGGGCGGCCGCGACCAGCACCGGACGCCCGCGGCTGGTGCCCGGCTCGAATTTCCAGCCGCGCAGCGCCTCGATCGCCATGCTCGAGAGATACGGATCCGCCTCGGCCGGCACGGCCGGCATCCGCACCGCCCCCTGCTCATCGATGTAGAAATGAACTGTCACCCGGCCGCGCACACCGAGCTTTACCGCCTCCTGCGGATAACGGGGTGCGATGGTGGTGATCGCCGCCGGCGGGCGGTCGAGTTCGCTGGCCGGACAGGCCTGGTAGTCAGGCCGCCGGCCGCCGATTTTTTCCACCAGGTCATTCATCGTCTCCATGACATTCCGGCTGACCACGGCCCCGGTCTGGCTGACCTCGATCGTGAGCTGCAATTGCGCCAGCACCGGCTCGCCGTTGAAACGCGCCGGGGTGTAGCGCCAGCGCTGCAGCGCCTCGACACACGGCTTGATCAATTCCCGGTGGGAGGCGCCCAGCACCAGCCAGTCGACGGGCCGGCCCTCCGGACCGACATCGATCGCGACCACCAACCGGCCGTTCTGCAGCCCCTCCATGCGCAAGACGGCGGGCAGCTGGGGCAGTTCCGTGACCTCGACCTTGATGGCTTCAAATGCGGCCCGGACGGGCGGAACCACGGCGAGCACGCCGAGTAACATAAGCCGAAGGACGGTTTTCATGGCAGGAGGGAATTGCCCGATGTCGTCAATATAGCCCTGACCGGCGGATTTGCTAGTCCGGACTCCGCCGGCGGGACTTTGCCTTTAGGGGTAAAACGGGCAGCGTATCCGCATGCCATCCATCACCCAGCCCATCGCCGCCGGTGCCCGCATCGGCCACGTCCACCTCAAGGTCGCCGACCTGCAGCGCGCGCTCGACTTCTACTGCGGCGTGCTCGGCTTCGGGCTGACGCAGCGCTACGGCGAGCAGGCCGCGTTCATCTCGGCCGGCGGCTACCACCACCACCTTGGGCTGAACACCTGGGAGAGTCTCGGCGGCCAGCCGCCGCCGCGCGGCAGCACGGGCCTGTTCCATACGGCCATCCTTTATCCCACCCGGGCGGACCTCGCCGACGCGCTCCGCCGGCTCATCGCGGCCAAGGTGCCGCTGGATGGCGCGAGTGACCACGGGGTGAGCGAAGCGCTCTATCTGCGCGACCCCGACCAGAACGGGGTCGAGCTCTACTGGGACCGGCCCGCCAAGGACTGGCCGCGCACCGCCGGGGGCGGATTGGCGATGATCACGGCCCCGCTGGACTTGGAGGACCTGCTGGCGGAAAAGTGAGACGCCGGCCCGCTAGGCAGGCCGGCGTCTGGCACTGGCACACATTTGGCGGCGGTACTACCGGCCGTCGCCAAAATTGAATTCCTGCGAGGCCGCGACGAGCACCGGCTGGCCGTTTTGCGTCGGGGGTTCGAATTTCCAGGTGCGCACGGCGGCGACCGCTTGTTCCATCAGATAAGGATGGGGGTTCGCGATGACTGCCGGCAGCCGCACCTCGCCCTTCTCGTCGATATAAAAGCTCACCTTCACCAGGCCGCGCACCCCGTCCTTAGCGGCTTGGTTGGCATAGTGGGGCGCGTCGCCGGCAATCCGGACCAGGGGCCGGTCGAGTTCGTCGGGATGGCCGGGCTGGTAAACCGGGACGTAGTCGCCCGCATTTTTAAAACCATCGAAGAAAAAATGGTTGATGACATTTGCGGAGATCACCGCCCCTTCGAGCTTGTAGTCGAAGCGCAGGTCGACTTGCACCGGCACAGCGACCCCGTCCAGCCGCGCGGGGATAAACTGCCATTCCTGCAGGGTCGCGAGACTGGTCCGGGCGAAGTGGATGTCGTTATAGCTCAGCACGAGCGTGTCCTGCCCCTTCCCCTCCGCATCGATGCTGAGGGCGACAATGGCATAACCGCGGGTGACGCCCATCATCTTCAGGGCGGCGGGATAATCGGGCATGAAGTTGTCGGGGGCGAGGCGGGCGGATTCGAACGCGGCGAAAACCGGGGCGGCGGCAAGGAGAACCAGGCACGGGAGCAAGCGGAGTGATTTCATGGCGGATATGGGGCTGCCGGGTATAACCCCGGCGGCCGGCACATCCCTTCAGCTCGCGCGATTTTCCCCGCCGGCGGGCCTTGGATTCGCTGGACTTGGCCGCGGCATCCGCCTTATTTGCCCGCACCCCATGACCGACGCCCCCGCTCCCGCCCGCGAGGCCACGCATCTGCGTGAGATCACGCCCCAGCAATGGAAGTCCGGCATCGCCGCGTGGCTCGGCTGGATGTTCGACGGGCTCGAGCTGCATCTCTACACGCTGGTGGCCGGGCCGGTGGTTCTCCTGCTGCTGCACCACACGACGGACCAGGGCCTCGTGAATGAAAAGAAGGCCTACATCCAGGCCGCCTTCCTCCTCGGCTGGGCCGTGGGCGGGGCCTTCTTCGGCCGGCTCGGCGACGTGCTCGGCCGCAGCCGGGCTCTCGCGCTCACCGTGCTGACCTACGCGCTGTGCACCGGCCTGTGCGCCTTTGCCCAGACCTGGTGGCAGCTGATGATCTTCCGTTTCATCGCCGCGGTCGGCATCGGCGGGGAATGGGCCGTGGGCGCGTCGCTGCTCTCGGAAACGTGGCCCAAGGCCTGGCGGCCGTGGATCGCCGCCGTGCTCCAGAGCGGGGTGAACATCGGCATCCTCATCGCCGCGGCCATCGTCGCGCTGATCCCCATCCCGCCGGGCTCCGAGCGCTGGGTGTTCCTCATCGGCGGCGTGCCGGCGCTGCTCGTTTACTGGATCCGCAAGCACGTTCCGGAACCGGAAAACTGGAAGGCCGCCCACGAGCACGCCGGGCCCAAGCCGGGGATCGCCGACCTCTTCCGCGGCGCCGTGGCGCCGATCACTTGGAAAACCATGGTCGTGTGCGCGCTCAGCCTGTCGGCGTGGTGGCTCTTTATTTTCTGGCAGGCGCAGCACGTGCGCAAAATTCTCGAGACTTCCGGGATGGCCGCGAGCGAGGTCACCCAGAAAACCTCGGCCGCCTTCTTTGTCATGATCGCCGTGTCGATCGTCGGGAATTATTTCGCCGGCTTCCTCGCCCAGCTGTGGGGCAACCGTCGCGCCATCACGATCATGTTCTTCTGCCTGTTCGGCGGCATGGTCGGGGCCTTCATCGTGCCGCGTGGCTTCGGCGAGCTGGCCTGGTTCTGGGTGCCGCTCGTCGGGTTCTTCTCCGGCGTGTTCGGCCTGTTCACCATGTATATGCCGCCACTCTTCCCCACCTTGTTGCGCACCACTGGCGCCGGCTTCTGCTACAACATCGGGCGCATCGCCGCCGCCGTGGCCTCGGTCGTGTTCGGCTGGCTCGCCCCGGTGGGCGACCTGCGCACCGCCTTGCTCTGGTCCAGCCTCCTGGCGCTGGCCGCCGCGATCTGGGCCTTCTGGCTGCCCGACGACGCCAAGGACGCCTGAGCCAGGCCGCGTGCCGCCGGCTCAGGCCGCGGTAATGCAGGGCTCGGCCTGAAACCGCCCGGCGAAATCACGCAGGCCGGCGAGCAGGGCCTCGACCAGCCGCTCGTAGTGTTCGTCCGACAATCCGGCCGGTTGCGCGCAGGCGATGGTGACCAGCGCGCCGCCGTCCCCATCGGTCCGCACCCGCGCGGGAATCACGATCTTCCACCCGGCCGCGTGCCCGAGCCGCAGGTCGATGACCCCGGCGATGTCGTCCACCTTGGTCGCCACCTCCAGTTCACCCAGGGCGGTGTAGGCCCACCAGCCCTCGCGGTGCAGCTCGATCCATTCACAGAAGCCGCCCGACCAAGCCGGCAGGTTCTCGATGTCGGCGAGGAAACTGAAAACGATGTCGCGGGACGCGGCGACGGTCAGGGTGATGATGCGGGTTTGCATGGAGTCTCAGGGGTGGGGTTTGCGTTGATGGAAATAGAGGTCGTTGCCGTCGGGATCCTTCACGGCGAAACAGTGGCAGACGGGAAAATCGTTGGGCCCCCACGTCACTTCGACGCCAGCGGCGCGGACCTGCGCCAGCGTCTCGTCGTAGTTGGCCACCTCGAGGGCTACGCCGGAGGTCTTGCCCGCGTTAGTCGTGGGTGATTCGAAATTCGTGAGCGCGAGCGCGCTCGGTCCGCCCGCGTCGTATTCCACCCACCACCGGCCCGGGGCGAATTCCATTTCCATGCAGACCTTCAACCCCAGGGCCTCCCCGTAGAATTTCCGGGCGCGGGCGACGTCCGTGACGTGATAGATGGCGAAGGCGATGCCGGTGACGTTAAGCATGGCGGGGGTGATTGAGGGTTGGGCTGAAACGGTCATTTGACCGCCGAGGGATTGAAATGCGGATTATGGATCAGGCCGAAGATGTTGCCGAAGGGATCGAGGACCGACCCGACGGTGATGCCGCCGCCGACATCCTTCGGCTCCTCGTGCTGGGTGGCGCCGATCAGGCGCAGGCGCGCGCATTCGGCCGCGACGTCGTTCACGCCCCACAGCGCCACGACGCCGGCGGGCGGGCGGCTGACCGGTGCATCGGGCACGAGGCCGAGCTCGAAGCCACCGACGTTGAAACCAACATAGAAGGGCTCGTCGAAATACGGGGCCGTGCCGAGCGCCTGCATATACCAGGCTTTGGCGCGGGCCAGGTCGGGGGCGGGATAGGCGGCGGTGCGGAGTCCTTGGAGCATGGCAGGGGGAATGTGCCGCCACTCTACCACCCCCCACTGACAGCCCTATGTCAGGAGTGAATCATCGGTCAACCGCGGCCGGTCATGCCGAAATACGCGCAAGGCCCGCCCTGACGGAACCAATGCTCCTTGGCGGGTGACCGCCGCCCCGCTTCCCCGGAGCTTCGACGGCTTGGCGACCGGACGCGCCGGAGACTATTTGCCCGACACCGGGATCCTCGCCCCGCCCACCCGGTTGCCGGAAAGTTCAATACCCGTGCTTGCGCCCTGAAGCTGTAGGAAATCTGCCGCTGGTTCCCAGAGCAAGGAATTCACCACGAGCGCCCCGCGCACATCATGAAACAGCAGCACCGGTGCGCTCTCCGGTAGAACCCGCGTCTGCAGACCGTCGATAACGAGCCGCTCGACATCATCGCAAACGACGGCCGAACGATAGTCTTCGCCCGCAAAGGCAAACTGCACGTTGCGCAGCGTGAGCCCCCGGACGTGCCTGACATACAGTCCGTGGGACGGCAGGACGCCAAACATCGGGTATTCCGGGTATCCCTTCGGAACCTCCGGCACCTGCCGGAAATCAACCCGGCTGGCTTCGCGCGTGTGCGACCGGGTTGAAGTGATCCGCACGTCGCTGATGCTGATGTTCTCGACCGGGTGCCCCGGCAGGCCCGTGATCGAACTGCTGAGCGGGCGTGAGTCGGCCGAGCTCTGCTCTGCCACGATGTTGCTGATCACGACATTGCGTAGGAGACCGATGCCCGGTTTGGGCATATCGGTCACCCAGCGCCGGGCACAGTCGCCCAGCCGGATGAAGATCGCCGCGCCGACATCCCGCATGGTGAAGTTGCTCAGGCTCACGCCATCGAGCGTGCCGCCATCCACAATCTCCAGCGCAATCCCTGCCGCCTGGATGCCGTCGAGGACGATGTTGGAAATCGTGATATTCTTGAAGCCTGCGCCGGTCGCGGTGCCAAACTTGACGCCGTTGGCCAGCGAGGACGCCGTGCAATTGGTCACGACGACGTTCTCGCAGTCGCGATAGGCGGCCTTGAGGCAGATGGCATCGTCCCCGACGTTGAAATGGCAGTCGCTCACGCGCACGCTGCGTGAGCCGTCAATGTCGATGCCGTCGTTGTTGTAGTCGTGTTTTTTGCTGTCCACGGTGACCCCGCGCACCACCACATCGTCGCAATCGAGGTAGTGCTGGCACCAGAAGGCGATGTTCTCGAACCGGATGCCTTCCACCCGCACCCGCTGGCAACGGATGAAAGAGAGGCCGTACGGACGCTTGAGGTAGGCAGCCCGGTCCGACCACCCCTTCGCCAGAAGATCCTTCTTGGTGAAATTCGGATGGTCACCCTGGCCATAGATGGTGCCCTGCCCGATAATCGCGACATCGGTCTGGCCGTCCGCGTGGATGAGGGCGTGACGCCCGTATTCCAGACGGTCGGTGGGTCGCGGCGGCGGATTCTCCGGATAATCGGCGATCTCGGTCGAGCCCAGGATCGTTGCGCCCGGCTCGAGCTGCAAGGTCACATGGGAGCGAAGATAGATCGTCCCGGTCAGATAAGTTCCCGGGGAAAAGCGCAGGGTGCCGCCCCCGGCCGCCGACAGTTCCCGCACGAGCCGGTTGAGCAATTCGGTGTTGAGGGCGCTCCCATCGGCGACGGCGCCCCGCGCGCGCACATCGATCAAACCATGGCACGCGGACGGCAAGGGCGGCTCTTCGGAGGAGGAGGCCGCAGCCACACGGCCGGCGCCCGTTAGGACTCCCGCCAACAGGGTGGCGAGCAGGACTGCACGAAAAAAGGAATTGGATGTCATAAAATGTCCGGATGTTCAGCGCGCACCCGCGGGGGTTGCGGTTTCCCGGGGCCAGTGCCAGGTCTTGAGATCGTCACTCCAGGCGATGCCGATGCTGGCGAACGTGTGGAACATGGTCCGCTCGTCTTCCGGTCCGCTGCCGTGGAAAACCATGACATAGCGCCCCACCCCCGGAATCGCCCGGCCATCGAGCACAAAGCCCGCCGTGAGCCGGCCCTGCGCCCATGGCCAGTCCTTCTGCCCGAGTGTCAGCACGCCTTCGTCCCGCCACGTGCGGAGATCGGAGGATCGCTTCACCCCGATGCCATTTTCCGGGGAATGAAACAGCACATATTCGCCTTCCTGCACGATCACGCACGGATTCTCCCCGCCCCCCGCGCGTCCGGCAGGATGCCAGGTCTTCAAATCGGTGGACCAGGCCTGGTTCACGCCGGTCTGCTTCACTTTGCAAAAGCACCACCATTTGCCCGGCACGTCCTTGTCGGGCATCAGGTAGGGATCGATCATCCGGGGCATCGCCTCGTTCGGCACATCGGGTCCCATGAACTGGATCAGTTCGGGTTCGCTCCAGTGCGCGAGGTCCCGGCTGCGCATCGTCCATAGGCGCGAGGTGTCGTCGCCATGCGTGCCGTTCCCCGGCGTCGGATAGGTCTGGAGGCATAACACCCACTCATCTCCCACGCGCACGATGTTTCCGGGCGAACAGAAGTTGAAGCGCCGGTCCCGCGGCGTGAATGCTACCGGTTCCGACCACTTCAACAGGTCCCGGCTCCTGCTGTAGGCCGTCTGCCAGAAAGGGCGGCCTTCCGGATCGTGCGTGTTGAGGGTGAAAAACATCCAGAAATCGCCGTCATGATACAGCAGCATCGGATCACGGTACGCGGTCAGGGCATCACCCCGGAACAACACCGGCGATTTCAAGGTGTGCAAGTCCACGGCCGGTACCGACGCCCGGGCGAGGCTGCAAGCGGCCAGAAGGAGGCAAAGGAGGTGGCGGTGCATGGCAGTGAAGTGGTTGGATTTCAGTTCGCCGTCTAGGCCGCCGAACCGGTTCGGGCCCACCTCGGTGGCGGGGGAGCCACCCAGGACCAAGGCAACCGCGGCAAGCCGCTCATAGGAGATGGGACCCTCATTGGACTGAAAAGCGATAGATGGTCGAGCTGCGGTAGGTTTCGCCCGGCCGCAGGATGGTGGTGGGGAATTGCGGATGGTTGACCGAATCGGGGAAATGCTGCGCCTCGAGGCAGAAACCATCGCGGAAGCCATAGGCCCGGCCGGATTTGCCGGTGAGGCTGCCGTCGAGAAAATTGCCCGAATAGAACTGCAGGCCTGGCTCCGTCGTCAGCACTTCGAGGACCCGGCCCGAGGCGGGATCTACCACGCGGGCGGCGAGAACCGGGGTGGGGCGCGGGGCGTCTGCCAGGACGAAATTGTGGTCATACCCTTTCCCCGCGCCGAGTTGCGCGTCGTTTTCGCCGATGCGAGCGCCGATGGCGTGCGACTGGGCAAAGTCAAACGGCGTGCCGGTGACCGGCACGAGTTCACCGGTGGGGATCAGGCCGGTATTAACGGGTGTGAAGCGGTCAGCGAACAGCTGCAATTCATGCCCAAGAATCGTGCCCGTGCCTTCGCCGTGCAGGTTGAAATAGCAGTGGTTGGTCAGGTTGACCGGCGTCGGCCGGTCGGCGGTCGCCTGATAATCTATGCGCAGGCCCTGATCGGCGGTGAGGGAATAGGTCACCACAACCTGCAGGTTGCCGGGGAATCCTTCGTCGCCGTCCTTGCTGAACAAACTGAGCTGAAGGGCGGGTTGGCCGTCGAGGGTGGTGGGTATGGCGGTCCAAAGGCGCTTGTCGAACCCGACGTTGCCCCCATGCAAATTGCACGGTATACCGCCGGGCGAATTGTTGGTGGCGAGCTGGTAGGTCTTTCCTCCAAGCGTGAACTTGCCGTTGGCGATGCGGTTGCCCACGCGGCCGATGAGGGCGCCGAAATAAGGTGATTTCGCCACGTAGTGGTCCACGTCGCGGAAGCCAAGGACCACGTCGGCCAACCGACCGGAGCGGTCCGGCGCCAGAATGCTGGTCACTATCCCGCCAAAATCGGTGATGGTGACGGTGAAACCGTCGGTACCCTTCAGGGTGTAGAGGTGGGCTTCCCGTTCGGCGGGCAGGTGGCCAAAGGATGTGGGCGTGGGTGGGGGTGGGTTAGAAGCGACCAGTAGTGTTGTTACGAGGCCGAATAGGGCTAGGGAACGGAGGAAAGCTGACATGGGCAATTGGGCTTAATCAGACTTTAGGGTTTTCTTGAGGAACTTGACCTCCTCAGCGCGGTACGGGCTACCGTCAGCTCGGAGCACATCGTGAAACCACTCCGGCGGTTCGGAGGTGTAGGTTTTGTCCCAGGAGTCCCATGGGTAGTTGGTCTGGCTTTTGCCCTGGATAAAGCCCCAAGCGATGGCGGCTACGTTGTGCGCCTTCATCAGCGGCAGGTGGGTGGAAAAACGACTCTCGCGGGGGCGGGCCATATACTCGGAACAGATCAGCGGACGGCCAAGTTTTTCTAAGGTTTCGATCCGCTCGCGCATTTTGTCGACGGGATCGTAGCTGTGGAAGGAGATCACATCGGACTGTTCCAGCATGAAGGCATTGATCGCGCTCAGCTTGCCGGGGGTCCAATCGCCTTCCCAGGGCGCAGCGGTGAGCGGCTGGCTGGGATTGACGGCACGAGCCCACCGAAAGACTTCCTTGAGCAGGATGAAGCCGTATTCCGCTTTTTCGGGGGTCTCGATTTTTCCGTAGCTGGGCCTGTTGGGATTATTCGGTTCGTTGAACAAATCCCAGGCGATGATCCGACGATCATCCTTGAAGCGCGTCAGGACCGCCTTCACGTAGGCCTCAAGTTCGCCATGGGCGCGGCCGTTGATGAGGATTTCCAAGCCGGGGCTTTGGACCCAGCCGGAATTGTGGACGTGGGGCCGGGGCGCGCGCTGGGGGCCGCTGTGGGGATAGGGATCCCAGCAGGAGTCGAAGAAGACGGGCATGATCTTGATGTGATTCTTAGACGCGATCGCCAGAAAGGAGTCGACACGATCAAGGAACGCCTGCGGGTCGTCACGCCAGGGGAGGTTGTGGAGAAACACCCTCATGACATTGAAGCCGAGGTCGTGGGCCCAACCGAGTTCGCGGTCGATGGTCGTCGGATCGAAGGTATCGGCCTGCCACATTTCGAGCTGATTGATGGCGTTGTGCGGGACGTAGTTACCGCCGGCGAGATAAGGCACCTGAGCCATCCAGGCCCGGGCCTGCTCGGGGGTCCACCGGGATGCTGGTTCGGTCTTTGCCGTGAGGCCGGTCCAGGCCAAAAAAACAGCGCAATAGCAAACGGTGTGCAGACGTAACGTTTCGGTTATCATAAGAGGTTTTGGTTGAATTTTGTCCTGAAGAGCGGCGTGGTCGCTCACTCCGAGTGAGTGGTCGTGGCCGTGTCACCTTGTGTGAGACGCTAGAGCATATTAAACAATGTCGTAGCCGGCCGGATTCGGTTGAAAAACAAACCCTCCGTTCCGTTATCCTTCGCTCCGCTCAGGATGACGCTCCGGAAGGGATACACTATTATTTAATAGGCTCTAGAGCGGGCCCGGGCCCGGCGGGTGTCAAGGGTGTCATCCATGCTGGGAGATGTTTTGGACCCCGTGAGCCGAACAGGTCTGAATCGAAGGGCCAGAGGCAAGACTTCATGCGGACCACTCGAGACGGTGGACGACAACAGGGGAAAGCGCCGGATCGAAACCTAGGAAGACTTCAATCCGGCGCCTGCTCAACCTGGCTTGAATCAGAAGGTAAACGTATTGGTCACCGTCCAGGTCGGGCCTTCCTTGATCCGGTAGCTGGAATAGGTGCCGTCCGGCTGCACGCTGATCGGAACGAGTTCGTTTTTGCCGAAGACATTGCGGGCATTCACTTGGATACGCCATTTGATCTTCTCCGTCAGTTTGCGTTCGTAGCCGGCCCACAGATCGACGCTGCCGTCCGATGGGCCGAAGACGGGATTCTGCACGTCGAAGGAATCGACGGTGGTGCCGGTGTCCAGGGTGACGCGCTTGCCCGGATAGCCGATCGCCTGCCGGTCTTCCCAGCGGTAGGATCCGCCGACACTCAGGCCCTTCAGCCGCTGGCTCGTGAAGTTGTAGTTTGTCACGATGTTGAAGCGCCAGGGCCGGAGTTCCGCCACATTCAGACCGTTCTTGCCCTTCTCCAGGAGGTAGGGGCTGTAGACCGTCGAATTCCAATTTTGGAGGATGGTACCGGTGCCCGTCGAGCCACCGAAAAGGCGGATCTGCCCGGCGTCACTATTCCAGATCACATTGCGCGCTTCGATCCATTCCACGAGGTTGCCGATGTTGTTGGTCGTGATGGCCCGGGTCTTCGACGCATTCGCGGAGATCGTCCAGTTCGGCAGCGGGTTGAAGATCAATTCATACTCCTGGCCCTTGGTCTGGAGGTCCTGCGTGATCGTGTAACCGGGAGGCTGGCGACCCCACGGCGCGTTGGCGTCCCATTGCGGCGAGTTGGGCGGGAATCCCCACTTGGCCTCGGTGGTCGGAATCGCCCAGGCGGTGAAGAGATTGGCCGGGAACGCGCCGAGCACCGCAGTGACATGCTTTTGCTGCAAGGCCCGGTCTTCCGGAGTCTGCGTGAAGACACCGTTGATGTTCTGACCGTAGTTGTAGTCGGAGGTGAACGGCACGGTTCCCGCCAGCCCGCGCTCGTGGAGGCGGCCGCCGACATCAGCCAGACGTTGCCGCATGTTAGCCAGCCCGTTGCCCTGCCTGGCCGAAGGATCTTTCCCGCACAGCCCGTGCCCATCATCCTGCACCTTGAGCGTCAGCATCGTGTCGCTGGCGACCAACGAGATCGTGACGCAGCTGGCTCCGGCATGCTTCACCACGTTGTGCAGGGCTTCCTTGAAGGCGAGAAACAGATGGTGGCGCGCCTCGGCAAAGACCGGCTGCGCCGGCAGCCTCAGCGGCATGTCCAGGCGGCAGGCCACCCCCGCCACCGTGAGCATTTCCTGGGCGATGCTGATGAAATAGTTCACCACGCTTTCCAGCGAGTCATGGAGGGGGTTTACCGCCCAGACAATCTCATCCATCTTGTACGTCAGTTCGCGCGCGGTGGAATAGATGCTCTGGATCCGACGCGCCGTCTGCGCTGGATCGGCCAGTTCCTGCTCGGTGCTCTGGCTCAGCAGGCTGATGCGCGTGAGGCTCATGCCCAAATCGTCATGGATGTCCCGGGCGATGCGCGTCCGTTCCCGCTCCAGGACCTGCTGACGTTCCAGTTGCTCGGTCTTGCGCCGGTGGCTGCGTCGCAGGAGCCACGCCACGCTGCTGGCAATACCCAGGGCCGCCGCCAGATAGACGAGCAGACCCACCCACCAGTGCTGCCACCACTGGGGCTCGACCAGCAGCGCCAGGGCCGCCGGCTCCGTGACGACCGATCTTTCCGTCTCCTGGGCGAGGACTTCAAACCGATAGCGTCCGGGCGGCAGATGGTGGTAGCTGGCGTTGCGCTCCTCCCCCGCGTTGATCCAGTCTTCGTCAAGTCCGGCCAGACGGTAGCGAAACCGGATGCGATCGGCCCCGCTGAAAGTTGGCGCATTATAACGAAAATCGAAGCGTTCGTGCCCCGGTCCGATGACCAGGGTGCGGCCCGGGACACCCGCTACCGGCGATCCATCGACGACGAGTTCCTCAATCAACACCCGGGGCGGGACCGGCGGGGCGATCCGTTGCGTCGGATCCATGCGGATGAGATGCTGCCGGGCCGGATACCACAGCAGTCCGTCTGCCGTCATGCAGCCGGCTGGTTGCGACCCCGTCGCGCTTTCAACGTGCTCCTGGCCCTCACCGTCACCAAACCGTTCGTAAGCAAGGATCGTGGCCACGCCGTCGGCACAGGCATTGAGCCCGGCGGCCACGATCCGGAAGATGCCGCGATCCGAGGCCAGGCAGAAATTCCCCGCCTCGTCCTCCGTGATGTGCCCGATCGATCTGCCGGGAAATCCCAGCTCCCGCCCGATGTGGACAAATTTCCCGTTCTTGAAGCGCGTCACGCCCCCGGCGGTCGAACCGAACCACAAAGTGCCCGTGCGATCGAAATACAGGCTGATGATGAAGTCCGCCGACAGACCCTCGGCCGGACCATAGAGCTGGAGCCTGCCCTCGCGCAATACCCCCAAGCCACCGCCACCCACGCCAAACCAGATCCCGCCCGCAGCGTCCTCCGCCAAGGCCCGCACATCGGGATTGAGCAAACCCTGCTCAATGCCATACGAGGTCACCATCCCGTCGGCATACCGTTTGAGCCCGTGAATGCCGCCGATCCAAATGGCCCCGTCCCTGGCTTCGAAAAGGACCGCCACGAGAGCACGCGGATCCTCCAGGCCCGCCACCCGCTCGAACCGGTCGCCCCGGGGGTTCATGCGGAAAACGCCCGCGCCCCAGGTGCCGGCCCAAACCCGGCCGCTCCGGTCCTCGAGCACCGACCAAACATACGGACTGGAAAGGCCGGACGCCCGGTCAAAAACGGTCCACTCGCCGCCGGCAAAGCGATAAACCCCGCCGCCTTCCGTGCCAATCCACACACCGCCCCCGGTTCGCGGGGCAACCGTTTTCATCGGATGGGCGGACAACGCGTCAGGCGGGATCAGCCGGTTGTAGTTGGTGGGTTGCAGGACGCTCACGCCGGCCATGCGTGTGCCGATCTAGAGGGAACCCTCGCGGTCCACGACCAGGCTTTGGATCGAATTGTCCCCGACCCCGTCACCCCGGCCGAAATGTCGCACCGAGCCGCCCGGACTGAAGAGAAACAATCCCTCCCGCGCGGTGCCGATCGCGAGCAACTTCCGGCCCCATTCGCAAAAGGCGGTGATGGCGCCGTTCGCCCACGGACCGTTGGTGACGACCTGCACCCACCCCGCTTGATTACAACGCCACAAGGCGCCGTCGATCACGACCCATATCCCGCCACCCTCGGCGAGCGTCACCGCCTGCACCATGTTGGTGGTCGCCCCGGGAGGCAACGCCAGCGGGATCCACCGGGCATCCGTCACCCAGCCCAGCAAACCCGAGCGCAGCGCCCAGAGCCGGCCGGATTCTTTCTCGAAAAGCAGCGCACTGGTGATGCGGGTGGGATCGCCGGTCACCGGTGGCAGCGGATCGAGCAGCAGTCCGTCGCGCAGGCGGTACATCATGCCGTTGCGGTCAATCGCCCAGAGATCACCCGCCGCGTCACTCCCGAGGCAGGAAATCTTCGTGGCCGTCCAGTTCCGGGGCGTCTTCTGGCTGATGAATTTCCCGTCTGAAAAACGAAACACTCCGCCCGTTTCGCTGCCGATCCAGAGCTGCCCTCGCTCATCCTCGTGCAACGCCGTCACCCGGTCATGCGGCAGCCGGGGCGTGCTCTCGCGGCTGAAAATCCGAAACCGGTGCCCGTCAAAGCGGGCCAGTCCCGCGTAGGTGGCCACCCAAAGATAGCCCTCGTTGGTCTGCAGCACGGCATTCGCCGAGTTCTGCGGCAGTCCGTCCTCCACCTGCCAGCGGCGCGTCACCAGCCGTTCCGTCGCCTCCTGCCCCGAAGCGGAAACGGTCAGCGCCACCAGCAGCAGCCACCAGGCGCGAGGGGAGCAATTGCGCCAAAATTTCGGGAAAACCTGCCCATGCGGCGACACTGCTTAGCCGCGCGGCGTCCTGTCAAGGAGCCACTCTCCCGTCCGACGAAGGCCGGCCTCCTGCTCCGGAGGTTCACGCCGGCAGGTCAATCCATCGGCCACCGGGCCGGAACCGGACATCGCGATCCCGTGGTCCAGACGTCAATGCTCCTTTGTCCCGAAGTGTTTCGCCGCGATTTTCTCCGCCGACGCCCGCACCAGCTGGCGGAGCTTCGCCGGGGTCACGGCCTCCGCCCGTTCGCCGAATGACAGCAGCCACTGCGCCGTCCACTCCAGTGAGTAGGTGTAGAGCGTGAACTCCGCGCCGCCGTCGCGCTTCTTCTCCTCGATGAGCGTCGCATAGCTTTCGCGCTGCGCCCGCTCCTGCGCATAGGCGTGGAACCATACCCGCACCGGCAGGCTTTGCTCCCCCTCGGCCACGCGGCTCATGTATTCCGTCAGGGAAAAATCCTCCCGCGGCGGGAAAGTCACGGGCAGCAACTCCAGCCGGCGGATGCGGTCCACCCGGAAGTTCCGGATGTCCTGCCGCAACCGGCACCACGCCACCAGCGACCAGGCCCCGCCGGAGAAAACCACGCCCAGCGGCTCGACGTCGCGCTGCGTATCCTCGTCGCGCTCAAGCCCGCGGTAAGTCATCCGCAACACCCGGCGGAGCACGACGCCCTGCTGCACGGTCAAAAACCAGCGCTGCGCGGCGATCTCCGGCGCGGCCCGCCCCGTGCGACCGCGCACCAGGGTGCGGCTGACCAGTTTCTCCACGTGGTCCTGCCGGTCGCGCGGCAGCACCGCGCGCAGCTTGTCCAGCGCCGAGGCCATCGGACCCTGCAGCGAGGCGTCGGTGAACTGCTTCACCAATTCCCCGCCCACGAAAAACGCCGACGCCTCCTCCGCCGTGAACATCACCGGCGGCAGCTGGTAGCCCTTCATCAGACAGTAGCCCACGCCCGCCTCGCCGCTGATCGGCACCCCCGCCTCGCCCAGCGCCGACATGTCGCGATAAATCGTCCGCTCCGTCACCTCGAAATGCGCCGCCATCTCCGACGCACGCACGACGCGCCTCCCTTGCAGGAACATCACCATCGCCACCAGCCGGTCGGTCCGATTCATACGACCAGCAGAAGGGAGCGCCCGACCCACGACAACACCGTTCGCTGGCTGGTTTGTTTAGAGGTAGGGCGGCGAGTCCCTTCGCCGCCGCGGCGCGCTCGGAGAGCACGCCCTACCCTCGCTACGGTGCATAACAACCCACCCACCAGTCGGGCTTCTTCACCCTATCACTTGACGGCTAATCAGACCGGCCCGCACCCCGGGGATTGCACTGACCCGGCCTCGCAGTAGCGTGGCGGCCTCCCGTGAATCCCGCCCACGCCTTCGATTCTCCAGCGACTGCCGGTCTGTCCGGCGGCAAGGTCTTCCACGTGCGCGGGCTGACCAAGGTCTACGGCACGGGCACCGCCGAGGTGCGCGCCCTCGACGGCGTGGACCTCGACCTGAACCGCGGCGAACTCGTCGTGCTGCTCGGCCCCTCCGGTTCCGGCAAGACCACCCTGCTCAACCAGCTCGGCGGGCTCGACATCCCGACCGCCGGCGAGCTCCGCTACCGCGACATCGACCTCACCCACGCCACCGAGGAGCAGCTCACGCTTTACCGCCGCCAGTCCGTGGGTTTCATTTTCCAGTTCTACAATCTCATCCCCAGCCTCACCGCCCGCGAGAACGTCGGGCTCATCACCGAGATCGCGGACAACCCGCTCCCGCCTGAGACCGCCCTGGAAATGGTCGGGCTCGGTGCGCGCCTCGACCACTTCCCCGCCCAGCTCTCCGGTGGCGAACAGCAGCGCGTGGCCATCGCCCGCGCCATCGCCAAGCGCCCCGAGGTCCTGCTCTGCGACGAGCCCACCGGCGCGCTCGACGTGAAAACCGGCATCGTCGTGCTCGAGGCGCTGGAGCGCGCCAACCGCGAGCTCGGCACCCTCACCGTCCTCATCACCCACAACGCCGTGATGGCCGACATGGCCGACCGCGTCATCCGCTTCATGGACGGCCGCGTGCTGTCAGAGCAGCGCAACACCGTCCGCGCCGCGCCCTCCACCCTGCGGTGGTGACCATGCCCTCTAATCAACACACCCCGGCGCTGCGCGCCACCCCTCTTGATAGAGGGGATCATGAACCACGCTTCCCAAAATCCCCTCTGGAGAGGGGTGCCCGTCAGGGCGGGGGGTGTCGTTAACCCATGCTCCCGCACCTCGACCGCAAGCTGCTCCGCGACCTGAAGCGCCTCAAGGGCCAGGTCGCCGCGGTCTCCATCGTCATGGCCTGCGGTCTCGCGATGATGATCACCACGCGCAGCCTTATCGCGTCGCTCGACGGCACCCGGGCCGACTACTACGAGAGCAACCGCTTCGCCGATGTCTTCGGGTCGGTCAAGCGCGCCCCCAACCACCTCGGCGAACGCCTCGCCGCGCTCCCCGGCGTCGCCGGCGTGCAGACCGACATCGCCGCGCAGGTGACGCTCGACCTGCCCGGGCTCGATGAGCCCGCCAGCGGCCTCGTGCGCTCGCTGCCCGACTTCGGCGAAACGGAGCTCAACCGCCCGTTTCTCCGCCGCGGCCGCTGGCTGGCGCCCGGCTCCCGCCGTGAACTGCTCGTGGGCGAGGCCTTCGCCGAGGCGAACCAGCTCAACCCCGGCGACACGCTCACGCTCATCATGAACGGCCGGCGGCAGGACTTCCGCATCGCGGGCATCGTGCTCTCGCCCGAATACATCTTCGAGTCGCGGCCCGGCGCCGCCCTGCCCGACAACCGCACCTACGGCATCTTCTGGATGACCTACAAGGAGGTCGCCACCGCGTGGGACCTGTACGGCACGTTCAACCACTTCGCGTTCAAGCTCGCGCCCGGCGCCGACCCCGCGCCGGTCATCGCCGCCGTGGACACGCTCCTGAAACCCTACGGCGGCCGCGGCGCCTACGGCCGCAAGGACCACCCCTCGCACATCCGCGTGTCCGACGAGATCCGCGTGCTGGGCATTCTCTCCATCGGCTTTCCGACGATCTTCCTCGGCGTGGCGGCGTTCATGACCAACGCCGTGCTCTCGCGCCTGCTCGCCCTGCAGCGCGAACAGATCGCCATCCTCAAGGCCTTCGGTTTCAGCAACGGCCAGATCGTCGGCCACTACCTGAAGTTCACCGCCGTGATCGGACTCGCGGGCACGGTCCTCGGCGGTTTCGCGGGGCTCTTCCTCGGCCGCTGGATGGTGCGGCTCTACGATTTGTTTTTCCGCTTTCCCGACCTGGCTTTCCGGGTCGACCGCACGGCCGTGGCCATCGCCTTCGGCGTCGGGCTGCTGGCGGTGGTGGCCGGCGTGCTCGGCTCCGTGCGCAAGGCCGCGCAGCTTCCGCCCGCCGAGGCCATGCGGCCCGAGCCGCCCGCGAATTTCCGGCCCTCGATCCTCGAGCGCGCCGGGCTGGGCCGGCTGTTCTCCCACTCCATCCGCATCGCCGTGCGCAACCTCGAGCGCCGGCCCGTGCAGGCCCTGTTCACCATCGCCGGCCTGTCGCTCGCCACGGCGCTGCTCATTCTGCCCAACACGCTCAAGGCCGGCATCGCCAGCATCCTCGACCACCAGTGGGACCTCGTGCAACGGCAGGACCTCAATCTAGGCCTCGCCGAGCCCTCCGCCGCGCGCATCGTGCACGAACTCGAACGCCTGCCCGGCGTCATGCACGTCGAGCCGGCCCGCGGCACGGCGGTGCGGATCCATTTCCAAGGCCGCAACCGCCAGATCGGCCTGCGCAGCCTCGATCCCGGCGCGAGCCATACCCGCGCGGTGGATCACGCCGGGTTGGAGATCGCCCCCAGCGGGGACGGACTCATCGTCTCGGCCAAGCTTGCGGCGGTGCTCGGCGCGCGCGTGGGCGATGAGCTCGTGGTTGAGGCCCTCGAGGGCCGGCGGGCCGTGCGCCCGATCCGCCTAGCCGGGCTCGCCGAGGATTTCACCGGCATCGCCGCCTATATGGAACGCTCGGCCATCAACCGTTTCCTCGGCGAGGGCGACATCATCACCGGCGCCAGCTTCACCCTCGACATGGCCCGGCGCGCCGAATTCCTCCGCGCCATCAAGGGCATCCCGCGCATCAGCTGGATCGCCATCAAGGAGACCATGCGGCAGAGCTTTCGCAAGACCACCGCCCAGATGATGGGCATGCTCACCACCCTTTACCTCACCATGGCCATCATCGTCGCCTTCGGGGTCATCTACAACAACGCCCGCATCTCGCTCGCCGAGCGTTCGCGCGAACTGGCTACGCTGCGCGTCATCGGCATGACCCAGCGCGAGGTCGGCGCCGTGATCGTCACGGAACTGGCGATCCTCGCCGGGCTGGCCGTACCGCTCGGCCTGTTGTTCGGCACGGGCTTCGCCACCGCGATCATCCACTCGGTCAGCACCGAGACCGTGCGCCTGCCGCTCGTCTTCACCAGCTACACGTACACCTTCGCCATTATTGTCGTCAGCCTCGCCTCGGCCTTGTCGGCGCTGGTGGTTTTGCGCAAGCTCAAGCACCTCGACCTCATCGGCGCCCTGAAGGCTCCGGAGTGAGCAATTCATTTTCACCACAGAACACACGGAATACACAGAATGAACACCAAGCATCGCATCCGTCATCCTGAGCCCTGCGAAGGATCCAGTTCTTTGTGGGCGGGGTGCCCTCACCCCGCGAGGCTTGGCATACGCCGGGCTCACTTCTTGCGGGGTGAGGGCACCCCGCCCACAATCAGAAAACATTTTCTTCGCACTCTCCCATGAACGCCACGCCTCCTCCCCAGAAAAACGGCAGACCCCTTCGCTGGCTGCCCTACATCCTTGTCGCCGGGCTCATCGTCCTCGCCCTGCTCGGTCTGCGCCCGCAGCCGGCCCCGGTCGAGACCGCCCGGGTCGTCACCGGCGCACTGCGCGCCACCGTCAGCGAGGAGGGCAAGACCCGCATCCGCCAGCGCTACGTCGTCGCCGCCCCCGTCAGCGGCCAACTCCGCCGCATTGCTTTCAAGCCCGGCGCCGAGGTCGAGGCCGGGGTGACCGTCGTGGCCGTGATCGATCCGCTCCCCGCCTCGCCGCTCGACGAACGCAACCGCGCCCTCGCCGAGGCCCGGCGCGACTCCACCCGCATCCTCCTCGAGAAAAGCCGGACCTCGCACGAGCTCGCCCGCAACGAGCTGCGCCGCATCGAGCAGATGTTCGCCGCCAGGACGATTTCGCCGCAGGAGATGGAAAGCGCCCAGATGCGCGAAACCACCGCCGCGCGTGACGTCGCTGCCGCCGAGGGCGCGTTGAAGGAAGTCGAGGCCCAACTGGCTGCGACAGGGCTTGGTGGAGGGCCCGTCTCCCGACGGGCCGCGGACGACCGGGAGGTCGCCCCTCCGATCGAGGTCAAGGCCAACGCCAGCGGCCGCGTGCTGCATGTCTTCCAAGAAAGCGCCCGGGCCGTGATGCAGGGCACGCCGCTGCTGGAGGTGGGCGATCCCACCGACCTCGAGGTCGTGGTCGAGATGCTGTCGCGCGACGGCGCGGCCATCGCCCCCGGTGCGCCCGTCGCGCTGGAACAATGGGGCGGCCCCGCCCCGCTCGAGGGCAAGGTCCGCCTGGTCGAGCCCGCCGCCTTCACCAAGTATTCCGCCCTCGGCGTCGAGGAGCAGCGCGTGAACGTCGTGGTGGACATCACCACGCCGCTCGAGCAGCGCCGCTCCCTCGGTGACAACTTCCGCGTCGAGGCGCGCGTCATCACCTGGGAAAGCGCGACGGCGCTCAAGCTGCCGACCTCCGGTCTCTTTCGTCAGGGCAACAATTGGGCCGCCTACATCGTGCGCGGCGGCGAGGCGAAGCTCGTGCCGGTGAAGACCGGACGCTCGAGCGGTGCCGAGATCCAGATCATCGACGGACTCAAGGAAGGCGACGAAGTCATCCTCTACCCCGGCGACCGCATCAAGGACGGCCAGCGCGTGAAACCGACGAAGGTGTGAGGGACTGAAGTTTTACCACGGATTGCACGGATGGGCACGGATTGAGAGATGGAGGCGGGGTGCCCTCACCCCGCTACATCCCCCTAGTCTAGAGTTGAGACTTATGACGAAAGCGACATCTTCAGAGCGTGCTTAAGACAGCCTCCAGTCCCGTGACCTCTGACCCGGAAACGATGGGAGGCACCCTCGTGTTCCGGGGGACCCGGGTTCCGGCGCAGTCGCTCATCGACTATCTCAACGACGGATTTACCCTCGATCAGTTCCTCGACTACTTTCCCACGGTGCAACGGGATGATGCGGCGGAGTTCTTGCGGCTGATTGAACGTCAGGCGTCGTGAAGATCGGGCGGTCCGGCAAAGATTTGACGCCCCGGCTTAAACACCCATCTTTCCAACTGTCATGAAAAACACCGGCTTCACCTACTGGCAGGATGGCAATGACTGGATCGGCTATCTCGATGAGTTTCCCGATTATCAGACGCAGGGCATCAGCCTCGATGACCTGAAGGCTCATTTGGCTGATTTGCACAAAGACCTGACCTCCGGGCTGATTCCGAACGTGCGGCGGCATGCTGAACTTGAACTGGCGTGAAACGGCGCGACCTGATTCGCAAGATTGAGGAGGCAGGAGCGGTATTCATCCGGCACGGCGGCAAACACGACTGGTATCAGAATCCCAAGACCAAGGTCGCCCAACCTGTCCCACGACACACCGAGGTAAACGAAATGCTGGCACGCAGCATCATTCGTAAACTGAGTTAGCCCAAGCCCCCATGGCCCTCGAACTCACCCCCAGGAAATCGCGCAGATCATCCCGTCGGTGCAGAAATACTTTCGCGAGGAATTCGAGCAGGAGCTCAGCGAGATGCGCGCCCGGTTCCTGCTGGAGTACTTCCAGAAGGAGATCGCCCCCTCGCCTACAACAAGGGCGTGAAGGACGCGGAGCAGTATTTCCGCAGCAAGACCGAGGACCTCACCGGCATCTGCTTTGAAGCGCCGCTGACCACTGGACGCGGAAAAAGCGTTGAAACACCAGCCACTCACATCATTTACTGCCGACCCGATTCGGCTTCTACTGAATCATACTTTTCAGCAAACGAAATGAATGCAGCCAACGATTCCATTTCTTGTCCAGCTTGCGGTGTGTCAATTGACGAACCTGCCAATATGTTGCCGCCGCGTTTTTCAGTCAATGACCTCAAAGGCCGGTTAATTACACGACAAGAGCAGCGGCAATTGGGTTGGGGTTTGGAGTGGTCTGTTGCTGGTT
>JAYTUA010000059.1:0-2504 GCA_043745015.1 Opitutaceae bacterium | reverse complement strand
GCTGGCCGGGTTGCTCGTGCTGGCCCCGGTGGTACCGGCCGAGACCCTTTCGGATAGAAGCCTGAAGGAGATCGTGGCCCGCCAGCGCGGCATCCTCGCGCGGGCCGAGGGCGAGGGCGACCATCTCGACGAGGCGCGGCTGCGTGGCGAGCTGCAGAGTGTCATCAACAGCTACGACGTGCTCATCCAGAAAAGCCCGGATTTTGCGCCGGCCTACGTGGCCTACGGGATGCTGCTCGGCCGGGTCGGCATGACCAAGGAGGCCGTCGGGATCCTGCTCAAGGCCAACAAACTCGACCCGAACATTCCCGTCGTGAAGAACCAGCTCGCCAAACACCTCGCGGAGGACGGCAAGCCGGTCGAGGCGCTCGCATGGATCATGGCCGCCATCGATCTCGAGCCGAAGGAGCCGCTCTACCATTATCACCTCGGCCTGTTGCTCACGGAGGGCCGCGACGAGTTCATCCGCACGGGGCAGTTCACGCGGACGGCGCTCGACCAGGCAATGCTTGAAGCCTTCCGGCACGCGGCGGAATACGGGCCGGACAAATTCGCCTACGCCTATCGCGCCGCGGAGGCCTACTACGACTTGGAAACACCGCAATGGGACGCGGCCCTCAAGGCCTGGGGCGCGCTGGAGGACCGCGCCCAGCCCGGAGTGGAGAAACAGACCATCCGGTTGCAGGCGGCCAACGTGCTGATCAAGCTCGGGCAGAAGGATCGCGCCGCGGCCTTGCTCGCCATGGTCACCGAAGCGGTGCTGCTGAAACAAAAGCAGACTTTGCTCGACCAGATGGGGCCGAAGCCAGAGAAGTAAGGGCCATGTCGCTCCTCACCCGCCTCGAACGCGCCCTCGGCCGCCTCGCGATCGCCGACCTGTCGCTTTATTTCGTCATCGGCCAGGCGATGGTGCTGGGCTTCGCGCTGCTCGGCGGTTTCGACGTGGAGCGGATCATGCTGCGGCCCGCCGCGGTGCTGGGCGGCCAGGCGTGGCGGCTCTTCACGTTCATGTTCGTCCCGCCGGTGACGTCCCTGACGATGACCGGTGCCATCTTCCTCGCCTTCGGCTGGTATCTTTTCTACCTGATGGGCAGCGCGCTCGAGCACCACTGGGGCGTCTTCCGCTTCAACGCCTTCATCTTTCTCGGCTGGATGCTCACGGTCGCGGTCTCGTTCATCACGCCGATCGAATACGCCACCAACGGCTACATCGCGGCGACGGTCTTCCTGGCCTTCGCCTACCTGAACCCGGATTTTGTGATGTATATTTTCTTCATCCTGCCGGTGAAGATCAAGTGGCTCGCGCTCATCCAGTGGCTCGGCTACGCCTACCTGGTCGCGGTCGGCGGCCTGGGGCAGCGGCTCATGGTGCTGGCCTCGGTCGGCAACTTCCTGTGCTTCTTCTCGCGCGACATCGTGCTCTCGATCAAGTCCGGCCGGCGGCGCATGGAGTGGCAGGCGCAGCAGTTCGCCAAGGAGCGCAACGACCGCGATGCGCGGCACACCTGCCACGTCTGCGGCAAAACCGACGTCTCCGACCCCACGATGGATTTCCGCTACTGTTCCAAGTGTGCCGGCGACGAATGCTACTGCCCGGAGCACATCGGCAACCACGAGCACGTCCCGGCCCCGCCCAAGGCCTGAGCCATGGCGTCGCCCCCCCGCACTCTTGGCGATTGGCTCGCATGGGCGGAGCGGCAATATGCCCGGCGCAAGGTCGCGCTCGGCCAGGTGGCGACCACGGCGCACGACGAGGCGCTCTACCTGCTGCTGCACACTCTCCGTCTGCCGCTCGACAGCAAGGCCGCGGTGTTGCGGAAAAAACTGACGGCGGACGAGACCGCGAGAGTGGAGGAAAATTTCCGCCGCCGCCTGGATGAACATGTGCCCGCGGCCTACCTGACACGCGAAGCGTGGCTTGGCGGGCACCGGTTCTACGTGGACGAGCGCGTCATCATCCCACGCTCTTATTTCCTCGAGATCATCCCGGAGCAGCTGCCGCATTGGCTGCCGGCGGGCAAACCCGTGAAGCGCGCCGTGGACGTCTGCACCGGCTCGGGTTGCCTGGCGGTCCTGCTCGCGCACCAGTTCCCCAAAGCGAAGGTCGACGCGATCGAGTTGTCGCCCGGGGCGCTGGCCGTGGCGAAGTTCAACGTGGCGGCGCACCGCCTGGCCCGGCGGGTGAAACTTTTCCATTCCGACGTCTTCGACACGGTCCCGCCGGCGAAATACGACCTCATCCTCAGCAACCCGCCGTATGTCCCGACGCGGGAGCTGCGCGATCTGCCGCCCGAGTTCAGGCAGGAGCCGGCCCCGGCGCTCGATGGTGGGCGCGACGGGCTCGACGTCATCCGCAAACTGCTGCGCCAGTCCCGCGACCGGCTGCAGCCGCACGGCATCGTGGTGCTCGAGGTCGGCGGCCTGCGCGCGGCGATGGACCGGGCGTTTCCGGAGCTCGATTTGCACTGGTTGCACACGGCGGACGGCGAGGACTGCGTGTGCCT
>JAYTUA010000058.1:0-9747 GCA_043745015.1 Opitutaceae bacterium | reverse complement strand
GTCGCCCTCAATCCAACGCGAGCAACGCGCGCCCCGAATCCAAGTGAGTGATAAACCCCTACCCCGGCGTCTCAAGTAATTCGATAATCCAGTTTCCTATCAGTAATCTGAAGGCACTCCACAGATTGACGTTGGCCGCCATACCTCAGCGCAGCTTATCTCCCCATGAAAATACCACATATTGTGCTATTCATGGCGCTATGTGCGCCATTTGTCGCCGCAGCATCCAGCAAAGTCAGTCATGAGGCGGACCGTGCAGCCATAGACGCGGCATATTCCGCATGGGTGAAGGCGGTGAACGCTAAAAATATCGAAGCATGGATGACCTTCTTGGCGCCTAACCCCAAATCTTATGCGCCCGACACCGCCGCTCTTTTGGATCGTGATGCAATCCGTGCGTTTTACGTCGATCTGTTTCGGGACCCCAAATTCAATCTTCGCTGTCGGCAGCATCACGTTGAAGTCGCTGCTTCCGGCGACGTCGCGTGGTCGCTGGGTGCATGCGAGTCAACGTTTACGGACAAGGATGGCCGACTGGGCCATGCTACAAGTAAGTGGGTCAAGGTTTGGAAAAAACAAAGTTCCGGTGAGTGGAAATGCGAGGTGAATTGCTGGAATTATGATCCGCTGAAGTAGCGCGAAAATGGGCGACCGTTTTGAGCGACTCAGGCCGCATGAGATTTGACTACCGTCCCATACGCTGAACCAGTAGGAATGAGAAGGCGTAGAACAGTGCAGCGCGATTGAGCGTTGCACGGTAGAATACGCCTTATGAACCCCACCGCTAAAAATCCCTACCCCGGCGTCTCAAGTAATTCGATAATCCAGTTTCCTATCAGTTCGAGGATGAGGACAAAGCGTTGTCCGCCTTGCGCGCGGAAGTCAGTCGGCTCGAAGAGCAGAAACAGGCGAAGCGAGCCGAAGTTTTACAGGGGCTGCCCGCCCAACTTGGTCTGGCCAGTATCGATGAACTGATCGGGCAGCTGGCGAACTATGCCTCGCCGGGGCTCAAGGCGGCGGTGACCGCAGGGCAAACGGGCCAGCGGGTGCCACGCGCCTACCGGTCAGGCCGCGTGGCCCCCGAGGCCAAGGCCAAGATCATCGCCACCCTCAAAAGCGGCCGCAAGGGCACCGACCTGGCCCGGGAGTTCAACATTTCCCGACCCATGATCCAATATCTCAAGAAGGGCGCCGGGCTGGTGAAGGAACGGAAGAAAGCGTGATGATCGAATCAAAGCCGAGTGCTGTAACAAGGCAGGGATTCTGAACCGGCGGTTCACTCAATGCGGGTCGCCACCCGGTCAAGCACCTCGCGAATGAGCGCCTGATAAGGCATGCGGTGTTTCTTGGCCACGCGGCGGAATTTGGACAGGCTGCCGGCACTGAGGTTGATCGTCACCTTTTCCCGCTCCAGCGCGCGGGCAAACTCCGCGGGCGAAGGCAGGACGTCCTCCGACACGACAAAGAGTTTGTCGGGCATCTCCCCGCGATCATCGGTGTAGTTAACTTTTTTCTTCATAGATTTGTTCTCCTTTCCGCCAGTAACCGGCGCCAATCACCCGGATGACACCAGCCCTGAGCACAAAGCGCACGGTCAGGATGCCCTGGCCGTCATGCCCGGACACACCAGAAGCGCCCCTCTGTCTGACTGTGCTTGCGGTCAGCCATCAGGACGCGGCCGGGATCGGCGAACACCTGGGGCACCGTCTCGAAGCCGACCCCGTGCTTGCGCCGGTTGAACTGCTCCTTGGCTTTGTCCCACGTGAACTGCACGCACTGCAGCCATACGAAGGTATGGCTGCAGGTCAAGCCGATGAACTGGATTGCCACGTCTGGCTGCGCCAGACTCGCAATGACAAATCACACCACCCGGGCCCAGAGGAGCTTGAGGTAGCGGCTTTCGAGGCAGTTGGAAAAAACCGGATGGTCCACGCCGGGGCCGGTGCGGTCGAAGATCTGCAGGCGGCGGTTGAGGCGGTGCACACCCTTGATCACGCATTCCTCGAACGTCTCGAGTGACACGAGGCCCGAGCACGAGCAGGTGACGAACAGGCCGCCGGGCTTCACGAGGCTGGCGGCGATGGTGTTCAGGTCGGCGTATTTCCGCATGCCCTCGGCGGCGAAGCCCGGGTCGCGCGTCATGACGAACTTCGGCGGGTCGCACGTGACCGCGTCGAACTGCTCGCCGTTCTTCTGCATCTGCCGCGCGTAGGCGAAGGCGTCGGCATGCACCCACTTCAGCTTGTTCGGCGAAATCTGGTTCAGGTTGGCGTTGCGCCGGCCCTGCGCAATGGAGACTTCGTCGAGGTCGACCGCCGTGGCCTCGCTCGCGCCGCCGAGCATCGCGTTGATGGAGAAACCGCCCGTATAACTGCACAAGTCGAGCACGCGCGCATCCTTTACCAGTGTGCCGAAACGTTTCCGGTTGTCGCGCTGGTCGCAGAAGAAGCCCGTCTTGTGCCCCTCGGCGAAGTCCACCTCGTATTTCACCCCTCCTTCCTTGATGCGCACCTTGTCCGGGGCGGACGCCGTGATTTCCTTCATCTGTGACGGCTTGATGCCCTCGAGGCTGCCGAGGTCGTGGTCCACATGCACGCGGACGTGCTTCGTGCCGAGCAGTTCGTGCAGGAGCGGCAGCCACTTCGGCAGGCGCTGGAAGATGCCGAGCGAGTAGACGTCGCAGTAGAGCGTGTCGGCATAGCGGTCGATCGTCAGGCCGCTGATCCCGTCGCCGTCCGAGTTGATGACACGATAGGCGTCGGTTGTCTCGTCGAGCTTAAACATGTCGCGGCGCAGCGCGACGGCGCGGCGGATGGCCGTCTCGAAATACTCCTCGCCCACCGGCTCACTGGAATGGACGACGACGCGCAGCGGCATCTTGGCGCGCGGGTTGAAGAGCCCGGTGCCGACGCGGTGGCCGAACTTGTCGTAGACCGAGACAAGGTCGCCCGGCCGGGCGTCGTGCGAGACATCGCCCAGCATGCGCGGGAAAATGGCCGGTTGGAACGAGACAAACTTCAGCTGCGCCCACGGCCGCTGCCACAGCGCCTGCGGCACGGGGTCGCCCTTCTCGGGACGGATGGGATCGATCGGGGTCTTTTCGGCGGTTTCTTCCATTTAGGCCACGCAATGCCGCCCGACCGCGGAGGGCAAAGGGAAAGGCCGGCCCCGCTAAACGGGACCGGCCATCAGGTGACCAAAGCAAGGAAGTTCAGACCCGCGACTTGCCGAGAATGAAATAGAGGATCGAGCCCAGGAATGGCACCAGGATGATCCAGAGCAGCTTGTTGGGATTGCTGCTGTTGATGCAGTCCACCAGTGCGACGATCCAGAAGAGGAAACAAAGCAGGCCGATGAGATAGTTGAAATTCATGGAGCACCATCTTGGCAGCGCACGCTCCACCCGTCGATGGGGCCATCACCTACCGGCCAAACAATGAAAAAGCCGCGCCTGGAAGGCCGGGTATTGTCCGCCCGGTGATTACGGCCCGGGCCATGGCCCTCACTTCAACTCGTAGGCGACGACGCTGTTCTTGAAGAACGTCGGCACATAGACGATGCGGTGCTTCGCGTCGTAGCCGATGTCGGCCGAGTTGATTTTTTGCGCGCTGGTGTCGAGCAGCACCTCGTGGGTGCCGTCGGCACGGACGTAGTGGATGACGCCGGCCCAGCAGGAAACGAGGTAGTCGCCGCCCGTGACATTCTCGAGGCCGTCGGCGTTGCCCTCGATGCCGCCGCTGAGGAGCGTGAGTTCCTTGTTCTGGCCCACGCGGTAGAGCCCGCCGCTGTCGAGCACGTAGAGTTCGCCGTTGTGGGCGAGCACGCCGTTCGGCGCCTTGAGGCCTTCCAGCAGGAGGGAAGCCTTGCCGTTTTCGATGGCGTAGAGCTTTTTGTCCTTCGAGTCGGAGACATAGATCACGCCTTTGGCATCGATGGTCACATCGTTGAGCCCATGCGCGCCGGCGACGGGAATCCGCTCCACAATCGCACCCTTCTCCACATCGATCACGACCACGCGGTCAACGTCGGCCGCGTAAAGCAGGTTGCCGCGCAAGCCGAGGCCCTTGGGGGCGCTGAGCCCGGTCACCCAGTCCGTGGCGATGATCTTGCCGTCGAGGCCGACCTTGCCGATCGAACCCTTGCCATCGTCACCCCACGGCTCGCCGTCGATGTTGCTGACGAAGAGCACCCCGCGCCCGGCGTCATAGAGCACGGATTCCGGCACCTTCAAGGCGGCTTCGGTCTCCCACAGCTTGACGAGACTGTGGGTGCTGGCGGACAACGCAGCGGCGCCAAACGCCGCGAACAGGACAACGAGGGATTTTTTCATGGATAAAGGGGAGTAACCCAAGAAAGCCCGGCCCGGCCGAAAGGCAAATCACTGCCCCACCCGGTAGTGGGTCAGTTAGGTGTAGGTCGGGCTTTATGCCCGACACCCAGGTGCAATCTGTCGGGGATAAACCCCGACCTACAAACGAGCGGACCGGTGGCGGAAATCAAATTGGCTCACTCCCTCCGCCACGCGCCGGGTCACAGCACCGGGGTCAGCGGCGTGCCGACGGCCTTGTAGAGGCGGGTCAGGATTTCCTTGGTGGAGAGGTGACTCTCCGTGCCGGGAAAAGGCCCCACTTCGCGGTAATGCTCAAGGAACGCCGGATCGGCCGGCGGCACCTCGACCGCCCCGGGCCGCAACTCGTAGCTCGTGGTGTTCTGGATCGGCCAGACGTCGATCGGGCTGAGCGACATGAGGCCGCCGATCAGGCCGTTCAACACGTCAAGCCGCAGCGGCAATGTGCGCCGGGCGATCACCCAGTTGTTCTCCGCCCGCATGTCGCGCTCGATCTCCTCGCGCAACTCCCGCGCGAAGGCCGCGTCCTCGATCAGCATGCCGGCCTCGGTATTCAGGTTCTCCGAGCGGGGATCGAGGTTGTAGGAGCCAATGAAGGCCACCCGGTCGTCCACCACGAGGGACTTGGCGTGCAGGGACAGGAAGGGCGCCTGCGCCAGGCGGCGGGCCTGGGCCGTTCTTTCCATTGCCGGAAATTGCGGGAAATAAGCCAGCAGTGCCCCGGGCTTCGGCTTGAACTCGCGCACCTCCAGCCTGAGATTCTCAATGTAGTCGTTGCGCAACCGGTAATTGGCCGAATAGGCGAACAGGTTGTCGGTGGACGCGAAGCTGTTGGTCGAGACCCGGATGCTCAGGCCGGGATTCGCGGCCTGCAGCTTCAGGATCAATTCCCGGGCGGGCCCGCTCAGCACGAGGTAGGGCGTCTGCATGGTGACATTCGCCTTCGCCTGCTCCAGCACGCCGCCTAGCTCGCGGGTGATGCGCGTGGTCTTGGAAAAAAATCCCGTGCTCTTGCCCGGTTCATCACAGATGAACTGCGCCCGGGCCACCGGCTTGAGCCGCGCCGCGAAACGCGCCGTGATCAGCGCGGCCTCACTGGCCTCCCGGTCGAGCGCCCGGAAATAGCCGCCAAAGTCGTAATCGCTGCGCTGCGGGTAACGCCGGTAGTCCCCCCGCGCGATCACCTCGGCGACATTGGTCAGGTCGCGGCTGCCCACCGCGTGCTTGAATTTCCAAAACTCCCCAAACGACTTCGCCGCCACCGACGCGGCGGGGCCCACCACCAGCACATCGCGATCCAGAAAGTTCAGGCCCGTGGAATGGTCGTAGTAGGTGTTCTCAATGTTCCTTCCGCCCGTGATCAGCACCGCCTCGTCAAACAGCATGACCTTGTTGTGCATGCGCTGGTTCATGCTGTGAAACGAGGTCACCCCGGCCAGCAGACTCTGCAGGCGCGAGGGCTTCAGCCGCGACATGGCCGGCCGGTAGTGCTTGATCTCAAGGTTGGGATGCGCCGTGGCTAGAAATGCCACTATGTCCGGGTCCCGGTCCGACACGAGATGGTCGGCGATGACGCGCACCTTGACGCCCCGTTTCGCGGCCTCGATCAACTCATACATGAGCAGCCGGCCGACCTCGTCATTGGTCCAGATGAAGGTCTGGATGTCGATGGACCGCTGCGCGTGACGGATGAGATGGACGCGCAACAGCAGCGCATCGTAGCCGCCGCTGAGCATCGCGACGTGGTTGCCTTGCTCCGGATCGCGTTTCTCCGTCGGAGCGAATGCCGCTGCCACGGCCGGGCCGAAGGGCGAGCCCTCGAATGGCGCCGCAGCGCGCCCCGCCCCCCATAAAAGGAGCAGACACCCGATACCAGTTGTCAGCTGCCGCTGGGCGATCATGCGTTCAGGCTAGAATCTCCAGCAACCGGGTGAACAGCCGGTTCACCTTCGCCTGGTTGCCCTTCACGTGCTCCTTGAACTTGTCGAAATCAATCTCCGTGCCCTCGAGGCCGTTGGCGTAATTGTCGATCAGGCCGAGACTGTTGTAACGCAGGCCCGCCTCGGTGCAGAGGTCGGCCTCGTGCGCCGCCGTCATGCCGATGACATCGCCCCAATGTTGCACGATCCGGATCTCGGCCTTGGTCTCGAAGCGCGGACCGCGCATCTGGACATAGACCTTGCCCGTCTGGATTTTGAATTCCGGCGCCAGTTTCCCGGCAAGGAGCGGGATAAGGTTGTTGGCGATGCCCGCCGCCCCGCCCCGCAACTCGGTATCGTGAAACGTGGCCGGACCCTGTTGCAGGCCGACGTAATCGCTGCACGAGACGAACGTGCCCGGTGGCAATTCCTTCTTAAGTGAGCCGACGGAGTTGAGCGAGACGATGTCCACGAAGCCGAGGTCGGCCAGCGCGCGGATGTTGGCGCGGTAGTTGATCGAGTGCGGCGGCAGTGGGAAGACGTAGCCGTGGCGGTTGATGAGCGCGAAATCGCCCTTGGTCTTGTAGGTCACCTCACCGTGGTCCGTCTTGATCGTCTTCACGTCCCACGCCGCGAACAGGGTGGAGTTCACGATGCTCGTCCCGCTGATGAAGGCTACTTTCATGGGATTACTAACGCGCCGCCCGGCGGGTGAGACAATCCGATTCTAACCCACCCACGAGATCGCCTGGATTTTTTTCGCCAGTTCGACGTCCTTGGCCGTGACCTTGCCGCCGGCATCATGGGTGTTCAGGCGGATGGCCACGCGATTATACACATTCGTCCAATCGGGATGGTGATCCATCGCCTCCGCTTCAAAGGCCACGCGCGTCATGAACGACATGGCCTCGCGAAAATTGCCGAACTTGTAGGTCTTCGCCAACGCCGTGCCATCGAGCGTCCAGCCGGGCAACGTGACCAGCGCGGCGGCGATTTCAACGGTGTCCAGCAGCTTGGCCATGGTAGGTCACTACAGCATTCATCTGGCAATACAAGCTGGAGGTGCGGCGACCTCGCCGCACAGGTTCGGACTCACGGGCGGGTCGCCCGCGCTCCACTCGAACCTCCCGGCTTGTCAAATCCACCGCCGCCGACCTAAATCGCCCGTTTCCGCATGTCGTCCCCCACTCCCGGCCAGATCCCGCAGCACGTCGCCATCATCATGGACGGCAACGGCCGCTGGGCCAAAGCGCACGGCCTGCCCCGGCTCGAGGGTCACCGCCGCGGGGTCGAGACCGTGCGCACGGTCGTCGATGCCGCCCGTGCCATCGGCATCCGCTACCTCACCCTTTATGCTTTCTCCGTAGAGAACTGGAAACGTCCGCCCGACGAGGTCTCCGGCCTCATGGGCCTGCTCGACTACTTCCTCAAGCGCGAGCTGGACAACCTGATCAAGAACCGTGTCCGCCTCCTCACCATCGGCCGCACCACCGAACTCCCCGCCAACGTCCAGCGCGAGCTCAACCGCGTCATCGCGGCCACCAAGGACTTCAAGGACTGGACGCTCGTCCTCGCGCTCAACTACGGCTCGCGCACCGAGGTGGCCGACGCCGCCCGCGACTACGCCGCCGCCGTGCAGGCCGGCCGGGAAAATCTCGCCGCCGCCTCGTGGGAAAATTTCAGCCGCTACCTTTACACCGCCGCCATCCCCGAGCCCGACCTGCTCATCCGCACCTCCGGCGAGCAGCGCGTCAGTAATTTCCTCCTCCTGCAGTGCGCCTACGCCGAGATGGTGTTCACGCCGGTGCACTGGCCGGACTTCGGCCAGGCCGACCTGCAGGCCGCGGTGGACGAATTCGGCCGCCGCGAGCGCCGCTACGGCCTGACCGCCGAGCAAATTCAGTCTGGCCGAACCTGACTCGGCCGCATCACGCTTCTTCATGTTCAAGCAACACACCCCGGCGCTACGCGCCACCCCTCTTATAGAGGGGACCAAAACCTACGCTTGCGAAAATCCCCTCTATGAAGAGGGGTGCCCGTCAGGGCGGGGTGTGTAGGAAATTACCGCAACCGTTCATTCTCCACGCCATCCCCTACTTCATCGTGGTCTCCCGCCTGCTCAGCACCCTCGTCCTCTGGACCGTCATCATCGGCAGCCTCTGGCTCTTCGGCGCGCATGCCGCCGTCGCGCTGGTCACCGTGTTCGCCGCCCTGACCCTCTACGAATTCTACGGCATGACGGCCAAGATGGGCGCCCGGCCGTTCCGCTGGATGGGCCTCGGTTTCAGCGTGCTGATCACGGCCGCACCTTACTGCCTCGCCTGTTGTTCCGATGATCCCGACCTGACCGCCGGCCTGCCCGCGGCCTTGGTGGTGCTTGCCTTGATCGTCAGCTGCATCCGCGTGTTGGGCGAACGCGACACCACCTCCCGCGTCGAGACCATCGCCGCCACCGTGCTCGGCCTGCTCTACGTGCCGTTCATGCTGCACTACCTGATCGCGATCCTCATGCGCGAGGGCTACGAGGGCAGCAACCTCATCCTCTGCGTCTGGACCGTGGTCGTGTCGAAATTCTGCGACGTCGGGGCGCTCTTCACCGGCCTCGCCCTCGGCAAACACAAGATGTCCCCCACCATCAGCCCCAAGAAGACCTGGGAAGGCGCGGTCGGCGGCGTGCTGGTCTCGGCCGGCGTGGGCGCCGCCTTCGCCTTCTTCGCCTCGGGCCACCTCTCCAGCACCATGACCCCGCTCGTGGCGGCCTTGATCGCCGTGCCCCTGGCGATTGTCACCATCGTGTCCGACCTGATCGAATCCGTCATCAAGCGCCGGGCCGACACCAAGGACACTGGCGCGCTGATCCCCGGCATCGGCGGGGCCTTCGACCTGACCGACAGCCTCATCCTCACGGCACCGGCAGCCTATTTCATCTTCCAGTTCCTGGAGTGAGCGGGCTTGGAATACCCCGGGATGCTCGCCAAACCACACACCCCGCCCTTCGGGCACCCCTCTCCAGAGGGGATTCCCCTGCCTCTGGTTCGGAGCTCCCCTCTGGAGAGGGGTGGCGCACCGCGCCGGGGTGTGTAAGGGATTCAGTGCACATGCCGGATTTCCCACAAAAGAAACGCATCGTCCTTCTCGGCGCCACCGGCTCCATCGGCGAAAGCACATTGCGCGTCATCGCGGCGCACCGCGACCGGCTCGAACTGGTCGGCATCGCCGCCCAGCGCAATCACGCCCGCCTCGCCGAGATCGCCCGGCAATTCGGCGTGCGTCACGTCGGCCTGCATGATCCCGCCGCGCTGACCGAGGCGCGCAGCAACGCCGCGTTCCCCGCCGGCACGCAGTTCCATGGTGGTATCGAGGGCCTCTGCGAACTCGCCGCGCTGGCCGAGGCCGACACCGTCCTGATGGCTGTCACCGGCACCGCCGGATTGCAGCCCGCGCTCGCGGCCATCGCGGCGAAAAAGACTGTCGCCCTCG
>JAYTUA010000057.1:0-9871 GCA_043745015.1 Opitutaceae bacterium | reverse complement strand
CGAGGACACTCTCCCCGTAGCCGAGCTTGCCGTTGTCCTGCTTGACCGCCCCATGCTCCCAGCCCGAGGACTTGGAGAAGAAGAGCACCTTGAGCGGCGCGGCATTGACGGTTAACGCGGCCAGGGCAAAAGCCAGGCCGAGGAGCAGACGGGGGTGGCGGGGTTTCATCGCCGCCCAATGAAACCAGTTGCCCGCCGGGCGCAACCGGGAATCGCGTTCAGACGTCGCAGATCTCGACCCCGGACCGCAAGGCCGCGAGCGGGTTCGGCCCCTTGGGCACGAATTCCTGGCCGAGATATCCCTGATAGCCGGTATCCATGATGGCCCGCATGATCGCCGGGTAGTAGAGCTCCTGGTTCTCATCCAGCTCGTGCCGGCCCGGGACGCCCGCCGTGTGGTAATGCGCGATGTACTGGTGGTGGCGCTGGATGGTGGCGATGACATCGCCCTCCATGATCTGCATGTGATAGATGTCGTAGAGCAGCTTGAAGCGATCCGAACCCACCCGCTTGCACAGCTCAACGCCCCACTCCGTGCGGTCGCACATGTAATCCTTGTGGTTCACCCGGCTGTTCAACAGCTCCATGCAGACGGTGACGCCGAGCTTTTCGGCCAGCGGCATGATGCGCTTCAGACCGACCACGCAGTTCTCCAATCCCTGCGCGTCGCTCATGCCGTCGCGGTTGCCGGAGAAGCAGATCAAGTTGGGATAGCCGGCCTCGGCCGTCGCGTGCAGGTGGGCCTCGTAGGCCGGCACCAGCGCGTCATGGTATTCCAGACGGTTCCAGGACTTCGGGATGGGGCCGACCGACACCTCCCCCACCTTGGCGGTGGGATTGCTCACCATTGCGCAGATGAGACCGTGCTTTTTCAGGGTCGGAAAATCCTTCGGCTGCAGCAGCTCCACCGACTTCAGGCCCATGGCGGCGGCCGCCGCGCACAGGTCATCCACCGACATGCCCTTGTAGCACCACTGGCAGACCGACTGTTTCACGCGACCCTTCCGTTCGCGGGGTTTTTCTTCGGCAGCGGACGTGTTCAGGAGGCTCATGGTGGTGGCGAGGGCGGTGCCAACGCCGAGGTTTTTGAGCGCGGTGCGGCGGGAAATGGGGTGTTTCATGCCCGCAGTTAGCATCACTTTTCGCCGCGAAGCAACTCTTCAGCGTGGGCCAGGGCGCTCTTGGCGCTCCGGTCGCCCAGCATGCGGGCCAGTTCCCCCACCCGGGTTTTCCGGTTGTCGTGGATCGCCTTGATGGTGACCGCAGCCCGCGCGCCACTCTGGTCCTTCAGGACGACGAGATGGTTCGCCGCCTGCGCGGCCACCTGCGGGAGGTGCGTCACGCAGAGCACCTGGTGCCGCTCGGCGATGTCCGCCATTTTTTCGCCGACAATCCGGCCGATCTCGCCGCCGACGTTGGCGTCCACCTCGTCGAACACCAGCAGGGGCACATCATCAATCTCGGCCAGCACGGCCTTGAGCCCGAGCATCACGCGGGCCAGCTCGCCGCTGGAGGCGATGCGGTGCAGCGGCAGCGGCGCCTCGCCGACGTTGGGCGAAAACAGGAACTCCACCCCGCAGTCGCCGTGCGGCCCCGGGGCGGCCAAGGGCGTGAGCTGCACCCGGAAATCGGCCTTCTTGAACCCGAGCTGCACGATCACCTTGCCCGCGACCTTCGAGAGCTGCTGCGCGGCCTTGTCGCGGGTGGCGCGGAGTTCCGCCGCCGCCTGGCGCACGGTCTTTTCCGCCTCGGCGATCTGCTGGTCCAGCTTCGCCAGCGAACCCTCGACATCGCCCTGCAGCTCAAGCTTGCGGCGCATCTCGTCGCGGGCGGCGAGCACGACCTCGGCCTTGGCCCCGTGCTTTCGCTTCAACTCGAGCCAGGCATTCATCTTGGTCTGCAACGCCCCGGCCTGTTCGGGATCAAAGTTGAGTGACGTCGCCAGCGTGGAGAAGTCCCCGTCCAGGTCACCGAGTTCGACCGCCGTCGACTGCAGCCGGTCGGCCAGCGGTTTGCTCGTGGCATCGAAGGCTTCGAGCTGCCGCGCCTCGCGCAGCAACGCCGCCAACCGGCCTAACAGGCCTTCCTCGCCGCTCAGGCCGTGGCTGAGCCGCGCGGCGAGCTGCATGATTTCCTGCGCGCTTTGCTGGCGCGAGTAGTCCCGCTCCAGCGCGGCGATGGCCTCCTCGGTCAAATCGAGGGCGTCGATCTTGCCGAGCTGGATCTTGAGGAAATCAATCTGGTCGGCGGAGAGCTTGTCGGCGCCCGCCAGCCGGTCGCGCTCCGCGAGGAGGTCGCGCCACCGGCCGTAATGCGCCTGGTATTTCTCCAGCACGCCGCTGTTGCGGGCAAAGAGATCGAGCAGCTCGCGCTGGCCGTTCTCCTTGAGCAGCCGGCGGGGCTCGCCCGGCCCGTGGAAGTCGATCCATTGCGCGCCAAGCTCCTGCAGCGCCGAGAGGGTGGCCAGTCCGCCGTTGACGGAAAGTTTGGGGGCTTTCTCCCGCGGGAGGCTGCGCTTGATGATCAGCACGCCGTCGTCGCAGGGCGGCAGGCTCAGGTTGGCCAGCACCATGTCGAGCCGGCGGGTGTCGGCAAAGAACAGCGCGGCCTCGACCTCGCAGGCGTCGGCCCCTTGCCGGATGATGGTTTTGTCGGCGCGGGCACCCGCCAGCAGCGAGAGGGCGCCCAGCAAAATGCTTTTGCCCGCGCCGGTCTCGCCCGTCACCGCCGTGAAGCCGCTCTCGAAGTCCAGTTCCACCCCGTCGAGGAGCGCGAGATTGCGGATGCGGAGCGACTGCAGCATTTTCCCACCACGAATGGACACGAAACGGCACAAATTCAAGCACCGCAGCGCCATGATAGTGACTCAGCTTGCTTTGTCGCCAGCAGTGCGGCGTTTTGTAGGCAGCAGTGCGGCGTTTTGTAGGCGGGGTTTAGCCCCGACATGGCGCAGGTTCGTGTCGGGCCTAAAGCCCGACCTACGGCAAACCGACCCCGCTACGGACACCATTCTCCGCCCGTTCCTCAATTTTCCTTGCACCACCCATGGCGAATCGTTCACTCCTGCCCCTCTGCGGACCTTTAGCTCAGTTGGTTAGAGCGTTTCCTTGACATGGAAAAGGTCACTGGTTCGAGTCCAGTAAGGTCCACCACCCGCCGGAGCTTTGCCGCGCAAAGCTATGGCGAGGTGCCGCGCCGAAGCTTGAGGAGCGTAGGCGGGCTTCGGACGTTTCCCTTGGTACGGTGCGCCTAAACGGAGGCTGGATAAAGCTTTCCCCCACCCCTACCGGTTTCCTAGGCTGCGACCTCATGGAATCCACGCCCTCCATCCCCAAATCCGCGAGCGTCCTGCGGGCCGAAGCCGAGCTGGTGCGGCAGGGCTACAACGATTTGCCCGCGGGCATGGCCACGACATTCTTTGCGACGGCCGGCCTGACGTGGGTCTTGGTGGACGCACACCACTTCACGACGGCTTGGTTGTGGCTGTCTTACATGAGCCTGCTCGTCGCCTGGCGGAGCGTCACGATCTTCCTCTACCGCAGAGCCGAACGTGGTCCGGGCCAGCACACGACTTGGGAAAATCAATTCATTGCGGGTGCCGTGCTGACCGGCCTCGGCTGGGGGTTTGCCGCTTGGGTGTTCTTTCCCGTCATGGGTGACCTCGAGCTCTCGCTGCTCATTCTGGTGATCGCCGGCATCACCGCCGGTGCCACCCGCTCGCTCGGCCCCATTCTGCCGGCCTGCTGGAGTTTTCAGGTTTTGAGTCTGACCCCGCTGATCATTCGCTCGCTGAGTGCCGGCGTGATCGCCCAGACCATCATGGGGGTGCTAGCGATATTTTATACCGCCTTCCTGATCGCCATGGCGCGCAGTTACCATCGCAGCCTCAGCAGTTCGTTGCGCCACAGCTACGAATCCGCCGCCCTGGCCGAGGAGCTGAAGGAAAAGCAGCGCCAGACCGATGTGCTCAACTGCGGCCTGAGTGCCGAAGTCGCCCACCGCCGGGAGATCGAAGCCGAACTTCGCACCGCCAAGGACCGCGCCGAATCGGCGAACCAGGCCAAAAGCGAGTTTCTCGCGACCATGAGCCACGAGATCCGCACGCCCATGAACGGGGTCCTGGGCATGCTCGACCTGCTCAACACCGCCACCCTCACCCCCGCCCAGCGGGAGCAGGTCGAAACCGCTGTCAGTTCCGCCGACTCGCTCCTCCGCCTCCTCAACGACATCCTTGATTTTTCCAAAATCGAGAGCGGACGGCTCGATTTCGAATCCATCCCTTTCCGTCCGGCGATCGTCGGGGAGGATATCCTCGCGCTCATGCGGCCGCGCGCGGCGGCCAAGTCACTTGAACTCGGGTTCAAATCCAATGCCGACGCCCGCACCCGGGTCATGGGCGACCCGATGCGTTTCCGGCAGGTGCTGCTCAACCTCGTGGGCAATGCGGTGAAGTTTTCCGAACACGGTGATATCGGGTTGGAAATGATCGGGGAAGAATCGGCCGGCCAGGTCCGGTTGACCGTGCGCGTGCGGGACCATGGCATTGGCATGACCGAGGCGACCCGGGCCCATCTCTTCGAACCCTTCAAGCAGGCGGACAGCTCCATGAGCCGCAAATACGGCGGCACGGGCCTCGGTCTCGCCATCTCGCAGAAGCTGGTGCAAGGCATGGGCGGACGCATCGCCACCCAAAACGTCGCCGGCCAGGGCTCGCTCTTTGAGTTCACCCTGCCTCTCCCCCTGGCCAAGGAGCGCAACACCGCCCTGCCCTTTGCGGTCACCTCCACCTTGCCCCGGCATTTCGACGCCCGCATCCTCGTCGTCGAGGATGATCTTATCAACCAGCGCGTCATTGCGCTCATGCTCCAGCGCTTCGGCCTGCAGTGCCTGGTGGTACCGGACGGACCCTCCGCCCTCAATGCCCTCCAGGCCGGCGAATGGGACCTCGTGTTCATGGATTGCCAGTTGCCCGGTATCGACGGGCTCGAGACCACGCGCCGCGCCCGCCTCATGCTGGGCGATCGCGAACTCCCGATCGTCGCCCTCACGGCCAACGCGCGCGCCGAGGACCGGGCCGCCTGCATGGCCGCGGGCATGGACGACTTCCTGGCCAAGCCCGTCCGCACGGACGTGCTGCAATCCTGCCTGGCCCGCTGGCTGCATCCCGTACCGTGAGCCATGTGCCTGCGCTATTCGCTCAGCGCGCTGGTCATCGCTGAATTCCATGCGCAGATGGCCGAGGCTGCGGGCCTCGATTGGCAACCCCGGTACAACGTCGCCCTCACCCGCCGCATGCCGGTCATCACGCGGCGCAAGGCCCGGACCACGCTCGATTCCATGCAATTCGGTCTCGTGCCACCCGCCCGCACCCCCGCTGAGCGCCCGGTCATCCTTGGCAACGCCCGCAGCGAGACCCTGCTCGCCAAACCCGCCTTCCGCGACGCCGCCCATCACCGCCGCTGCCTCGTGCCGGCCGACGGCTTCTACGAATGGGAAAAACAAGGCAGAGAGCGGCTGCCCCACTATTTCACGCTGAGGGAACGCCGTCCTTTCTACTTCGCGGGGCTCTGGGAACCGGCGCGGGACGACACGCCCGCCGCCTTCTGCATCGTCACCACCACGCCCAATTCACTGCTCGCCGCCATCCACGACCGGATGCCCGTCATCCTCGGGCCCAACAGCGGCCCGGCTTGGCTCGGTGACGAACCGCTGGAGCCAGCGCGTCTCGCCCAACTCTGCCGGCCGCTCCCCGCCGACCTCATGAACGGCCACCGGGTCGATTCCCGCGTAAATAGCGTCCGTTACGAGGCCCCCGACTGCATCGTGCCGGTGTGAGATCGGTTCCCTGATTGTGTGGGAGGGGCTTTATGCCCCGACTCTGCCGGTGTAGCTGTCAGCCTGTCGGGGCGTAAAGCCCCTCCCACATTCAACACAGCACCTGCCTTTGCGCTGGACGAGCCCCGAGGCACCCCCCACAACCTTGGGCTCGTGGCCACTCCTCTGAAGCACGACGCCCCAACGATCCACCAAGCGATCGACCGCGTTGCTTCCGCCATCGCCCGCCGCCACTCCGGCACCGCCCGTCTCCAGCTCCTCGGCATTGCCAACGGCGGCATCGTGCTCGCCTCCCGCCTGGCCGCCGCCCTGAAAAAAGCGGGCCTCAAGCCCGGCCTCGGCACCATCGACATTTCCTTCCATCGCGACGACATCGGCCGCAACCCGATCCCGAAGGAGCATACGCCGACCATGATCTCCCACGACGTCAACGGCGCGACCGTCATTCTCGTGGACGACGTCCTGCACTCCGGCCGCACGGTCAAGGCCGCCCTCGACGAACTTTTCGACCACGGCCGCCCGGCCACCGTCGAACTGGCCGTCCTCGTGGACCGCGGCGGCCGCCTCCTGCCCGTCGCCGCCACCTACACCGGCCTCACACTCGTCGCGGGCGATACGGAAAAAGTCAAAGTCCGCCTCGACTCCTTGCATCCGGACAAGGATACCATCCTGACGGAAGTGGTCTCGACCAATCCAAAATCCTCCCGCCTAAATCCCGTCACTTGACCACCCCCTCCGCCCCCTTTCACTTTCCCTCTCACTCTCACTTCCGGCATGCCCTGGCATCGTAAACATCTTCTCACCATCGAGGAACTCAAGCGCTCCGAGATCGAGCAGGTGCTCGCCACCGCCGGCGCGTTCCGCCGCATCCTCGACCGCAAGGTCAAGAAGGTCCCCGCCCTCCGCGGCAAGACCATCGTCAACCTCTTCCTCGAGCCCAGCACGCGCACCCGCATCTCCTTCGAGATGGCCGCCAAGCTCCTCAGCGCCGACGTCATCTCCTTCGACGCCTCCGCCTCCAGCACCACCAAGGGCGAGACCCTCCGCGACACCGCGCAGAACATTCAGGCGCTCAACGCCGACATGATCGTGCTCCGCCACTCCGCCAGCGGCTCCCCGCTTTACCTCAGCCGCGTCCTTGACATCCCCGTGGTCAACGCCGGCGACGGCGCCCACGAGCACCCCACCCAGGCCCTGCTCGACGTCTTCACCATGCGCGAGAAGCTCGGCGACCTGAAGGGCCGCAAGGTCGTCATCCTCGGCGACATCCTCTTCAGCCGCGTCGCCCGCTCCAATATCCACGCCCTCACCAAGCTCGGCGCCGACGTCACCATCGTCGGCCCATCCACCCTCGTGCCGCGCTGGTTCGAGGCGATGGGCGTGAAGGTCTCGCACAACCTCCGTTCGGCGCTCGCCGACGCCGATGTCGTCATGCTCCTCCGCATCCAGCACGAGCGGCAGTCCACCGGCCATTTCCCCTCGCTCGGCGAATACACCAGCATGTTCGGCCTCAACTACACCCGCGCCAGCTGGGTGAAGCCCGACGCCCTCATCATGCACCCGGGCCCCATCAACCGCGGCGTTGAGATCGACAGCGACATCGCCGACTCCCCCCGCAGCGTCATCCTCCAGCAGGTCACCAACGGCATCGCCGTCCGCATGGCCGTCCTCTACCTCTGCGCCGGCGGCCAACCCGAGGCCGTCACCGCCCCCGTGGAGTAATCAATTCAATGGGCCCAAACCTCTTTCACCACGGATTACACGGATGAACACGGATCAATCACCCAGTTCCTGTCATGCTGATCCCGCAGTTGCGGGAGAAGCATCCATGCCTTGGTGTGGGCGGGGTGCCCCCACCCCGCGAGTTGCAATCCTCTCCTCCATTCGCGTAATTCGCGGGAAAACCTCTCATGAGTTTCCTGATCATTAAAAACGGCCGCGTCATCGATCCCGCCTCCAAGCGGGACAAGGTCGGCGATGTCTTCATCGCCAGCGGCAAGTTCGTGAAATCCCTCACCGCCGCGCAGAAGAAATCCGCGCAGGTCATCGACGCCACCGGCCTCGTCGTGTGCCCCGGTCTCGTCGACATCCACGTGCACTTCCGCGAGCCCGGCCAGACGCACAAGGAGACCATCCTCACCGGTTCGCAGGCTGCCGCCGCCGGCGGATTCACCTCCGTGGTGTGCATGCCCAACACCTCGCCCGTCGCCGACAACACCGGCACCATCCAGCTCATCATGACCGCGGCCGCCGCGGCGCCCATCCGCGTCTATCCCACCGGCTGCATCACCGTCGGCATGAAGGGCCAGCAACTCGCCCCGCACGGCTCGCTCCAGAAAGCCGGCGTCGTCGCCCTCACCGACGACGGCCTCTGCGTCCAGTCCAACGAGCTCATGCACCGCGCCGTCGAATACGCCAAGATGTTCGACCTCCCCGTCCTCGACCACTGCCAGGACGACTCGATGACCGAGAAGGCCGTGATGAACGAGGGCGTCGTCTCCACCCGGCTTGGCCTGCGCGGCTGGCCGCACGCCGCCGAGGACATCGTCGTCGCCCGCAACATCATCCTCTCCCGCTACTCCGGCGCGCACATCCACATGCAGCACATCACCTCGGCCCACTCGGTCGAGCTCGTGCGCCGGGCCAAGAAGGACGGCATCCGTGTCACCGCCGAGGCCACGCCGCACCACATCGCCCTCACCGAGGAGGCGCTCGGCACCTACGATACCAACCTCAAGATGAACCCGCCGCTCCGCACGGAGGCGGACCGGAAGGCCATCATCGCCGGGCTGCGCGACGGCACGCTCGACTGCATCGGCACCGACCACGCCCCGCACGCCCCCGAGGAGAAGGACCGCGAGTTCGACTACGCCCCCAACGGCATCATCGGCCTCGAGACCGCCCTGCCCGTGTGCCTCGACGTCTTGGTGAAGAAGAGCAAATTCACGCTCAGCCACGTCATCGACCTGCTGACCCGCAAGGCCGCCGACGTGCTCAAGCTTCCCGCCGGCACGCTCGCCGCCGGTGCCAACGCCGACGTGTGTGTCTTCGATCCCGCCGAGAGCTGGGTCTACGACACCTACGCCGCCTTCAGCAAGTCGATCAATTCCCCCTGGAACAAACAGAAGCTCACCGGCCGCGTGAAGACCACGATCGTCTCCGGCCGCCTCGTCTACCAGAATGGCAAGATGCTGGTGTGAACCCTTGTGGGCGGGGTGCCCTCACCCCGCGATAACCTTCACCCATCATGCCCCGCAAAATCCACCAGTTGATCGCCGATCTGACCCGGGCCGGGTTTGTGTCGGTATCCGGCGGCAAGGGCTCCCATCGTAAATTCCGTCATCCACGGTTGGCCGGCTCGGTAATTTTGAGTGGCAAAGAAGGCGAAGACGCGCATCACTATCAGGAGAAACAAGTCAGTAACGCTATACGCGAAGCCACTCGATGAAACCCGAAGACCGCTATCTCAAGTTTGTTCGTTGGAACGAGGAAGACCGTGCCTATGTCGGCCATTGCCCCGATCTCTTCCCGTGGGGCGGCGTCTGCCACGGCGCCACCGAGGAGAGCACCTACCGCAAACTCCGCATTCTGGTTCGTGAAGAAGTGGCTCAGCTCAGCCGCAAGCGCCAGCTCCTCCCCGCACCCAATACCCGCCCCATGCGGGATGCCGTGCTGGTCTGAACCTCACCGGCCGCGTGAAGACCACGATCGTCTCCGGCAAGATCGTCTACGCCAACGGCAAGATGGTGTGAGTTTGATGAGACCGGGCTTCTCCATGCTGCCCATTCTCACAGAACACTTGCTCATTCGGGAGGTAGTGGCATCTGATGCAAAATTCCTTACCAAGCTGGAAAACGATCCGATCACCATGAGGTACCTCGGTGGACCAACCGGGAGCGATGAGAAGTCTTATCAGGAAGGCATTGTTCAAGCTATCGCTGATGCCCGCGACAGTAGTCTCGTCAAACTGGCACAACTTGTGATCGAGCTTAAGGAGGGGAAATGCCCAGTTGGTCGCTGTGCCTTGAGAATACCT
>JAYTUA010000056.1:0-2541 GCA_043745015.1 Opitutaceae bacterium | reverse complement strand
GCGGGTGCGGATGCAGGGGACTGTTCGCCGGCGACGAGGCCGCCCACATTCTTGTGGATCGCGGGGCCGTCAGCCTTTTTCTGGGCGACGATCTCAGCCGAGTTCACCGTCGCCAGGGCAATGGCGGCGGCCGTGGGCACGACCCGCCGGAGGGTGTTAATCTCATGCTGGACGGAGGAGATGGAAAAGCGGGCGACCGTATCCTGATGATGGCGCTGCGCGGCCTCGGCATAGATGGATTCCGGCACGCCCTTGAGGTTCCAGATGAAACCCGTCCACGACAGGCCCTTGAGGAGGTAGTAGGTGATATCGAGCTCCCACCAGTAGAAGCCCTGGCGCGCGGTGGACATGTAGCGATGGTGGTTGTTGTGCCAGCCCTCGCCGAGGGTGATGAGCGAGAGGATGAAGCTGTTGCGCGAGTCGTCGCTCGTCTCGAAGCGGCGGCCGCCCATGAGGTGGGCGAGGGAATTGATGCAGGACGTGCCGTGGAAGAGCGCGGTGGTGCTGATGAAAAAGCCCCAGGTGAGCAGCTGCGCGCCGCTGGTGTGCAGCGCGGGGAGGGCGTGGCCGAGGTAGTTGCCGCCCGCGAAGAGCGCGGTCGCGAACAGGACAGGCACGAGGATGTCGAAGCGGTTCAGGAAAACCAGCTCGGGGAACTTCGCGAGGTCGCGGATCTTGGAGTAGTCCGTGGGAAAATTCCTCCGGCTCGTGATCCAGCCGATGTGCGACCACCAGAAGCCGTGCACGTGCGGCGAGTGGGCGTCCTCGGGCCCGTCGGAGTGCTGGTGATGGTGGCGGTGATGGTAGGCCCACCAGAGCGCGCCGCGCTGCACGCAGGTGGCGCCGAGCAGGGCCAGGAGGAACTGGCCGAAGCGCGAGGTGCTGTAGGTCTTGTGGGAAAAATAACGGTGGTAGACGCCCGTGACGGCGAACATGCGGATGAAATACAGCGCCACCGCCGTCCACACGGCGAACCAGCTCCAGCCGGTCCAGATTGCGCCGAGGCAGCCGGCGTGAAGGATCACGAACGGGAGGCAGCGCACCCAGTTCACCCCGTCGGGCAGTGCCCGGATGACTTCCGGCGGCTCGACCGAGTAGTCGCTGTCGATCCATTGGACGAGGGAGCCGAGCAGGCGGGGGGCGGATTTCTGCGGTGGATTCACGATGGTAGTCTGGAAGATGGAGCGGGCAGCGAAGCCCCCGGACAATGTCAGCGCAAGCCGACTATCACTGTCATACATGGATAACAGTGCTTTCTACGCGCGAGGCACGCCGATGGATGCGGATCAGGCCGCGATCTGCTCGGATTGCGGCTGTTCCGTGTCGTCGCGCGAAGCCTTGCGCGCCGGCCGCAAGGGCGGTTCGGGCGAAGGCGGCACGGACGAGCCACCCGGCTCTGGGTCGGTGGCCACGAGCAGGGAGAGCAGACTGAGAATTACGGCGGAAAAAATCATGTTTGGTGTTGTCGCCACCGGTCAGAGCGGCGGGAAACGGGTTTGTTCCGGGCAGCCTTGAATACGCCTTAAGGCGAAACAAAGTTGCCAGAATCCCGATGATCGAACGGTGTGGTCAGCACCCCCGATGACGGAGTGCAGGAGATGCAATTCCTGCGCCAATGCAAGCTGGTCGCGAAAAAAACGGCGTAATAAGCGGAGGCGGTTGCCGAAGAAGAAATTCCACCACTTGATCCCGACGGCCGGCAGTCAGGTGGCGCCGCCCTTCGGCCACTGGACCTCCTCAGGAGCGTTGAAGGTAATCACCGCAAACGGAATGAAGCACCGGATGGCGGCGGCCGCGTCGTTGTTGCGGCAGATGCCGCGGGTGAGTTCCTCCATGCGCGGCAGGGTTGTCATGGCATGGTGCATCGCCCCGATCACGAAACTCAGGCGCCACAGAAATTCCCCCGGTGCCAGGTTCGGCACATGGCGGCGCAAAGCCTGGCCGAACCGGGCCATCGCGGGGTGAAATTCTTTTTCGAGCAACTCCGCCATGAACGGCATGGGCTCGGCCAGGCTTCGGCCCAGAATGTGCCCGAAAAACTGGCCGCCATGCGTGGTATCGGCACTCAGCTCGAAGAGCGGCCGGATCATGATATCCAGGATCCGCGGCATGGCGACGGGCCGCCCGGCGGCCTCTTCCTCCGCGTGTGCCAGTTCAGCCAATCTGGCTTCATTTATCGGTCGCAGGCGCCGCTCCAGCACCCGGCAGTAGAGGTCTCGCTTGTCGCCAAGATGATAGTGAGAGGCGGCGAGGTTAACTCCGGCCTTTCTGGTGATATTTCGCATGGTCGCCCCGTCGTAGCCATCACGGGCAAAAAGCTCTTCCGCAGCTTGGAGGATTCGCTCAGTAACCGCAGCGTTTTTACCGGTCAGCATGATCAAAAACAAATGTATAAAACGAACGTATCACATCGTCAAGCCGCCTTTCTCCGTTGCTGGAGTGTACATTTCCAAGTCCGCCAGGACACATGCTGGGAAGGCCCGGTTGCGTTTGAAGCAAACCCCCGTAATTTCCATTCCCACTGCCATGAAAACAAAATTC
>JAYTUA010000055.1:0-9899 GCA_043745015.1 Opitutaceae bacterium | reverse complement strand
AGGTTTATTTTGAGCTCAAGGACGAGGTGAGCCCGGGCGTGTTCAAGACGCTCGACAGCTTCATCTGCGTCATCATGCCGGTCCGCCTGAGCTGATTTCCCAAAAAGGTAGGGGCGGCTGTCCCCAGCCGCCCTGGATCGAGGGCCTGTGGGGACACAGGCCCCTACCTTATCGTCCCATGACGCCGCAACCGCTCTACGCCTACCCGCTGCTGTCAGCCATGATGATCTCCATGATCCTCGTGCAGCTGCACCACCGGATCGGTGCGCCCGGCCTCGCCATCGCCAACCGCTGGCTGCGCTGGCTGATCTTCGGCTTTGGTGCCGCCTACATCAGCGTCGACCTGGAGCTGATCGACCGGCCGATCCCCCTCCTGGTCATGGCGTTCCTGCTCTTCTGGTTCCTCGGCGAGACGCTCTACAACTGGATGGTCATCCACGCGCTCAGCGTGAGCCAGCGCCCGCTTTTCCCGCGCTACACTGTCAACCAAAGCGGTGAGGAATGGCCGACCCAGGCGCGTTTCCTCAAGGTGCGCGACAGGCTGCGCGGCCACGGCTTCCGGCAGGTCCAGTCCCTCAAGGCCGAGGTCGGCAGCGGTTTTTACCTACGGGTTTCGGTTTATCAGGATGAGCCGGCGCACGTGCGGGTCCAGGTCACGTTCCTGCCCCAGCCGAACGGCACGCTGACGATGTGCTACGCGGTGACCTCGCGGTCAACCGACGGCTACCGTTTCCTGACCGACAATCTCTACATTCCCTTCGGAGGCTTCTACCCGGAGAACTGGCTGGTCGAGCGCAGTCCGTGGCGGCGCTCGCTGCCCCGGCTGCTCGCGCGGCACCGGGAGCGGGTGAAGCGCAGCGGTGTCACGCCCGAGGCCTGGACCACGGAACCCGTGACGGACCTGAATGCCGAGCAGGGCCAGCTCGACCGCTTGAACACCGAGCTGGGCTTTCTCCATCCGCACCAGGACCGCGAGGAGCTGGGCAAGATCACCAGCCCCGGCCGCTACCGCGTCTGGAAGGAAATCTGGATGCTCGACTACTTCGGCCGCGCCGCGCGGTACGAGTGAAATAGGTAGGGGCGGCTGTCGTAGGGCCTGCGCTTGCGCAGGGCCATTCGTCGTTCAGGTCCGCCGCAAGCGGCGACCCTACGGGATCTCACCCCCGCTTTTTCCGCTCGGACTCGACTTCGTCCCAGAGTACGTTGGCCAGCTCCTCGGCGAGCTTCGGCTCGAGCTTGCGCAGCGATTGCCGGAGCTCATGGCAACGCTTGGCCTGCTCACCGAACGCAATCGCACCGGCCGTCATCCCCGGGTGCATTTGGAAGTGTTTTGCGATCCGTGGGTGGACGAAGGCGCCCGCATCGCCGTCGGTCGACGAACGCGGCCCGACCGCATAACCGGAGCGCGAAAGGAGCCGGCCCAACGGACGGAAACAGCGCTGGAGGTTTTCCGAAAAATAGGCCGGGAAAGGCGATTCGGGCCGGCCCTGGCCACGCAGGTAATCGTGAATCCGAAAGGCCGTGGAATCGGGATAGACGTCGTTGGCGGTGAAACAGTCCTTCATCCACCTCTCGGTGAAGGCTTCCTCCAGCAGGTGCGGCACATCCCAGGCCAGCAAATCGGCCTCGTCCATCAGCTCCTTCACGCCGGCCTTGGAGCGCTGGTGCGAGACGACGAAATCCTCGCGGCCGATGAGCGCGGTGATCTTCGGGTAGACCGCCATCACCTCGGGGGTGGCCATCCGGCGGAAGGCCCCCAGCTGGGTGCGCATCAGCCCGAGCGTCTGCTCGATGTCTGATTTCAGCTTGGCGACAGCGGCGGCGGAGTTGCTCATGACGTCGTGATCAAGGGTGAGGTGGTTTCGGCCTGCGCGGCAACGCGGAAGCCGGGCCGGCGCCTAAAAACCGTGCTGGCGGCACTCCGCCCTTCCGGGGTAGGGCGGACTTGCCAAGTCCGCCGGGCTTGGGATCGATTATCGCGGCTTACTCGGCGAGTCAGCCCTACCCCAAAAATCTCCAGGAGAAAACCGGCAATTATCCACGGCCTAATTCCCCGAAATGGCGCAGCCATTTCGGCTCCTAAACGTGCGAGGACGAAGTCCGCAGCACGTTTAGCCCCCGATATAACTCATTTCGACCTTGGCCCGCGTCTCACCCGCGGCGAGCAGGCCGGCCCGTTCGTCGCTATAGCGGTCGCGCCGGCCCGACCAGATCCCGCCGAGGAACCTGGTCAGGGCCGCGTCGTCGTCCCCAGCCCGCAGGCGCGCGAGGACGTTGTGGCCGGTGGCCGCGAACAGGCAGGTGTAGAGGTGACCGTCGGCGGAGAGCCGCGCCCGGTGGCAATCGCGGCAGAACGGCTCGGTCACGGAACTGATGAGGCCGATCTCTCCGCGGCCGTCGCGGTAGCGGTAGCGCGCCGCCACCTCGCCGCGGTAGGCCGGGCCCGCGGGCTCGAGCGGCCAGCGGGCCGCGACGCGGTCGACAATCTCGCTGGCGGGCACCACTTGGGCGGCCGACCAGTGGTTGGTGTTGCCGACATCCATGTACTCGATGAAGCGCACTGGGTGCCCGCGCTCCCGGAAATACTCGCAGACCGGGATGATCTCGTGGTCATTCACCCCGCGCTGCACCACCATGTTGATCTTCACGGGCAGGCCAGCCGCGGCCGCGGCGTCGATGCCGCGCAGGACCCGGTCCACCTTGAAGCCGAGGCCGTTCATCCGCCCGGCGACGGCGTCGTCGAGCGAGTCCACCGACACATTGACGCGGTCGAGGCCGGCTGCCCGCAGGGCCGGCGCGACCGGCTCCAGCAGCCAGCCGTTGGTGGTCAGCGCCACATCGGGCATGGCGAGATCCTGCTTCAGCGCCCGGACCAGCTCCGGCACGTCCGCCCGCAGCAGGGGTTCCCCGCCGGTCAGGCGGACCTTCTCGACCCCGAGTCCGCGGAAAACCCGGGCCAGGCGGGTCAGCTCCGCGAGGGTCATCAGCTGCGGATCCTTGAGAAAGGCGTAGCCGGGCCCGAACACCTCGCGGGGCATGCAATACGGGCAGCGGAAATTGCAGCGGTCGGTGACCGAGATGCGCAGGTCGCGCAGGGGACGTTGGAATTGGTCGGTGGGATGGCCCATGGACGGGAAGCAGCATGGGTGACGAGTGACGGGTGACAAGTGACGAGATGGTGGTCAGGGCCGAACTCCTTCCCTCCGATCCAGTTTCGGCTCGTCACTCGTCACCCGTCACTCGTCACTGGGGTTCGCCCATGCTTACCCCCGCTGAAGCCGAAAAGCTCATCCTTGCCTCCATGCTCCCGGCTGCCAGCGAGGACTGCCCTCTCGCCGAGGCGCACGGACGCGTGTTGCGGCGGGAGATCCGGGCGGACCGCGACCTTCCGCCCTTCGACCGGGTGACAATGGACGGCTACGCCCTGAGGTCGGAAACGCTGGCGGAGGGCGGCCGGACCTTCCGGGTGATCGGGGTCCAGGCCGCCGGCATGATCCCCCGGAAGCTGGGGGCGCAGGATGACGCCTGCGTGGAGATCATGACCGGGGCGGTGCGACCCGAGGGCGTGGATTGCGTGGTGCCTTTCGAGGAGGCCACCCGCGAGGGCAACCGGATCACCGTGGCGGAAGCGGCGGCCAAAAAGCTCGTGGCGGGATTCGCGATTCACCGGCGCGGGAGCGACCATGCCGCCCGTGACCTGATCGTGCCGGCCGGAACCCGGCTCGGCGGCCGGGAGATCGCGGTTGCAGCGGCCTGCGGGTGCGAGACACTTTCAGTCGCGGCCCGGCCGCGGATCGCCGTGGTGGCGACGGGCGATGAATTGGTCGAGCCCGGCATGCCGGTGGCACCGCACCAGATCCGGCGCAGCAACGACTACGGCCTGCGCGCCGCGCTGATCGCGGCGGGTTATCCCGGGGTCGGGCGCTTTCACCTGCGCGACGTGCGCGAGGAGATCGAGCACCGGCTCTGGCATATCCTGGCGGAATTCGACGCGGTGCTGCTGACCGGCGGGGTCTCGAAGGGGAAGTTCGACTACCTGCCCGCGGTGCTCGAGACCCTGCAGGTGAAGAAGGTTTTTCACGGCGTGGCCCAGCGTCCCGGCAAGCCCATGTGGTTCGGGGTGAGCGCGCGCCGCACCCCGGTGTTTGCGCTGCCCGGCAATCCCGCCGCGGCCTACACCTGCCTCCACCGCTACATCCTGCCGGCCCTGGCGCGGGCGTCCGGCATGGCGGAAAAACCGCCGCAGGTGTTGCCCTTGGCCGAGGCGGTCTCGTTCCGCCCGCCCCTCGCCTATTTTTTGCCCGTCCGGCTTGAGGCCGATGACCGCGGGACCACCCGCGCCCGGCCGGATCCGATCAACACCTCCGGGGATTTCGCGGGGCTGATTGGCACGGACGGCTTCGTGGAGCTCCCGGCCGGCCAGGAAGAATTCCCGGCGGGCTACGCCGCGATTTTCCGGCCTTGGATTTGACGCCGGTTGCGGCTCAGCCCGACTTGGATGCCTCAATACCGCACCGCCGCTCATCCCGTACGGCTCCGGTGCCGTCAACTGAACGCGGTCGCCGCGGTGCATTTCGTCCCGTTTGAAATGTGCGACCAAATGCAGATTCGGCTGCCATCCGTAAGCAGAAATCTGCGCGGCCGCAACACTCCCACAAGTGAGGGTGTGCGGCCCAAGTCTCATCGACTTCTGTCCAAAGTTAACCTTCAACCTCGACGAGGGATAGCCAACGAACGTATAAGGCCGGCTCGTAAGATGCTCCCTCTCGTATGCCCAGTCCGTGATGGGCATCGGCAGTTTGCCGAATGACGTGAGAATATCACACTGTTCTCGCGTGAGACGGAAGATCGCGAGGTCGATAGAATCGCGAGCGTAGTCGGCGTATGGCGATTCGCTGGTACGCGCCATGTCAGCTTCCGCGACATGAAGTTCGTTCCCATTCGGCAGGTACAAGGTCGAGCCGTCAGTCTGATCCAAAACGTGGTTGGCGGTGACGGCAAAATGGTGATCTCCAACGGCGACCCAGATCACCGAGCCTTGGATCGCAGGCCGGTCACCGGTAGAGTCTTCAGGTTTGTAAATCGGGAAAACATGCTGGAGCGCTTCGGCGGGACGATTCATCTGACCTCAGCATAAAGACAGAGAATCAGCTTCTGCCACGGTCTATTTCACTCGTCGGGGGTAGGAGCTCCGGACGGGGTCGGTCTGATGTTGCCCCGATTTGACGGTGACGGAGGATTTGCGACCGAGCTCTCCGGGGACGAGGCAGAGCTTGCGGGCCGGCCTCGTGAAACTTAGGGTGCGGGCATGAAGGAAATCATTTTTGAGGTGCGCGAGGACGAGATCGACGGGGGCTATACGGCCTCGGCGCTGGGCGCTGGTGTCCACACCGAGGGCGACACCCTGGAGGAACTGCGGGCCAACGTGAAGGAGGCCGTTGATTGCTATTTTGACGAGACGATGGAGGCCCCGAAGGTCATCCGTCTCCACTTCGTGCGGGACGAGGTCCTCGCACGATGAAGGTGCCGCGGGATGTCTCTGGCGCGGACTTGGTCAAGGCGCTGCGCGGGCTCGGCTACGCCGTGGACCGGCAACGGGGTTCGCACATCCGCGTGACGACCCAGCAGGATGGCGAACACCACGAGGTCGTGCCCAATCACAATCCGATCAAGATCGGAACGCTCTCCAGCATCCTCAAAAGTGTCGCGGAACACCACAAGCTGACCGTCGAGGAACTGGTGCGAAAGCTTGGTCTGTAGCAGACGGGAAAACCGCGGAATTCCCACTGTCGATTTCAAGGGTCCGTTGGCAATATCGCCGAAAGCTCCCATCGTGGTCTGAGGTCTTGCCAATCCGCATCCCGCCTTCCGCAATCTGTACTTCCATGATCCCCGTCACCGTCCTCACCGGCTTCCTCGGCGCCGGCAAAACCACCCTGCTGAACCGGATCCTGACGGAGAACCACGGCAAGAAACTCGCGGTGATCGAGAACGAGTTCGGCGAGGTGGGCGTGGACAACCAGCTCGTCATCACGAGCGAGGAGGAACTGTTCGAGATGAACAACGGGTGCATCTGCTGCTCGGTGCGCGGCGATCTCATCCGCATTCTTGGACGGCTGCTGAAACGGAAGGACAAGCTCGACGGCATCCTGATCGAGACCACCGGTCTCGCGAATCCCGCGCCCGTCGCCCAGACTTTTTTCACGGACGACGAGATCAAGCAGCACTACCGCCTCGATGCCATCGTGACCGTCGTGGACGCGAAACATGTCCTGCAGCACCTCGCCGCCGATGACGAGTCGGTCAAGCAACTGGCCTTCGCCGATGTCATCCTGCTCAACAAGACCGACCTCGTCACCCCGGCCGACCTCGCGGCGCTGGAGGACCGCATCCACCACATCAACCAGGTGGCGAAGATCCACCGGACGAAAAACTGCGACCTCCCGCTGGACAAGGTGCTCAACGTCGGCGGCTTCAACCTCGAGCGCGCCAGCGAGCTCGATCCGAAGTTCCTCGAGCCCGAGTACCCGTTCGAGTGGGCCGGCGCCTATCCCCTGCCCGCGGGCAAACATGAGCTGGTGATCGGCCATGCAGATCACGACCACGGGCATGAAGGCTGCGATCACGATCACCACCATGGGAACGCCAACGAACTCGACGTCGTGATCATGCCGGTGAAGTCACTCGAGGAGCGGGACCGCACGGTCTCGATCAATGCCGCCGTGCTGAGCTTCGCCGATTGGGAGAACCGCGTGAAAGAGGGCGAAACCGTCACGCCGGGCGCCAACCTGCATCGCCTCGTGCTCAAGGAAGGTGATGGCAAGTACGCCCTCGAGGTGGCCCACGCCGGCACGTTCCTCGTCTTCGAGTCCTGCGGCCATGACCCGCTGCACATCCACGTCAAGGGCCAGGTCGTGAAGCCGGTGTGGCAGGAAGACTTCCATGCCGCGCACGAGCACAACGACGACGTGACCTCGGTCGGCATCAGCACCCCCGGCGACCTCGACGGCAAACAGCTGAACAACTGGATCAGCGACCTGCTCCGCACCAAGGGCGGCGACATCTACCGGATGAAGGGCGTACTGAGCGTGAAGGGCTCGAACAAGCGCCTGGTCTTCCAGGGCGTGCACATGCTCTTCGACGCGAAGTTCGACCGCGAGTGGGGCCCCGACCCGCGCCAGAACACCCTCGTCTTCATCGGCAAGAACCTCGACCGCACCGCGCTGACCGAGGCGTTCAAGTCCTGCCTCGTCGGCTGAGGGCGACTGTCGTCTTGCGGGAAGAAACGACGAAGTTACAAGTCATGGGCATGTCCTCGCCGCTGCCAGTCCCCGATGCGGTCGAAGCCGCCAGGAAGGCCGGCTTCGACATTTGGATGCTGGACTCGAACCTTGAGCGATCACCGGAGGAGCGACTTCTACGTCACGACGCGGCCTTGGCGATGGCCCGGGAGCTGCGCCGCGCCGGCGAGATTATCCGTGCACAATCTACATCAGCTTCTCGGCCGACTCTCTGAGGCAAAATTGGAATTCGTGGTGGTTGGCGGCTATGCCGGCGTGCTCCATGGCTCCAATCTGGTCACCAACGATCTCGAGATCTGTGCCGTCCTCTCCCCGGAAAACATCGGGAAGCTGCGCAAGGTGCTTTCCGACATCCGGCCCGTTCACCGGATGACGTCCCAGAAACTCTCGTTTCTCTCCCATCCCAAGGCAGACCTTTCGGTCAACAATCTCTATCTTGAGACCGACGACGGGATTCTGGACATCCTTTCGAGCATACTGGGGGTCGGAAACTATGAACGGCTGAAGCAAAACGCCCTCACCGTTTCTCTTTTCGGTCAACCCTGCGCCGTCATCTCGCTTGAGGACCTGATTGCCGCCAAGGAGGCCGTCGGTCGGGAGAAGGACCTGCTCGCCGTGAAGGAACTCCGCGCGATTGCCGCGCGCCGGCAGGGAAAACCTTGATGCCGAATCGGTGGCGAACCGAAGATCGGCGCGATGAACCTCACCAAGCACTGGGCCGCGGCGCTCGACGACTACGTCATCGACCTCGCGTGGTCGCCAGACGGCGGCCTGCTCGCCGCGGCCTCGGCCGCCGGCCCGGTCTGGCTCTTCGCCGCCACGGACGGGGCCAAGCGTCACCTGTTGCCCGGCCACGATAACGGGACCAACACCATTGCCTTCGCGCCGGCCTCCGAAACGAGAAACGAGAAACGAGAAACCAGGAACCCGCTCCTCGCCACCGGCGGGCAGGACGGCGCGGTGAAACTCTGGGATGCTGCGGCCGGCCAACACACGGCCACCGCCAAGCTCGGCACCGATTGGGTCGAGCATCTGGCGTGGGCGCCCAATCCAGAGGACGGAAGACAGACGACGGAGGGCGGACCGATCCTCGCCGCGGCTGCCAGCCGCAAACTGGCGTTGATCAATGCCGACGGCTCCATCCGCCATCAATTCAAGCCAGCACCCAAAACCATCACGGCCCTTGCCTGGAGTCCGTCCTCCGCCCTCCGCCCTCCGGCTTCAGCACGGGCGCCTGCGCCCGTGCTTGCGGTCGCCTACTTCGGCGGGGTCTGCCTGTGGAACTCCGCTGATTTCACGGCGCAGAAGGAGTACGAGTACAACAACGGCATCCACGCCCTCGCGTGGTCACCCGACGGCAAGTGGCTGGTCTCGGGCAACCAGGACCCGAGCGTCCACCTCTGGATCCCGGCCGCGAACGAGGAGCTGCACATGAGCGGCTATGAGACGAAGGTGAAGCACCTCTCCTTCGACCACAGCTCACGCTGGCTCGCGACCGGAGGCGGCCGCGACGCGTGCATCTGGGACTGCTCCGGGGCCGGGCCCGAGGGTCGTGAGCCGGCGATGCTCCCGCACGATGAGCCCGTTTGCGCCGTGGCGTTCCAGAAAACGCACGGATTGCTGGCCACGGCGTCCCAGAACGGGGTCGTCATGGTCTGGAGCCCTGAGCGAAAATTGCCACTGCGTGCCACGGTGAAGATGCCGGCCGCTGCGACGAGGCTGCTCTGGTCGCCCGACGACCGCTTTCTCGCGATCGGCAGCGAGAAGGGCGCGGTGTACGTGCTGAAGGCGGAGTGATTTTCCGGTAGGGCGACCACTCCGTGGGCGCCGCGTTTGGGGCCGAACCGGCGGCGAGCGGAGCCCTTCGACAGGCTCAGGGCCTCGAGCTTGTCGAGACGGTCGCCGCCCTACCGGGGGAACGCCGAATTTCGGCTGGTGGCGCATCGGACGCGGGTCACACTCAATCTGAGTCCGACCCATCCCACGCCCGACCATGTCATCGGAAAATCCGCCTGCCGCCTCGGAGAAGGAGAAAAGCGCCTGGGCCCACGTCGTGGGATTCTATCGCGGGATGATGAAGCTCGGCCCGGCGGGATGGTTGACGGCCATTGCCAGTGTGTCGCCGCCGATCGGCGGCTTCGTGATCCTTGGCTTTGTGCCGAAGCTCGGTCCCTGGATCAGTTCGCACGGGACCACCGGGGCGGTGTTGTTTGCCTTGGCGTTCTGGTTTCTCGGCGGGTTCGCGCTGGTACCGACCTACGCCTACTCCGGGCTGGCCGGCTGGACGTTCGGGATCTGGACCGGCTTCCTGCTGTGCATGGTGGCCTACGCCGGAGCCGCGCTCGTGGCCTATTGGCTGGCCGGCTGGCTCGCCGGCGACCGCGCCGTGAAAATGATGGAGGGCAGTCCGAAGTGGAAGGCCGTGATCCATGCGCTGGTTGGCGGCAGCTTCTGGCGCACGGTGTGGGTCATCGCGGTGGTCCGCGCGCCGCCGACGTCGCCGTTCTCCTTTGTCTGCTACCTCATGTCGCTGGTGCGAATTCCCATCGGCACGTATCTCTTCGGCACCCTGCTCGGACTCGCCCCGCGCACGCTCGG
>JAYTUA010000054.1:0-9929 GCA_043745015.1 Opitutaceae bacterium | reverse complement strand
GAAGGGAGCCCGTAGGGCGACCGAAGTCGGGAGCGCCTCCTCTCCCCTTGTAGCGTAATAGAACCTTACCTTGAGGTCACGAACTCAGAAACGGCGGGAGACAGATGTGTGAAGCCATCGATACCGATGGTAACATGCACCAACTTTACAGGACACTTTCTCACGTAGCCCACCCGCGAAGCTCATTTCCTTCGTTTGTATCCCAAGAAAGTTTTGTCGGAGCTAAAAAGGGGAGCGCTGAAGAATATCGCGTAGGTCGAGCGCAATCAGTAATCAACATAGTCGCTAAATCTATTCAGATGACCACGGACATAGCTCGTGTAGAACTTGCTTAGCGAAATAGTTGTCCGGGATTTCGTATATACGGAAGGCACACACCTCTTATCAGTGTCCACCAGCAGTCGTCGTGACCGACCTTTGACCATCAACCCCGTCCTTCGTCCCGACATTCACCGACAAAGGGTAAGTCATCGATAAAATGTGTCCTCGGTTTGGTCGTCGGTCGTTCTCTTCATCGACCTCATCGATTTGGCATATTTCCAAATAGGCCCGCCCAAACGGCAGCTAATTTGGTGGCACCAACCGTGACGGCGGAGTGTATAAACCGAAGCCACGCAGAACTCTCAACGCTCCGACTTAAGTCTTTGGTCTCACGGCAATTTTCGGCTTCCGTTTTCAGGGGGGTGACCTACTTTCCCGCTCCTTGATCACGGAGAGGTGGCAGAGTGGTCGATCGCGCCTGACTCGAAATCAGGTGGGCCGCAAGGTCCCGGGGGTTCGAATCCCTCCCTCTCCGCCATTTGCCCGTTGGTCCCACTTGGGACAGCGTTGGACAAAATGGTAATTTCTCCTCTGTCAGTATAGGCTTCCACCAGCTCCCGTCCCGAATCGGTTTGGACAATCGTTCCCTCGTTTTGACACGTTTTGGCAGAATTTGGGGAAGCTATAGGGGAAGGTAAGAACACCGGCAGCTTTCCCATTTCGCTGAAGGTCGGAAGACGGCTGGTGTCAGCGTAGGTAGCCGTGTCGCTGCCGGCATGGCGTTTCAAGGGCGATTTCTTCGTCATGGTCTCGCTCGCCGTCCAGGCGCTTCTATTCAGCCTGCTCTATAATTGGTTCAACGCCGGCGCGCCGGTGGGCTCGTTGAGCAACCTCACCAACGGCCCCTTCGGCATCGCCGGTATTCCGCGTCCGACAATCCTAGGCTACCGGCTCGACTCCATCGGCTCGATAGCCGCGCTATCGTTGGGACTGCTGGTGCCGAGTGCGCTCGTTTTTTGGCGGCTCAAAGGATCGCCTTGGGGACGCCTGCTCCAGGCCATGCGCGATGACGAACTCGCCGCACGCGGGCTCGGAAAAAACACCCGCCTCGCCAAGGTTCAGGCCTTCGCCTTCGCTTGCGCCTTCGCCGGTCTGGCCGGCGTCATCTATGCCTCATATGTCAGTTACATCGATCCCTCCAGCGCCTCGCTTGACGAGTCGATCCTGATGCTGTCGATGTTGCTGGTGGGCGGGGCCGGAAATTTCCGCGGTCCGCTGGTGGGCGCGGCCGTCCTGCTCGCGATTCCCGAGGTTCTGCGCTTTGCCGCAATTCCCGATGCCGTCGCGGCCAATCTGCGCCTGCTGATCTACGGTCTGCTGCTGGTGGTGATGATGCACCTCCGCTCGCAGGGCCTGGCGGGAGAATATCGAGTGCGGTGATTTCCCGGAGCCGGTTGCCGTGGTTCAATTCTCCGGCAGTGCTTCTTCTGCCCACTTTGGCAGCGGCGGATTCCGATGGATTACCTTGCCCTTGGCCGTGACGGCGACGGGGCGCAGTGGAGTATCCAAAGAGGAATTGTCCACCACGATGGCAAGGTCCACGAAAGTCAGCGCCGTCTTCACATTCTGTTGCATCCGCTCGTAACGCGCCGCGATTTTGTCGGGCGGCACGCTGTGACCGCCGTCCTTCACCCGGCTTTCCACGCGCAGCGCGGTCAGTTCGGCGGAATCCACGCACAGGAAAACCAGCATGACCGAATAACCGGCTGCCTGCGCATCGCGCAGTGCCTGCACTTTCGCTCCCACCGGATCGGAGAACACGGTCTCGGTGATGAAGCTATCCCGCTTGGCCACGAGTTCCTGCCGTTTTTTCTCCGCCAGCTCGGCCGCCAGCCGCTCCGTTGCCTCACCCGCCGGGGCGCCCGCTTTGATCAGGGCCTGCGCCAGCACATCGGCGTTGATGAATGGCAGGGGAATGGCCTCGAGGTAGCGTTTGTAGAAAGTGCTTTTGCCGGCTCCGTTCGGTCCCACCAGCACAAGCAGGAGGGATCCCGGCTGCTGCGCCCATTCCGCCAATCGCGAAAAGACATCCTTGGGAGGATTGGGCATGAGGTCACCCGGCGGCTTGGGCTGTCACTGCGGCCTTCACGGGTTCCCTCGATCCGTCCGGGTTCAGTCGCACAATGGTTCCCGCCTGACCCGGCTCGGAGCCATACAGAGGCACCCCGCGTGCGCTGAATTCCCTCAGCCACGCTCCGTCGGCGTGCGGAAGGCTCAAGAAATCCGTCAGCACCGCCGCGATCTGCTGGCGCTGGCCGGCCTCGGCCACCCGGCCGATCTTCATCGTCCCGCCCATCCGCTCCAGCAATCGCGACAGGGCATCGCCGGGCAACTGCGATTCGATCACCCGGCCAAGGGCCGCCCAATGCTCGATCTGCCCGGTCAGGGACCGGTGAAACAGCTTCGCCGAGCTGCGCGCCTCCTCGACCAGTTCCCCAGAGAGTTTGACAGGCATGGATGGGTTCATGCCTAGAAGGTAGTAATATACTACCTTGCGTCAAGTCGCGACAGATGTCTTGAATCCAAGGGTAGGTCGCCGCGCGGGTGGCCGCTTTATGAGCTTTCCCATCTCCATGACGCCCTCCGGGCCTGCCGTCCCTCACGCTGTAGGTCAACGGGTTGTATTGTCCATACGTGACTTAAGAAAGTCGTTCGGTGGCCAGGTGGTGCTGGATGGCGTGGATTCTGACCTTCGGGAGGGCGAAGTGGTGTTGCTCCGGGGCGACAATGGCTCCGGTAAAACCACCCTCCTCAACATTCTGACCGGCAATCTGGAGCCCGATACAGGCACGATCCATCTGCGGCCCAATGGACAGGAGGAGACATTCCGGTTTCCCCGCAAGTTGGCAAAGCCGCAGGTTTTGGGGCGAAGCCCTGAGCGCAGCGAATCAATCCCTCCCTCTCCGCCATCCGCCTACGTTCCGCCAAGCGGAACTACGGCGAGATGGTGGCGCGACGCAAAGCGACGCGGCAGCAGAGGAGGGCTATGCATCTGACTCCACCGGCAACTACCAGTTGTGGTTTGAGTATAGTGAAACGTCTAAAATGGCCCAATGGGTTGTGGTTGGTGGAGTCACGTAAATAGCCTTATCACACGTTGAGAGAATAAACTGCCGGGTGCCGCTTGTCGAATCCTGCAACCCTACGAGCAAGTCGAGGAAGGCGTAGGTGTTTAGATCGTCAAAGTGAGTCACCGGATCGCCAAAAAAACCGTCGCAAAGTTCGACTACGTTTGCGAACTGCAAGCTGTGAGGGAAAGGGCAAGCAACATGATCTGCTGCTATGATTGGCTGAAGTAGTCGATGGGCCGGAGTGGTTCGCCTGCTGATTGGCCACGAGAGTTCCTCGCAGCGCACCCACTTGACGCGCCGCCACCACGCTATGAGAAGATCAGCGACCGGGCGTGCTCGGTGATGAGCGTCACGGCAGGATGATCGATGCGTCGTTCGCCGGTGATGAGATAAAATTGGTCGGTGCATTTCTCGGTCTTGCCCACGGTTTCGAGCTGAAAACGGGAGAGGCATTCGTTCAGGCCCACGGACGGCACGGCGATGAACCCATGGCCGTCGGCCGCCGCAATTTTCATGAGCGCGCCATCCTCGAATTCAGCAACAACGCGCGGCTGGACGCCGATGGCGTGAAACCACTCCTCCAAGGAGCGCCGCAACGTGGTGTTCGCCGTCGGCAGCAAGGCAGGCGCGCCATTCAGCGATTTCGGAAATCCCTTCCGCAGCGCGCTGGCGAGTTTACGCACGGCGCAAAACGCCACGCTGCTTTTCCCGAGCAAATGACCGAACGTATGCGCCTTGACCGCGCCGGTTGGTGGCTCGTCCGCGAGGACGGCGTCCAACCGATGCATGGCCAGTTGCGCCAGCAAGTCTTCGGCCTTGCCTTCGCGACACACGAGGTGGACAGGGGGATTCAAGCCGAGAACGGGTTTCAGAATATCGTAGCTCAATAGTTTCGGGAACGAGTCCTCCACGCCGATCGTCACGCGCATTGCGCGCTGGCGGGCGGGGGTATGCTGCTTCACCGTATTAAGCAGCTCGCCGCCGAGGGAGAATATCTCCTCTGCATAGCTCAGCGCCACCTGGCCCGTGTCGGTCAAGACCAACACGCGCCCTTTGCGCTGAAACAGTTTCTCGCCGAACGCCTCCTCCAACTTGCGGATCTGCGTGCTGATGGACGGCTGCGAGACATGGAGCTTCTCCGACGCTTTGCGCAGCCCGCCTTCCTTGGCGACGGTCCAAAAATAGAGCAGGTGGTGATAATTGAGCCATTCCATGGGCGCATTAATCATTCCACAAAAGCTAAGAGTCCACGCTGAAAAGCATATTAGACCAAACAGTTCTAAGCGTGTAGTATCCTCCACTTCCAACCAATGAAACCGCGAATGCTTGTGCAGTCATGATCGCAATAATCCTCCTCTTTCTCCTCACTCTGGCCATCGGTCTGCTGGCCCAATGGCACGTCAAGCGCGCCTGCGCCCGACACAGCCGCACCCCTGTCCAGTCCGGCTACACCGGCGCGGAAGCCGCGCACAAAATTCTGCGCCAGGCCGGCATCACCGACGTGGGCATCGTCGAGCACGAGGAATTGCTGGGCGACCATTACGATCCCAAGCGCAAGCGACTGGTGCTTTCCTCGGCCAACTACCACGGCACGTCCGCTGCGGCCTTGGGCGTGGCGGCGCACGAATGCGGCCACGCCATGCAACACCAGCAGGCTTACGCTCCGCTTCAACTCCGCATGGCGGCAGTGGGCGTCACCGGCTTCGCCAGCCAATTAGTGATGTGGATTCCGCTCCTCGGGATGTTCAGCGGGCTGCTCGCACCCAAAGTCGGCCTGTTAATCATGGCGGTGGCTTGGGGTATCCTGATGGCATTCAACCTCGTTACCCTGCCGGTGGAATTCGACGCCTCGCGCCGCGCCAAACTCGTGCTCGCAGACCTGGGCTTCGTCCAGCGCGGCAGCGAATCCGCGGCGGTGTACCAGGTCCTGAACGCCGCCGCTTGGACGTATGTGGCGGCATTCATCACGTCGTTGATATTCTTTCTGTGGCATTTGCTCCCGCTGCTGACCGGGAGGAATCGCCGCTGAAAAACTCCCAGTAAACAATCCCCGCCGCAAGCAGCAGGGCATTTGACAAGACCACCGCAAACCAATCCGCAAGTCATGCAATCCACACTCAAACCCGACCGACCAACCAAGCCGAAGCAAGCTTCGGGGTATCGGACCCACAGCGAATGAACGCCCGCCCGATCTTATGACCGGACCGGTGGGTTGATACTCTCTGAAAACCAAAACAATCCAAAAAATGAAAAAACAAAACTCCCGCACGCTCGCCCACGTCACACCCAAACGGTTGCTCTTCCGCCTTGCTGCACTCGTCTTTTTCGCGGCGAGTGGCGGCAGCCTACTTGCCTCCGGGACCGCTTCGGTCAGCCCTGATGAGTCGCTCAAACGTCTCCAAGACGGCAACGAGCGTTTCGTCGCTGGCACGCCGACCCAGACCACCAAGGACGCCTCACGCCGCACAGAAGTGGCTCAAGGGCAGAAGCCGTTTGCGATTGTCGTGAGTTGCTCGGATTCCCGGGTCGGCCCGGAGGTCGTCTTCGACCAAGGACTCGGGGATATCTTCGTCGTGCGCACGGCGGGGCATGTGGTGGACGACATAGGTTTGGGCAGCATTGAATACGCCGTCGAGCATCTGGGCTCATCGCTCATTCTCGTGCTCGGCCATGAGCGTTGCGGTGCCGTTGCCGCCACGGTTGCTGGTGGCGAGGCGCCTGGACACATTCCCGCCATCGTAAAAGCGATCAAGCCAGCAGTCGCCAAAACCAAAGGCCAGGCGGGGGATGCGGTGGACAACGCAGTGCGCGCGCAGGTGGTTGAAGTGGTCGGGCAGTTGCAGAAGGCCGACCCCGTGTTGGCGGAGCGCGTCAAGGCGGGCAAACTCAAGGTCGCAGGTGCGCGCTACGACCTGGATAGCGGACGCGTGGAGATCATCGAATAACTTCCGCATATCACTCCATGCGACCAAGCGGCCATTACGCAACCAGCCAACCTGAAAATTGAAACAACCATGATCATCCAATTCCGAATTCGTGGCCTCAACGCCACCGCCAGCCTGCGCGCTTGGCTGGAGCAACAGCTCGAAGGTTTGCACAGCCTGACTCCCGTCAGCATAGCGGACGTGAGGCTTGAACGCCGTGAAGGCACTTCTCCCGCGATACAGGCGTATGTCCATCTGGCGATCGCCGGGCCCGATATTCATGCCACGGCCTGCGACCACACCAGCCAAGCCGTGTGGCTGAAGGTCATCAAGAACCTGAAACGGCAGATCGAGGGGCGAAAGGCCAAACAGGAAGCACGGCACAAGCGCACGAGCGAGGTGCGGGGAGTTGCCAACCGCGGGAGCGGAGCCGGCGTAGGCGCGAGGGGCTAGACGCTCTCATGCCCCGCCGTAAATCCGAGACCCCCATCCGAGAAGAAGCACGCACCGCATGACCCGAACGACCCACAACGCTCGAAGCATCGTGGCCATGCCTTGGCTCGGTGCGCGGCTGGACCGCCTGATCCTCGTGTATGAAAACGCAGCCTCGTTGAAACGAGGCTTTGAGTTCTGGCTGTGCTGGCCGCGCATCGCGGGAGACATGTGCCGGTGCGTGCCGGTATGTCTCTCGCAGCCGGACCGGCCTGAATTGGATGAGTTGCTCCAACCACTCTGTGGCACGTCGCTCTTCGTTCTGAGCGTTGGCTCAAACGGTGCCTGTTCGCAGGCCAACCTTACCCGTTTGGTGGGGCTGACAAAACGCGACTGCGCCAGACAAAGAGGACTCATCCTGCTGTTCCCTACGGCTCAAGCCCGATCCCGATGGTTTCGGCAACGGCCGCTTTACGGTATTCAGGAATTCCCGCTCGGATGTTGCACCGCCGTGCCGACCCGCTGTGTCGAGGGCAACATCGAGGTTCCGTTGAACTACACGTTGCGGCCCGCTCCGCAAAGGCGCGGCCTGCGCGCAAAAACTACAACCGCTGTGGTCAGAACGCGCGCGACCCGGGGAGACACCACGCCATGAGAATCATCTGCTACGATGACTACACGGAGCGCGCCAGGGCCGCGGCAGATTTCGCTGCCGCATTGGCGGCTCGGGCCGCTGACACGTTGCTCGTGCGGCCGCCGGAATCATCCGAGGCGCTTCCCACTCCTTCCCCGCGACTGCCATGATTGTGCGTGCCATTAAAACGGACCGGATTCCGATCGCGCCGACCAATCTGCTGGCGCTGGTGGATCGCTACATCGGCGAACTGGCGGAAGGCACCGTTCTGGCGATCACCTCGAAACTCGTGGCGATCTGCGAAGGTCGATTCATCAGGCGCGAGGCCGTGCCCAAGGCGACGCTGATCGAACGCGAAGCCGAGTGGTTCCTTCCGATGGCCCGGAATGCACACGGAGTCGTGCTCACGATCAACCACCACCGGCTCATTCCGAATGCCGGTATCGACGAGTCGAATGCGGATGGCCACTACATCCTCTGGCCCGCGGACGCACAGGCGACGGCCAACGCCGTTCGCCTCCACCTTGGCCGGCGTTTTGCGACCAGGCGTCTCGGCGTCCTGATCACGGACAGCACGACTGCGCCGCTGCGCTGCGGGGTCACCGGAATCGCGCTCGCGCACAGCGGATTTCAGGCCGTCAACGACTACGTCGGCGCACCCGATCTGTTCGGACGTCGGCTGCGAGTGACGACAGTCAACGTGGCCGACGCTCTCGCCGCAGCCGCCGTCTACGCGATGGGCGAGGGAGCCGAGCAAACGCCCCTGGCTGTGATCAGCGATCTTTCCTCCTTGGTTTTCTGCGAACGTGAACCGTCCGAGGCGGAACTGGCCGCGCTGCGCATCGAACCGGCTGACGATCTCTACGCGCCTTTGCTTCAGGCTGTCCACTGGCAGCCGGGCAGGTTTCCGCCCGGCACGTCCGCTAACGCAATTGAACTCCATGCAGACTAAAAGCCCCGTGCAAAACGATACGGCGCAAAGCGCCTCGGGCGATCTCCAGTCGCCCGGAGGTGTCAGGCGGGTTCTGATTGCCTACGATGGTTCAACGGGAGCGATAGGGGCGATCGAGGATCTCGTCCGCGCCGGCCTGCCCGAGCGAGTCGCGGCTCTGGTCGTGTTCGTCCATGAGACCTCGTGTTTTGGAAAGCCGTGCCGGTCGTCCGACGCCTCGCTCGCGGAGCGAGACGCGGTTGTCCAGGCGGCAGAATCCACGGGCCGGCAACTGGCGGAAGCGGCCCGTGAGCGACTGAAAACACTTTTTCCCTTTTGGCAGGTGGAGGTCGCAATGGTGCACGACGCCCCGGCAGGAGAAATCCTACGGAAAGCTGCGCTCTGGCAGCCTGACCTTCTCGTGATGGGAGCGCACGGACACTCGGCTAGCGCCCGCATCCCGCTGGGCAGCGTCGCCCGGCGGATCGCGCTCCGGGCCTGGTTTCCGGTGCGGATTGCCCGATCACCTCGTTCCACACCGGAGCGACATCCGCGCGTGCTCGTGGTGGTGGATGGATCTGCGGCCGACGAAGCGGTAATCGCGTTGGTGGCGGCGCGCTCCTGGCCAGCCCGAACCGAGATACAAATCCTGACGGTGGTGGATGGGCACCTGAGTGCGGCGACAAGGGATACAAAATCGTATGCTGCCGCATGGAAAAATCAGCACGATGGATTCGCCGATGCTCGCGCCTGCCATGTCGTGGACGGCTTCCGCAACCGCCTCGGTGCGGCTGGCCTCGCGGCAGAGACGCTCATCTTCGAGGGTGAATTCAGCCGGCGAGTGGTCGAGCACGCAGCGGCGTGGGAGGCGGACTGCCTCTTTATCGGTGAAACACCGTCCCGCCGCGGTGCGAGAGTCCCGCCGGATAGCATCCAGTTTCACGTAGCGGCATGTGCCCATTGCACGGTCGAGATCGCGAGGAACCCAACACTATGCGTCGAATAAACCAGGACCATTCACCCAGAAAAAGCCGTGGGCATTGCGGCGCATGCCGCTCGGCGCGACAGATCTCGTTTCCGCTGTTGTCGGGGGAGGCCAGGCCATGACACCACAGCTTTGGCTTTGGATTGGTTTCGGCGCGTTCGTGCTGGCGATGCTCGCGCTCGACCTCGGCGTCTTCCACCGCAAGTCGCACACCGTCGGCCTGAAGGAGGCGCTGACTTGGAGCGGGGTGTGGGTGGTGCTGACGCTGCTCTTCAACGCCGGCATCTGGCACTGGCACGGGGGCGACAAGGCTCTGGAATTCCTGACCGGCTACGTCGTCGAGCTCTCGCTCAGCGTCGATAATCTCTTCGTTTTCCTGCTCATCTTTCGCCTACTTCAAGGTGCCGGCGCAGTATCAGCACAAGGTGTTGTTTTGGGGCATCCTCGGCGCGCTGGCCATGCGCGCGGTGTTCATCGGCGCGGGCATTGCGCTGATCCAGAAATCCCACTGGATCATTTACTTCTTCGGCGCCGTGCTTGTCATCAGCGGTCTCAAGATGGCCTTCGAAAAAGACAAGGAGGTGCATCCGGAGAAGAATCCCGTGCTCCGGCTCTTCCGCCGTTTCATGCC
>JAYTUA010000053.1:0-9951 GCA_043745015.1 Opitutaceae bacterium | reverse complement strand
CCTCGACGGTGATGGTGCCGTCCTTGCCGACCTTGTCCATGGCGTCGGCGATGATGTTGCCGATGGTCTCGTCCCAGTTGGCGGAGACGGTGGCGACCTGGCGGATTTCCTCGCGGTCATTGACCTTCTTGGAAACACGGGCGAGCTCGGTGACGGCGGCCGCCACGGCCTTGTCGATGCCGCGCTTGAGGTAGATCGGGTTGGCGCCGGCGGTGACGTTCTTCAGGCCCTCGCGGTAGATGCCCTCGGCGAGCAAGGTGGCGGTGGTGGTGCCATCGCCCGCGCTGTCGCTGGTCTTGGAGGCGACCTCCTTGACCATCTGGGCGCCCATGTTCTCGTAGGGATCGGGAAGTTCGATCTCCTTGGCGACGGTGACACCGTCCTTCGTGACGGTTGGGGAACCGAATTTTTTGTCGATGACGACGTTGCGGCCCTTGGGCCCCAGCGTGACTTTGACGGCGCGGGAGAGGATCTCGACGCCGCGGAGAATTTTCTGACGAGCGTTTTCGTCAAAGAGGAGTTGTTTGGCTGCCATAGTAATGAATGAGTTGGGATTTAGGTTCTAGGGTCTGGGATCTGGGTTGGGAGACGGGCTCAGTGGATGACGCCGAGGATGTCGTCCTCGCGGACGAGGGTGAATTTCTGGTCGTCGATCTTCACCTCGGTGCCGCCGTATTTGGAGATGAGGACCTTGTCGCCGACCTTCACTTCGAAGGGCGTGACCTTGCCGTTTTCATCCCGCTTGCCGGTGCCGAGGGCAATGACCTTGGCCTCCTGCGGTTTTTCCTTGGCGCTGTCCGGAATGATGATTCCGCCGCGGACCTGTTCTTTTTCCTCGATGTGCTGCACGAGCACGCGATCACCGATGGGTTTGATGTTTACTTTAGCCATATGGGTATTGGTTGTGGGTTGAAGTATGGTGGGTGGGAAAGACGCGAACCCTACCCAGTAACCCGGGCGGGGCTCGCGTGAAAGGTTATTTCTTCTCCTCGTCGACGATTTCCACGTCGGCATCGACGACCTTGCCGTCGGAAGGCTGGGCTCGTTTCGGCTCGGGCGTGGTGCCACCGGCCGAGGCGGGCTCACCGGCGCCCGGCTGGGCTCCGGCGGCGGCCTGCGCGGCCTGGGCCTGCTGGTAGAGCTCGGCGCCGACCTTCTGGAGATTTTCCAGCGCGACCTTCATCTTGGCCGGGTCGTTGGACTCGAGTTCCTTCTTGGCGTCGGCAAGGCCGGTCTCGAACTTGCCCTTCACGTCGGCGGGGAGCTTGTCGCCCGCGTCCTTGAGGGTTTTCTCAAGCTGGTAGATGGTCGTGTCGAGCTGGTTGCGGGTCTCGACGGCGTCCTTGCGCTTCGCGTCCTCGGCGGCGTTGAGCTCGGCCTCCTTGGTCATCTTCTCGACCTCTTCCTTGGAGAGGCCGGACGAGCCCTGGATGGTGATTTTCTGCTCCTTGCCGGTGCCGAGGTCCTTGGCGGAGACGTGGAGAATGCCGTTGGCGTCGATGTCGAAGGTGACCTCGATCTGCGGCGCGCCGCGCGGCGCCGGCGGGATGCCGTCGAGCTTGAACGTGCCGAGGTTCTTGTTGTCGCGGGCCATCGGGCGCTCGCCCTGCAGGACCACGATCTCGACGCCAGGCTGGTTGTCGCTGTAGGTGGAGAAAGTCTGCGCCTTCTTGGAGGGAATCGTGGTGTTGCGCGGGATCATCGCGGTGGCGACGTCGCCCGCGGTCATGATGCCGAGGGTGAGCGGGGTCACGTCGAGCAGGAGCACGTCCTTGACGTCGCCCCGGAGCACGCCGCCCTGAATGGCCGCGCCGACCGCGACGACCTCGTCGGGGTTGACGCCCTGGTGCGGGGTCTTGCCGCCGAGATTACGGGCGATGTCGACGACCTTGGGCATGCGGGTCATGCCGCCGACGAGCACGAGCTCGTCGATCTTGTCGGTCGTGACACCGGAGTCCTTGAGACAGTTCTTGAACGGCTGGATGCAGCGCTCGAAGAGCGCGTCGCAGATCTGCTCCATCTTTGCGCGGGTGAGCTGGATGTTGAGGTGCTTCGGGCCCGAGGCGTCGGCCGTGATGAAGGGCAGGTTGATGTCGTAGGTCGTAGCGGACGAGAGGGCGATCTTGCCCTTCTCGGCCTCTTCCTTGAGGCGCTGGAGGGCCATCGGGTCCTTGCGGAGGTCGATGCCGTTTTCCTTCTTGAAGGAGTCCACGAGCCAGCCGATGAGGGCGTCATCCCAGTTGTCGCCGCCGAGGTGGGTGTCGCCGTTGGTGGCCTTGACCTCGAACACGCCGTCGCCGATCTCGAGGATGGACACGTCGAAGGTACCGCCGCCCAAGTCGAATACTGCGATCTTCTCGTCCTTCTTCTTGTCGAGGCCGTAGGCGAGCGAAGCCGCCGTGGGCTCGTTGATGATGCGGAGCACCTCGAGGCCGGCGATCTTGCCGGCGTCCTTGGTGGCCTGGCGCTGGGCGTCGTTGAAATAGGCGGGGACCGTGATGACGGCCTGCGTGATCTTCTCGCCGAGATAGGCCTCGGCGTCGGCCTTCAGCTTGCCGAGCACAAAGGCGGCGATCTGCTGCGGGGCGAAGGTCTCGGTCTTGTCGCCGGCCTGCACCTCAATGTAAGCGTCGCCATTCTTGCCGGCGGTGACCTTGTAGGGAAGATTCTTGGCCTCTTCGCTGATCTCGGTGAATTTGCGGCCGATCAGGCGCTTCGCCGAGAAGATGGTGTTCTTGGGGTTGGTCACGGCCTGGCGCTTGGCGGCTTGGCCGACGACGCGCTCGCCGGTCTTGGTGAACGCCACGATGGACGGAGTCGTGCGCGCGCCTTCGGCGTTCGGGATGACGACGGGCTCGCCGCCCTCCATGATGGCCATGCAGGAATTGGTCGTGCCCAGATCGATACCTAGAATCTTGCTCATGCGCACGGATTAGCTGCCCGCGTGCCCTGAGTCAGAGGTCTATTGCTATAATTTGATGGCAAGTGACTTGAAAATTATATGACCGCTAAGGAATGATAACCGCAGGGGACATTTCGGGCCGCAATGTCCCAATAAAATTTCAGATTGAAAGTCCGGCCAGCCAGCGTGTCACACCATTAGGCGGCTAATCACTCCAGAATTCGGTCGGATCCCGCATAGATGTTCATCCGACCATCGCGCAAGAATCCGACCAGCGTCTGTCCGCCGGTCCGGGCGAAATCCACGGCCAAACTGGTGGGGGCCGAGATCGCTGCGATGAACGCGATACGCGCGGCCAGCGCCTTCTGCACGATTTCAAAGGCCACGCGCCCGCTGACCAAGAGGACCAACTTGGAAGGATGAACGCTTCCCTTCAGCAGCAGGTGGCCGATCACCGTGTCCATCGCGTTGTGCCGGCCCACATCCTCGCGGGAAATGAGCAGCTTTCCGTCCGCGGTGAACAGCCCGGTCGCGTGCAAGCCGCCGGTCCGCTGAAAGGTCGTCTGCGCCGCCGCGAGCGTCGCGGGCATTTGCGCCAGGCACTTCGCCGTCACCCGGGGACCGGCCTCGGGATCGAGCGGCGGATTCTTCGCCTGAACGGCGGTGATCGTGGCTTTGCCGCAGAGCCCGCAACTGCTGGCCGTGAACACATGCCGCGTCAGCCGCGTAAAATCCACTGCCTCGGGGCGGACCAGCCGCACATCGACGACGTTGGCCTCGACTCCCCCGTCCTTCTTCGCGGCCACGTGGGCGATTGATTTGATGTCCTCCCGTCGCGCGACCACGCCCTCAGTCAGGAGAAACCCGGCGGCCAGTTCGTCATCATGACCCGGGGTGCGCATGGTCACCGCCACCGGCCGGCCCTCGACGCGGATTTCCAGCGGCTCCTCGACGGCGAGATCATCGCGTTCCTCGGCCGTGACGGTGCCCGACCGGCGACGCTGCACCGTGCGCGCTGCGTGGGGGGATTTGGGAGCGGGAGTTTTGGCTTTCACCGGGATGTCATCCTGAGCGTAGCGAAGGATCCAGAATGATGTGCACTGCGTTCATACTGATGGATTCTTCGCTGCGCTCAGAATGACAGGTTGAATGAATCCATCGGTGCTCATCCGTGCAACCCGTGGTCAAAAGCCGGTTCAATTTTCACGAGGGCGTTGTAGTCTGGGACACCGCCGCCCTTGTCCTCGACCCCGCGACGGATGAGATGATTTCCCTCGGGCCAGTGAATCTGCAGGTTGCCCGCCGCCAGCGGGGCAAGAAACACGCGGCCTTCGTAGCGACCCCGATCGTTGACGAGCACGATACGATCGTCGTGCATGAGGTGCCGCCGCGCCGCGTCCTCCTCGTTCATCAGCACGGCGTCGCGCGGCGCGCCGTTGAGCGGATCAGTGTCGGCGTAGATCAGGGTGTTGAACTGCTTGCCGCGCCGCGTGCTGACGTGAAAGACCCCTTCGGCTCGCGGAATGTGGCTCGCCAGATCCACCGCCACAAAATGCGCGCGGCCGTCCTCGGTCGGGCAAACCCCGCCGACGCACAGGTGCGGCCCGCCGTATTGGAAGGCATCGCCAGTTTTCTTCAGGTGCTGCACACCGTCGTAGAAAGGCACCACGCGCGCGATCTCCTCGCGCATTTCCTGACCAGTGCCGCAGCCGAGCTGGGCGGCCCGTTCCGGCCAGGCCGCGGCCGCGACCTGCAGCAGGATTTTCCACTCGGCGCGGGCCTCGCCCACCTCGCGGGGAATCTCGGGCGTGAACATCACCCGCCGCTCGGTGCTGGTCTCGGTGCCACCATCGTCCTGTTCGTAACGGGTCTTCGCCGGGAGCAGAATCACCTCGTCAGCCGGATCGAGCAGCATCTGGTCGGTCAGCATGATGTCCTGATGAACGCGGAAGGGTATCCGCCCCAGCGCGCGCGCGACGTGCTCCGGATCGGGCAGGGTGCGCAGAAAGTTGCCGCCGATCTGGTAGAAGACGTCGAGCTCGCCGCGATAACCCGCCTCGACCATTTCCGTCGTGGTGAGGCCCGGCCAGTCCGGCACGGGAAATTTATACTGCGCCGACAGTGCGGCGGCGTTGGCCGGGTTGACCGTCTTGCCACCCGGAAACGCCGTCGAGTAGGCCCCCATCTCCGCCCCGCCCTGCACCGAGGAGTGGCCGCGAATCGGCATCACGCCGCATTTGTCGCGGCCGAGGAAACCGCGCGCGAAGGCGACATTCAAAATCATGCGGACGTTGTCCGCCCCGCACTCGTGCTGGGTGACACCCATGCTCCACACGAAGACCCCGGTGCGCGCCCGGCCCACCAGTTCGGCAAACTCCGTGATGCTCGCCCGCGACAGACCGCTGCCTTTTTCCAACTCGGCCCACTCGAGCGCCCGCGCCCGCGCCTCCACCTCGGCCCAGCCGGTGGTGTGCAAAGCCACGAACTCGCGGTCAATCTGCCCGGTGTCGCTGAGGTGCTTCAGCACGCCGTAAAGAAACGGAATGTCGCCACCCTGCCCAACCGGGAACCAGTAGTCGGCGAGATCGGACCCGAACAGCGCGCTGCTCGCCGTCGAGGGCACCCAGTAGCGCTTCATCCCGGGCTCCAGGTAAGGATTCACGAGCACGATCTTCGTGCCCTGCTGTTTCGCGATGTGCAGGTATTTGGTCGAGACCGGCTGGTCGTTGGCGGGATTCGACCCAAAGAAAACCACGAGATCCGAGCCCATCCAATCGGTGTAGCTGCACGTGGTCGCCGAGATGCCGAGCATCTGCTTCATCGCCGCCGTCGAGGGCGAGTGGCAGAGGCGCGCGGCGTTATCGACGTTATTGGTGCCGAGGAAACGCGCGACCTTCTGCGCCGTGTAGTAAATCTCGTTAGTCACGCCGCGCGCGGTGACGAAGAATGCCATGCGCCGCACGGCGGTCGCCCGCAGGCGGCGGCCAATCGTGGCCAGCGCCTCGTCCCAGGTGATCCGGGTGAAGCCCGGCTCCCCGCGCCGGCGTCGCATCGGGTGCGCCAGCCGCCCCAGTTCGCGCAACCGCCGGTTGTCCTGTCCAGCCAGTGGGCTGACGTCGGCCAGTTGCGAGGGATCCATCGCCGGCATGGTGTTCAGGCGCAGAAGATTCAGCCGCGTCATGCACAGGTGCACGCCATCGATCGTCCAGTCGTGAAAGCCCGCGACGCCGAGCGCGCAACCGTCGCACACGCCGCGACTGAGCACTTTCCAAGCGTAGCCGAGGTTGTCACGGTTCTCCCAGGCGACCTTGACCATGTCGCGAAAATGCTTCGGTTTGGTGTGGCCGACGCCGAACGGCGCCAACCGGCCGATCCGGTTCCCCAATGAAGTGACAATACGATGCGAAGCCATGGGTACTCCGGCAATGATTCAGGCGCAGGCTTGCAGATTCAACGTTTAACACTATTCCTTGGTTGTCAGTCGGGCCCGCCGGGCACCTTAGTTCCGGCCGTTCGTGCTGACACCCCAGGGCAACCGGTGTGGTGCTTCGCGATTTGCCCGAGCGCGTCCCCTCGCCTGGTCCGGTTCAAGCCGTGTCAACTGTACCATCCATTCCCTCACCCTGGTCCAAGCACCTCGCTTTGGGGCTCTGTCTTTGGGCCGGCAGCGCGGCCGCCGCCGCCGAATCCCAGACAGTGACCGTCGAAGAACTGGTCAGCAATCCCCGGCTGAACGCCAAGAAATTTGCGAGTTACTTCGCGGATTTTGCCTATGAATTCAACAACCCGATCCAGTCCGCCCCCGAGTTCCTGGCCCGCGAAAAAGGCGATTGCGACGACTACGCGGTGCTCGCCGACTTTGTGTTGAAAAAGCACAACCTCAACACCCGGCTCATCCATATCCGGCTCACCGGCCGGATCGCCCATGCGGTCTGCTACGTCGCGGACAACAAGGCCTATCTCGACTACAACAACCGGGCGGTTTTTTTCACCCTGGCCCGCTCGGGCGCGGATATCCGCGACATCGCCACGAAGGTCGCCCAATCCCTCGAGTCGAGCTGGACTACCGCCTCCGAGTTCAGCTATTCCTACGCCACCAGGCGCAAGACGATGATCACCACCGTCTCGCAGACCGGCGCCGTCGAACCCTCCTCCCCGCCGAGCCCGGCCAAACCATCCCTCTTTAATGTCGACTGACCCCGGCCCCCCCACGTTTTGGGGCGATCCCACGCTGCGACGCGTCCTGATTTTTTTCGCGCTCATCCTGGCGGTGCTGGTGTTTGTCGTGGTCGCTTCGCTGCACAATCTCAACCGCTCCGTCGCCACCAACGACTGGGTCAATCACACCCATGCCCTGATCACCGAACTCGACGCGCTGCAGCCGACGCTGGTCGCCGCCGAGGGCGAGCTGAGCAAATACCTGCTGACCTCCGATCCGCGCGACCACGAAGCCTATCAGGACAAGTTCTCGGAGTTGGGCGAACGCGTCGATGTCACCACCGCGCTTACCGCCGACTCTCCCCCGGAGAAGGAGCAATTTGCCCCGATCGCGGCGATCCTCGCCCGGCGGGCCGAGCTGGCCAGCCGCATCGCCCGCCTGAAAAAAGCCGGCGACGCCGCGGCCCTCCAGCAACTGCTGGCCGAGAATGCCGAACGCCGTGACCTGCGCGAACTCGCCCGCCGCATCGAGAAATTCCGTGAAACCCAGACCGGCCTCCTCACCGCAAGGGACCGGGCCTCCTTCATCCAGAACCAGACCACCCGCTGGACCGTGCTCAGTGGCGTCTTGCTCGATTTCCTCCTGCTGTGCGCGGCCGCCTGGCTGATCCGCTACGACCTGGCGGCCCGCCGCCTGGCCAACCGGCTGCTGCAACAATCCAATGCCGAACTGGAGGACAGGGTCCGCGAACGCACCGCCGAGCTCTCCGCCACCAACGTCCAGCTGGTGGCCCAAAACCTCGAGGATCGCTGGTCCAAACAGGCCATTGAACATCAGAATCGCTACAACGTCCTGATCATCGACTCGATTACCGATGCCGTGTTCGTGGTGACCAAGCTGCTGAATATTTCCCGGCTGAATCCGGCCGCCATCCATCTCACCGGCTTTGAACCGGTCGAGCTGATCGACAAACCCCTGGCTCGCATCCTGCAGCCCAGCCCAAGACCGGGAGATTTCGCCCAATCGGACTTTGACCCCCTGGTTCGCACCCTGAAGGATGGGCACGAGCTGCGTGATCGTCCGGCAATTGTGACCACCAAGAGTGGACAATCGATCCCCGTGCGCCTCAGTGTAAATCCCCTTCGCGATCGCGACAAGGTTGTGGGCGGCGTAATCGTTCTCCACACCCTGGCCTCCTGACCCATCATGCCCGATACCAGACCATCCTCCGTTCCCTCCCCTGAAGTTCCCGCTTCGGGCACGCCGCGAAAGCATATCCTGGCGATCGACGACGAGCTCCCCATCCTTGAGCTGCTCCAGGAATACCTGCAGGCCCAGGGCTACCGGGTCAGCACCGCCGGCACCGCGCTCGAAGCCAAGCGCATTGTCGGGGCCGACGCCCCCCAGCTCATCATCTCCGACCTCCAGCTGGAGGAGACCGACGGCCTGCACCTCATCGAGCAATTGCGCCTCCTGCTCCCCCAGACTCCCGTGATTTTGCTCACCGGCGTGATGTTCGATGCCCAGGTCGTCGAGGACAACCTCAAGTGGAAGATCTCCAGCTACGTCAGCAAGACCGCCCCGCTGCAGTCCCTCCTGCAGGAAATCCGCCGGCTCATCGGCAGTTAGGCCGAGCGATTAATTTTATGGATTGAATGTGGGAGGGGCTTTACGCCCCGACAAACACACGTGCATCCAAGCTGTCGGGGCGTAAAGCCCCTCCTACATCCGGAGCAAGCAAGGACATCGCGCTGACCAGGCCAACGTCTCACGCCTCCGCCGCCGGCTCGAGTGCCTTGTGAACGCAAGCGAGCAGTTCCTCGGCGGTGAACGGCTTGTTCAGCAGGCGGGCCCCGGCAGGCAGCGGTTCCCCGCTCATGAAAATCAGCGGCACCGCGGGATTCACGCGCGCGATCGCGCCGGCCAGCTCTCGGCCGCCCATCTCAGGCATGTCGAAATCGGTGATGACCAGGGCGATATCGCTGGCGCGGAGCGCATAGTGCTCCAATGCCTCGCGGCCGTTGACCGCGGCCAGCACCCGGTAACCGAATCGGCTCAGGACCGCCATGGCGAGATCGCGGATGCTAGACTCATCATCCGCGATGAGGATCAGCTCGCCCCGGCCGTGAGCGAGGAAAGGAATTGTGCTGGCCGACGCCTGTCTGGGTGTTGCACCCGCCTCGGCCGCAGGCAGAAAGACCCGGAAATTGGTGCCGTGGCCGACCTTGGTGTCGACGGTGACCCAGCCGCCGTGGCGGAGCGCGATGCCGCGCACCGTCGAGAGGCCGAGGCCGGTGCCCTGGCTCTCGCCCTTCGTGGTGAAGAAGGGTTCCCAGATGCGGGCCAGAACCTCGGGCGGGATGCCGGTGCCGGTATCGGCGACCTCGAGCACGATCCACGAGCCGGGGCGCGCGCCCAGCCCGGGGTCGGCCGCTTCGAGCGCATCGGCGGCGGGCTGGTCGAGCGCGCGGTTCTCGGCGCGGAGCGAGAGCGTGCCGCCGCGCGGGAGCATGGCGTCGCGGGCGTTGACGCAGAGGTTGAGGAGGATCTGGTGAATCTGCGTGGGGTTGGCCTGGATGGGGCAGAGGTCGTTGGGCACGTGTTCCTCGAACCTGATCGACTTGGGAAAACTCGCGCGCATGACGCCGATGATGTCGTCGAGGAGGTGCTTGGTCTGCGTGAGGCGGAGGGCCTCGCCTGAGCCGTGGGCGAAGCTGAGGATCTGGCGGACGAGACTCGCGCCGCGCGCGGCGCTTTTCTCGAGGGTGTGGAGCATCCGCACATCGCCGGGGTCGGTGGCGCGGGTGCGCAGGAGGGGCGCGGCCATGAGGATGGGGGCGAGGACGTTGTTGAGGTCGTGCGCGATGCCGGCGGCGAGCAGGCCGATGCT